>NZ_PGCP01000003.1 GCF_002812985.1 Aeromonas lusitana
AGATGACGCGCCTCGCCCGCCAGCTGCCGGTGCCGCTCTACTTCAAGACGCTGCCTAACTGGCCTGCGGTGGAGCAGGGCCTGCGAGAAGGGCGCTGCGATCTCATCCCGCACATCAGCCCGACCCAGCAACCCGAGAACGGCATGTTGCTCAGCCGCACCATGCTGGAGGCGGAGTCCGCCATCCTCTATCGGGGGGATCTGGAGCACGCGGCCTTCCTGGTGTCGCCCATCTGGCAGGCGGGCGAGGTGCTAAAGCGCCTCTACCCCAAGTCGACCCAGCTGCAACTGACCGATGCCGACAACTGGTATCTGGCACTGTTTGCGGAAAAAGGCAGTGCTTACCTCGGTGATTACCTGCAATTGCGATATTTAATGCGGGAGTATCCCGACGAGGGGCTGCGTCTGCGCCGTCTTCGCAGCGACGATCTGGTGGTGGGGTATCGGCTGATGATGCGCGATCGCCCCGAGTTGCAGCAACTGGTGGACACGGCGATCCGCTTCCTGCCGCCGGGCAGTCTCTACCGGGATCTGGGGCGTTATCTGCCCCAGAGCGAGCAGGACATCAATCCCTTGCACTTCACCGACAAGGAGCAGGCCTGGCTCATCGGCACCGCCCGCACCATCAAGCTGGTGGCGGCGCCCGGTTTCATGCCCTACAGCGGCATCAACCAGGAGGGCAGGCTCGCCGGTTGGAGCGGCGACGTGTTGCAGCGAGTGAGCCGCCAGACCGGGCTGAATTTCGAGCTCATTCCGGCCGCCAGCAAGGAGGAGGCGCTGGCCAAGTTGCGCAGCGGGGAGGCGGTCATGATGGCCGGCCTGCAGGAGTCGCCGTCTCTGGGTCAAGAATTCCACTTCACCCGGATCGTGGCCATGAGCCGCTACGCCCTGGTCAGTCGCAAGCTGGGTGCCCATGAGCGCATTGACGAGGTGAAGGGCAAGATAGTGGTGCCCGCCGCACTCTACGATCCGAGCCTGCTGGCCGGGCTCGGTCACCATGAGTGGGTGCGGGTCGATACCCTGCAACAGGGGATCAAGGCGGTGCAGGAGGGGGGCGCCGATGCCATGCTGGCGGAGCTCTATCAGCTGCAATACCCCATGCGCAACAACCTGCTGGCGGACTTAACCATCAAGGAGCTGCCCCAGACCTTCGGCCTGGGTTTTGCCATCCGGGGCGATCAGCCAAGGCTCGCCGGGGTGATGGAGCAGAGTCTGATGACCATCAACGATCGGCAGGTGGACGAGCTGGCCCAGCGTTGGCACCGGCTGATCCTGAACCAGCAGGAGGGGGTCAGCTACGGCTTCTGGCTGGCATCCGTCTTGCTGGCGCTCTTGATCAGCACGGCGGTCATCTGGCTGATCTGGCGCTCCCGCCAGCAACTGGCCCAGGAGGCGCGTGAGCGCCACAAGGCGGAGCAGGCGCTGGCGCTCGAGAGTAAGTTCCGGGAATCCCTGTTCCAGGCGCTGCCGGTGCCCGTGTTCTTGCGAAGCGACAAGGGCGAGATCATCAAGCGCAACAAGCGGGCCAAACAGCTGGAGGCCCGTTACGGGGCCGACCTGCAGCTCCCCGCGCCGCAACTGCAGGGTGGGGAGGGGGAGCTTGGCTTGCGCGAGCAGGTCTACTCCTACGCCCAGATCCCCCTGCAGCTCGGTCTGCAGGCCCCGGCGGGGGATCTCATCGCCCTGTCCGATATCAGCGCCCTGCGCGAGCGCACCCGCTTGCTGCGCCAAGCGGAGCGAAGGCTCAGGGCCCTCACCAATACGGTACCCGGGGTGGTGCTCCAGTTCACCCTGGTGGAGGGCGCCATCGGCCGCATGGAGTTCGTCAGTCGTGGTAGCTATGAGCTGCTGGGGCTGGCGAGCCAACAGATCCGCCTCAATCCCAACGAGACATTGACCCGGCTGGCACGACAGGACAGGCGGGAGATGCGCGCCCCCATGCTGGCCATGCTGCTGGCGGGCCGCCCCTTCTCCCATCTGCTGCGTTATCGCCACCCGAGCAAGGGCAGCCGCTGGCTGCAGTTCTCCGGGCGCGGCCGCCGTCAGGGGCCGGGGTGGCGCATCTATGGGGTGGTACAGGATGTGACCGTCAGGGTCGAGCAGGAGCAGGCGCTGCAGATCTCCCACGAGCAGGCCCAGCAGGCGGTGCTTGCCAAGGGGCGCTTCCTCGCCGCCGTGAGCCATGAAATTCGCACCCCCATGAATGCCATCCTGGGGCTGCTGGAGTGGCTCGATCAGACTTCCCTCTCGCCGGAGCAGACCTCCGCGTTGACCCACGTCAGGCAGGCGGGCAACGAGCTGCTGGGGCTGCTCAACGACGTGCTCGATTTCAGCCGCAACGAGACCCGCCAGCTGCGCCTCTCGCCCCAGCCGACCGATCTGGTGGAGCTGTGCGAGCACGTGGCCGCCGTGCACTGGTCCAAGGCGCGCTCCAAGGGGCTGCAGCTCAGGCTGCACCTCGATCCCAGCCTGCCGGCCCTGCTGGAGCTGGATCCCCACAGGGTGCAACAGGTGCTGCACAACCTGCTCTCCAACGCCATCAAGTTCAGCGAGCGGGGCGAGGTGGTGTTGTGGGCGCGGCGCCAAGGAGACTCGGTTCACTGCGGGGTGGATGACGAGGGGCCTGGTATCAGCGCCGAGCTGCTGCCCAGGCTGTTCCTGCCCTTCGAGCAGGGGGAGGAGCCGGGCCAGACCCGGGCTCAGGGCACGGGCCTCGGGCTTGCCATCTGTCGCCAGCTGATGGAGCAGATGGGAGGCACCATAGCAGTCGATTCCCGGGAGCAGGCGGGCAGCCGCTTCCTCTGCACATTCCCCCTGCGCCCCCTGCGGGAGAAGTCCCACTGGCAACCCCGCGTCAGCGCCCTCTGTCTGCAACTGGAAGGCGAAGAGCTCGCCTACATGCGCGCTTGGCTGAGGGAGGTCTGCGTGACGGAGACCACCATGGCTCCCTGCCTGAGCGCCATGCATGACGAGCAGGGCTTGCGTCATTGGCATTGGCAGGACGAGCCCTGGATCCCGGGCTCGGTCGTCTCCTTGCTGCAACCCAGGCTCAATGTGGGGCCGGAGGAGCGCGCCAGCATGCCGGGTGCAGGTCTGCGGGTGCTGCTGGTCGAAGATCACGAGGTGAACCGGGTGCTGATCAGCATGCAGCTGAGCCAGCTGGGGGCCGAGGTACTGAGCGCGGCCAACGGACGGCTGGCGCTTGAGATCTTGCAGCGACAAGAGGTCGACTTGGTGCTGACGGACCTGCAGATGCCGGTGATGGACGGCGCCGAGCTGTGTAAACAGCTGCGCGCCTCGCCCCGCTGGCAACATCTGCCCGTTTACGTTATTACTGCCGACTTGAGCGAGCAGGCGGCAGAGCGGCTGACCGAGTGCGGCTGCCACGGTCACCTGGACAAGCCGGTTCTGTTAAAAGATCTGGCCATTCTGCTGCGCAGCGTCTCCGGGCAGGGCTCGGAGGCGTTGCCGCAAGAGGAGAGTGACACGCCGAGCTGGGTGAAGGAGGGCCTGATGCCACTGAGCGCCGAGCTGGTCAGCCTCTATCTGGCATCGACCCGCGAGGATCTGGCGGACATTGAGCACTGCGTCACACAAGCGGACATCAATGCCCTCAAGACGGCTTTACACAAGATGAAAGGGGCCGCCAAAATGGTGGGGGCGATGCCGCTGGTCCAGGTGATAGACGCCTGGCAGCAGTCACCCGAGCAGCCCTTGGTTGAGCCGCTGACCCAGGCAGTTGATGAGGTCTGTCGGCAATTGAGCAAGAGAGTATGAGATGATCATCACAGAGGAAGAGTTGTTAGCCCTGCTGGAGGAGGACGTGAGCCTGGCGCCCGTGTTCCACCCCGTCACTGTCTACGCTCTGGACGCCGTCTCCTACCAGGCGGTGAAGGCGGCGGGAGTGCCTGACTATGCCAGCCTGCATCGCACCCAACCCGATCCCCAGTGGCGCTGGGAAGAGGGGCTGGCCAGCAGCGCCATCGCCCTGTTCGACCCGGCGGCCCACGCCGGGGAGCCCTATTTCCCGCAGTTGATGGCCGCAGGGCAGGGGCTCTATCAGATGACTGACCCCTGGCAGGAAGGTCTGCAGGCCCTGGTGCAGCGCTGGCACACCTGGCTGGCCGGATTGCAGGTCTTGTTGCTCGAAGATCATCCCTTCCAGGGCGCCTGCATCCAGCAGGAAATTCAGGAGCTGGGCTTGCCCTGCCAATGGGTGCAGGACGGCGCAAGCTGCCTGCAGGCCCTGGAGCAGGAGCAGATAGGGCTGCTTATCTGCGATCTCAGCCTGGCGGAGCAGGATGCCATCAGCCTGCTGCTGGGCCATCCCCAATACCGCCACAGCGGCCTGCCCATCATCTTGTTGTCCGCCCACGATCAGACCCTGATCGACGGGGCGCGTCGCCTGCTGCACGATGCCGGTTTCAATGTGCTGGCGGCGCTGGCCAAGCCGCTCAAGAGCCTGGATCTGCTGCGGCTGCTCAAGTCCCTCTACCTGGGGCCGCAGCATTCCATCAGGATGCGTGGCTTGAAGCGCACCATCCGCAACTGGCAGGGGGAGCGGCTGGGGCAGTTCGGTTCGCTCACGGGAGCCTCGCCGAGTGGGTCCATCTGGCTGGCGGTGAGTGGCTTGCCTCCCCATTGGGAACAGCTCAAGGCACGGCTGGAGCAGCACGGACGGCTGCCAAACGAGCTGACCCTGGTCGTTCACAAGCGCGATCAGGTGCTAAACCAGTCGGATCGCTTCGCCCTGGTGCTGCAAGGCAGCATGGCCGGGGTGCGGCTGGCGCTCTTGCTCGACAATGGTCAGCATCTGCCATTTGATGAGCTGGAGCGCTTGCCGTTCCAGCATCTGCTGTTGGGGCAACACCTGCTGCAGGAGCTGGAGTCGATGGCGGCAGACTCCCTGCTGAGCCGTTTCATCAACCGCGCCAGAGAGTTAGGGATTGCGCTCTATCTCGATGATCCCTTCAACCTGTTAGATAGCGGCTTGTGGCAGGATCGCGGCATCTCGGGGCGCTGGTGACTCGCTACCTGTGCTGGCCCGCCGATCCCGCGCGTTTGCAGGCGGGCCTGGCGGGCTGGCTCCATCCCGCCACCCGGACAGATCTGCCGATCATGATGGTGGTCGGGGGCCGTGATTGCTGGTTGCGGGAGCTGGCCGGGAGCGATCCGGCGCGCCTCGAAGCCGCCTATGCCGCCCAGAGCGAGCAGAGCCTCTACCTGCGCTTCATGCGCCCCAAACAGCCGCCGAGCGCCGAGCAGCTTGCTTTTTTCATCGACTACCCTCGCGATCCCCAGATTGCGCTGCTGCTGACGGATGCCGAGGGCGTGCCCCTGGCCATGGCCCAGTCTATCCGGCGCCGGTTGCACCCGGATCGGGCCGAGTTTTCCTGCATAGTCGCAGACCACTTCCAGCACAAGGGAGCCGGGCGGCGCATCCTGCTGGCGCTGGCGCTGCTGGCGTACGGGGAGGGGATCCGGGAGTGGACCGCCGAGGTGCTCGGCCAGAATCGCCCCATGCTGGCCCTGCTCAAGGGGCTAGGATTGCCGCTGACCCTGGTCACGGGGCGGGAGATGGTGTTCGTCAGGCTGGATCTCAGCGTGCTGGGCACCCTGGCCTTGAGCCACACATAAGACCAAGGGCGAATGTGCCGGCCCCGGCCCCTGTGCTAAGGTCAGCCTGTTACCCGTCGGAGGAAATCAACCATGGTGCAGTCAGCCAAACATATCGTGATCCTCACAGGTGCCGGCATCTCGGCCGAGTCCGGTATCAAGACATTCAGGGCCAGCGATGGCCTGTGGGAGGAGCACAGGGTTGAGGATGTCGCCACCCCTGAGGGCTATGCACGGGATCCCGTGCTGGTGCAGCATTTCTACAACGCTCGCCGTCATCAATTGCAGCAGCCACATATTCACCCCAATCCGGCCCACTACGCCCTGGCCCGTCTCGAGCGTCTGCTGCCGGGGCGAGTGACCCTCATCACCCAGAACATCGACAATTTGCACAGCGAGGCGGGCAGCAAGAACCTGATCCCCATGCACGGAGAGCTGCTCAAGGCGCGCTGCCCGGTGTCGGGCCAGGTGATCGAATGGCACGGAGATCTTCATCAGGATGAGCTCTGCTCCTGCTGCCAGCTGCCCCAGCCGCTGCGACCCCATGTGGTCTGGTTCGGGGAGATGCCCCTCGGGCTTGACAGGATCTATAGCGCCCTGGCCCAGTGCGATCTCTTCATCTCCATCGGCACCTCGGGGGCCGTCTATCCGGCGGCCGGCTTCGTTCATGAGGCGGGCCTCAATGGTGCCCACACCATAGAGCTCAATCTGGAGCCAAGTGAGGTGGGTAGCCAGTTTGACGAGAAGCGCTACGGCCCCGCGTCCGTGCTGGTGCCCGCCTATGTGGACGAGCTGCTGCAATCCCTCGGGGTGCATCAGCCCAAAGCGGCGCCGGGACACAACTGGATGGAGATGCGTGGCCCATAACTAATGTGTAACAGCACAGTTGCAATGGTTTCATGAAGCCGCCACACTGACCCGTAAACTACCGGGTGCAGCTGGCGCAACGAATCATGAGTATCTTGAAGCATTGGATCGCTTTTTCTCTGCTGGCGCTGACGACGGTCGGCGCCGAGGCATCTTCCCCCCTGTTGCAGTTGGTGCTGCCTGACAAGCAGGCCATCAACCTGGATGAGGCGGCGCTGGCGGCCTTGCCCCAGACCGAGTTCAAGACGGCCACCCCCTGGACCAGCGGGGTACACAGCTACCGCGGGCCTACCCTGGCGCGGGTGCTGGCGTCGCAAGGCGTCAAACACGCCAGCCTCATCAATGTGTCGGCCCTCAACGGTTATCAGCAGCAGCTGGATCTCGCCCAGTTTGCCGAGGTGCCCCTGACCCTAGTGCGCTACGAGGATGACAAGCCGCTGACCCGGCGTAACAAGGGGCCGCTCTGGCTGCTGATGCCGCTCTCGGATCACCCCGAGCTCGATATCTCCCCGATCCACAGTTGCATGGTGTGGCAGATCATTCGTATCGAGGTCATCAAGTGACTCGCCGGCATCGCCACAATCTGCTGCTCGCCGCCATTTCGCTGCTATTTCTTTTTTCCTCCGTGTGGGGTCTGGTCCTGCAAAACCGGCATGAACAGCTGGTCGACATCTTCTATCGCAACATCCACTGGAACATCAGCCAGGTCATGCTGGAGTCCCAGCGTTTCCTCTACGAGCTGCGTCTCTACCGGGCGGGCCGCTTGGACATGGCCACCCTGAGCCTCAATTACGATCTGCTGTGGAATCGGCTGGACGTGTTTTTGATCAGCAGCGAGACCGCCGATGCCCGCACCCGCCATGGGCTGGGGGAGGTCGTGGCCAGGCTGTTTGAGCAGATCAAGGCCCTGGATCCCCAGATGCAGGCCGGGGCGCTGCAAGAAGGGGCTGCCCTGGATGAGGCGCAGGCCCGGATCAGCGCACTGACCGATCAGGTGGAGCAGATAGGAGATCAGATCCTCTCGGGTCAGGAGCGGGAGGCGACTGTCAATCAGCTGCGCCAGAGCCTGTTCTGGCTCCAGATCTGGCAGCTGATCCTGCTGGGGATGGGGGGGATTTTGGTGTTTGCCCTCATTCGCGCCAATTTGCAAAATCGCCGCCTCTCCTTGCTCGATCCCATGACCCGTCTCGGCAACCGCCGCGCCCTGCAGGGGCAACTCAGGCAATCCTTGCAAAAGAGCCGGGCCCTGGCCCTGGTGGTGCTGGATCTGAAGCGTTTCAAGCAGGTCAATGATCTGCTCGGCTATCAGGTCGGTGATCGCCTGCTGCAGACGGTCTCGGCCAAGTTGCGCCAGGCCCATCCTGGCCGGGCCTACCGGCTAGGCGGGGACGAGTTTGCGCTGATCCTGCATGGGGATGAGGCGCGGCTGGAGGCGCAGATGGCGGCCTTGCTGACCTTGTTGCAGTTCGAATTCGTGACCCGGGAGAGCAGCTTTGCGCTGGCATGCCGCTTCGGGGTGGCTCGCCCCGAGGCGCAAGATAGCGCGGATCTCCTGCTGGAGCAGGCCATCCTGGCCCTCAATCAGGCCAAGCGAGAGAGCGCCGAGCTGATCTGGTTCCAGCCGGCCATGAAGGCGGCCCTGGTCATGCACCAGCGTCAGCTGCATCAGTTGCGGGAGTGGCTGGCAGGGGCGGCGCCATCCCCCCTGGAGACGCTGTTTGATGAGCTGGGGGATGAGCGGGGAGAGGTGGTGGCCGCCCTTCGCCTGCGCTGGCGGGTGGGGCAGCAGGGCTGTGACGTCGGCTGGATGCAGGAGCGGGGCATTCTGGGCCCTGTGATCGCCAGGCTGCTCTCTGAATCCAGCCACTCACGGCCCCTGCTGTTGATACTGGAGCAGCAGGCGCAGCTGACCCACGTGCTGGCCTATCTGCCCGTCTTGCCGGAGGGGGCCATGATCCTGGCGCTGCCGACCCTCGCCGAGGATCCCGCGCTGCTGGCCAAGGTGCGCCGCTGTGGCTGCGTGCTGGCCTTGAGCGAGCTCGGCAGCCGGACGCCGGATTGTTTGCGAGCCGGCTGGCCCGTGCACTACTGGCTGCCAGGGGCTGCCGATGAGGTTGCCTTGCTGCAACCGGTGGCGCGGCAATTGGGGCTGGTGCGCCTCGGTCACCCTGGGGTGAGGGAGCTGACGGCCGATACCATGGCGCAGCGGGAAACCTATTGAATCTGAGTGAATAAAAAAGGCGACTGAGGTCGCCTTTTTTATTGGGTTCTGAATTGCCGAGGCTGCGCCATCAGCGGGGGAGGAAGGTGGCGCAAGACTCTCTGATCGTCAGGTTTGGCTCCACCGTGATCATGCGATTATCGATCTGTTCGCCGTTGATCCGCGCCAGCAGGCGGGTGACGGCGAGGCGTCCCAGCTCCTCCTTGGGCTGATTGATGGTGGTGAGCGGCGGCGACATGTATTGGGCCAGGGCCACGTTGTCATAGCCGACCAGGGAGAGATCCTGGGGTATCTTGAGCCCTGCCTGGTGGGCGGCGCTGATGGCGCCCATGGCCATCATGTCGTTGCACACGAACAGGGCGCTCGGCCGACTGGGTTGGCTGAGCAGCCGCAGCATGGCGTCGTGGCCGCTGGCACAGTCGAAGTCCCCTTCCTGGATCCAGGCCGGATTGGGCACAAGGCCCGCCTCCTGCATCGCCTGGGCGTAGCCGGCCAGGCGTTGATCGGCGGGGGCGCGGCTGTGGGGGCCCGTGATGCAGCCGATGTCGGTGTGACCTAGGGCCAGCAGGTGACGGGTGGCCAGGTAACCGCCGCGATGGGAGTTATCGGCGATAAGATCCACTTCCTTGTTTTCCATGCCCCAGTCCATCACCACCACAGGCAGGCTCTTGAGCCAGTCGAGCTGATTGAACACCTCCTGCTGCCCCTCGCTGCACATGATGAGCAGGCCATCGACCCGTTTTCTGAGCATCATCTTGAGGTAGGAGAGGGCCGTCTCGGCCTGACCCTCGGTGTTGCCCAGCATCAGGTTGTAGCCTTGCTCGAAACAATAGCGCTCCACCCCGCGCACCACTTCCGCGAAGAAGGGGTTGCTGGAGGTGGTGACCAGCATGCCGATACTGTTGGTCTCCTTCACCTTGAGGCTGCGGGCCACCAGGCTCGGGGCATAGTTGAGGGCCTGCATGGCGGCGAACACCCGCTCCCGGGTCTCCTCGGCCACGAAGCGGGTCTCGTTGATGACGTGGGAAACCGTGGTGGTGGAGACCCCGGCCCGCGCCGCCACCTCCTTGATGTTGGCCATCAGAACCCCTGGGCAAGGTGGGCCTGCAGGAAGGCATCCACCTCTGTCTTGGCCGGGATGGAGCTCTGGGCCCCCAGTCGGGTGACCGAGAGGGCCGCCGCGCCGTGGGCAAAGCGCACCGCGGCGCTAAAATCTGCTCCCGCAAGCTCCGCTGCCAGCAGGGCACCGTTGAAGGTATCACCTGCGGCAGTGGTATCCACTGCTGCGACCTTAAATCCTGGTATGAGTATCTGGCGGTCATGGTGGCTGCAATAGACCCCTTGCGAGCCCAGCGTGATCATCACCTCAGCTATGCCCATCTGGTGGAAGCGGGCGGCGGCCTTGGCGGCGCTTGTCTCGTCGGTCACCTTGATGCCGGTCAGCAGCTCTGCCTCGGTCTGGTTCGGGGTGATGAGATCCACCAGGGCCAGCAGCTCATCGGAGAGCGGCCGAGCCGGCGCCGGGTTCAGCACCACCCGGGTGCCGTGGGCACGAGCCAGTCTGGCGGCTTCGAACACGCTCTCCAGCGGCACTTCCAGTTGCAGCAGCAGGGTGTGGGCGGCGGCAATCATGGCCTCGTGACTCTTGACCATGGCGGGGGAGAGGGCGCCGTTGGCCTCGGCTGAGATGCCGATGCTGTTCTCCCCTTCGTCACTCACATAGATGATGGCGATGCCGGTGGGTAGCTGCTCATCGAGTTCCACCGCGCTCACGTCGATGCCGTCGTTGGCGAAGCCATCGCGCATCTGGCGACCGATGGCATCGTCTCCGACCCGGGCGATGAAGGAGACTTCTGCACCTAACCGGGCGGCGGCGACCGCCTGATTGGCGCCCTTGCCACCGGGGACAATCTTGTAACCATGGCCGGTCAGGGTTTCACCCGGACGGGGAAAGTGGGGTACGCGCAGCACATGATCGGCATTGACACTGCCCAGCACAACGAGACGGTTCATAGTCATTACTCCTGATGCATCCTGGCTTGGGCACGGCATGAGCCCAAGCCAGGGGGCACGAAAAGCGGGAAGGGGGAGGCAAGCCTCCCCCTGATTGCGATTACTTGCTGACGATCTGCAGCGGTACCGGAATGGACTTCTCGACCGGTTGGCCCTTGAGCACCTTGTCGGCGGTTTCCACGCCGATGGCACCGATCAGCGCCGGTTGCTGGGCCACGGTGGCGGCCAGTTTACCCTTGGCCACGGCGGCTTTGCCATCGTCTGTGCCATCGAAGCCGACGATCATCACTTCCTTGCCGGCGGCCTGTACGGCGCGAATGGCACCGAGTGCCATCTCGTCGTTCTGGGCGAACACCGCCTGCACGGTCGGGTGGGCGGCCATCAGGTTTTCCATGACGTTCAGACCCTTGGTGCGGTCAAAGTCGGCGGGTTGGGAGGCCAGCACCTGCAGCTTGTTGGCGGCCACGGCCAGGGCGAAGCCTTCGCCACGGTCACGGGCGGCGGAGGTGCCGGCGATCCCTTCGAGCTGGATCACCTTGGCGCCAGTGCCGAGCTTCTCGGTGATGAAGTCACCGGCCAGCTTGCCGCCCGCCACGTTGTCGGAGGCGATATGGGCCTTCACGTCCCCTTGCGCCGCGCCGCGGTCCAGGGTCAGCACAGGGATGTTGGCCTTGTTGGCCAGACGAATGGCGTTACCAACGGCTTCGGAGTCGGTCGGGTTGATCAGGATGGCGTTGACCTTGCGCACGGTCAGATCTTCCACGTTGGAGAGCTCCTTGGCCGGGTCATTTTGAGAGTCCAGCACCACCAGCTCGTAGCCAAGCTCCTTGGCCTTGGCTTCCGCCCCTTCCTTCATGGTGACAAAGAAGGGGTTGTTGAGGGTGGAGACCACCATGGCCAGGGTGTGATCGGCTGCCTGGGCGGTGCCCAGCACGGACATGATGGCGGCGGCGAGCAGGGTATTGAGCTTTTTCATCGTTTCATTCCTTGTGTGTGGCTGGTTTGGGTTGTTATTTATTGCTTTTGTTATCGATCATCACGGCAAGCAGGATCACGCTGGCCTTGGCAATCATCTGGTAATAGGAGGAGACGTCGAGCAGGTTCAGGGCGTTGTTGAGGAAGCCGATGATGAGGGCGCCTATCAGGGTCCCCATGATGCGGCCCTTGCCTCCCATCAGGCTGGTACCCCCCAGCACCACGGCGGCGATGGCATCCAGCTCATACCCCATGCCGGCGGTCGGCTGGGCAGAGGAGAGGCGGGAGGTGACGATGAGGCCCGCCAGTGCCGACAGCATGCCGCACAGACCATAAACCGCCAGCTTCACCCGATCCACGTTGATGCCGGAGAGGCGAGTAGCGGACTCGTTACCGCCCAAGGCATAGATGTAGCGGCCCAGGCGAGTGTGGTTGAGCATGAACCAGGCCAGCAGGAAGACGATGGCCATCAGCCAGATGGGGGCGGGCAGCCCGAACAGGTAGCCGGTCCCGAGCCAGGCGAAGTGATCGGCGCCATCGCTGAACCCGGTGGAGATGGGGCGTCCTTCGGTGTAGACCATGGTCACGCCGCGCAGGGCCGTCATGGTCACCAGGGTGGCGATGAAGGCCTGCACCTTGCCCTTGGCAATGATGAGACCACTGATGCTGCCAAGCAGGGCGCCGGCACCCAGGGTCAGCGGCACCACCACAGCGATGGGCAGATCCATGGCCACCATGGAGGCGGCCAGGGCGCCGCACAGGGCCAGCACAGATCCCACCGAGAGATCGATGCCGCCGGTCAGGATAACCAGCGTCATGCCGACCGCTATGATGGCGTTGACCGAGGTCTGGCGCAGTATGTTGAGCAGGTTGTCGGCGGTAAAGAAGTTCGGGCTCAAGAAAGAGACCACCGCGATCAGCACCAGGAGAGCTATCAGGGACTTGTTCTCTATCCACCAGCTCTTGCTCATGATGCCGCGGCTGGGAAGGGTTTGGGTTGTCATTGCTGTGCCTCTTGCTCTGCTTGCCACTGTTTACCCACTGCCGCCGCCATCAGTTTCTCCTGATTGGCGTCCTGGGCCATGAATTCTGCGCTGATGCGCCCTTCGTGCATCACCAGGATGCGATCGCTCATGCCGAGCACTTCCGGCATCTCGGAGGAGACCAGGATGATGCTCATCCCCTCCTTCTTGAACTGGTTGATCAGCTGATAAATTTCCTTTTTGGCCCCCACGTCCACGCCGCGGGTCGGCTCGTCGAGGATCAGCACCTTGGGCCGGGTCAGCAGCCCCTTGGCGATGGCCACCTTCTGCTGGTTGCCGCCGGAGAGCAGCTTGATCAGCTGATCCTGACTCGGGGTCTTGATGTTGAACAGGCGTACATAATCGCTCACCGCCTGACGCTCGGCCTTGCCGTCAATCTTGCCGCCAATCTTTCCATATGAGCAGAATTCAGTGAGGGCGCACAGGCTCATGTTCTCGCGCACCGAGAGCTCCAGCACCAGGCCATCCCCCTTGCGATCCTCCGAGATGTAGGCGATGCCGGCGGCCAGGCCATCGGCAGGGCTGCGTGGCTGCAAGACATTGCCATCCACGGCTATCTCACCGGCCGTGACGAGGTTGGCGCCGTAGATAAGCTTCATCAGCTCGGTACGACCGGATCCCATCAGGCCGCTGAAGCCCAGGATCTCCCCCTGATGCAGGGCGAAATCCACCCCGCGCACGCCGGGGCCGGCCAGCGCCTTGACCTGCAGGCTGACGGGGCCGAGCTCGCGCTTGAGACGCGGGTACTGCTCCTCCAGCCGGCGGCCCACCATCATCTCGATGATCTTGTCTTCATCGAGCTCGCTCACCGCCTTCTCGCCGATCCACTTGCCATCGCGCAGCACCGTGACCCGATCGCAGATCTGGAAAATTTCTTTCAAGCGATGGGAGATGTAGACGATGCCGCAGCCCTGCTCGCGCAACTCGCGGATGACAGCAAACAGCTGATCCGTCTCTGTGTCGGTGAGGGCATCGGTCGGCTCGTCCATGATGATGACGCTGGCATCAAAGGAGAGCGCCTTGGCTATCTCCACCATCTGCTGCTCGCCGATGGAGAGATCCCCGAGCCGGGTGTCCGGCCCGTGCTTGACCCCGAGCCGCACCAGCAAAGTGCTGGCCCGCTCACGCAACTGGCGGTGATCTATGTTGCCAAAGCGGGTGCGTGGCTCGCGGCCGAGGAAGATGTTGGCGGCAATGGACAATTCCGGCAGCAGGTTCAGCTCCTGGTGGATGATGCTGATGCCCTGATCCTGGGAATCCCGCGGTCCCTTGAAGTGGACCGGCTGACCGCGGTAGCTGACGCTGCCCGCATCGGCCTGATAGATGCCGGTCAGCACCTTCATCAGGGTGGACTTGCCGGCGCCGTTCTCGCCGAGCAGGGCCATCACCTGACCCGGGTAAACCCGCAGGCCCGCCTCATCGAGGGCGCGCACACCGGGGAAGGTCTTGACGATCCCGCTGAGTTCCAGAATGGGCGAGGGGGCCGAGGAGGTTGTGCTCATTTGCAGCTTCCTTTGAGGGCTTGTTTGATCACTTAGAACGCCACGCCGGCGCAGAGGATGAGGTTGGCGTAAGGGGTGACCTCACCGCTGCGCACGACAGCCTTGCTCTGATGGGAGCGGGCCTTGAACTCCTGGTGAAGGCAGTACTCTATGGTGATGGGCTTGCCCTGATCACGGGCGTGCTCGGCAATCTGATCAAGCAGGGCCTGATGGGCCAGCGGGCTGACCGTCTTGAGCTCGCTCGCCATGATGACCTTCTCCACCACCAGATCGGTGAACAGGGCGGCCACCACTGTCTGCAGGCTGGGGGTGCCCGCCATCAGTGCCAAGTCGATGCGCTCGGGACCGACCGGAATGGGCAGACCCGCATCGCAGACCGTGATCTCGTCGGTGTGACCCATGGTTGCCAGCAGGGCACTCAGGGGAGCATTGAGCAGTACGCCTCGTTTCATACAGCACCTCATTTTTAGCACAGACGCGGGTTAGGGCCCGTCTTCGTATGCTATTTGTTCTGCAAGGCAACCGGTTACGCAACCGGTTGCGTCATGGGGTGGAAGATAGGCCTTATCCGTTAACGGGTCTAGGAACAGATGACGAAAATGTGAAAACGATCTCAATGCGGGGCAAACATGAAGTACAAATGGGGCCAGCAGAGCGCTGGCCCGCGGGGGATCAGATGATCAGCGCCTGTTGCACGGCGGGGCGGGCCAACATGCGCGCCGTGTGGGCGGCCACCTTGGGGAACTCGTCGATGGCGACTCCGTCACTCTTGAGCCAGCTCGCCACCACGTACAGATAGATGTCGGCCAGGCTGAAGCGATCTCCCAGCACCCAGGGACCGGCCAGGTAGTGGTGCTCTATCTCGGCAAAGCCATCGCGCATGTTTTGCGGCATCTTGGCCTGCATAGCGGCGATGGCTTGCTCATCGTCGGCCCAGCGACTGCCGCGCCGGCCATGGGCGTGGGAGACGTGCACAGTGGAGGCGAGGAAGCTGTTGACCTCCTGCATGCGCGCCAACAAGAAGGGATCGTCGAGGGGGGCGAGCCCGACGGCCGGGAAGCGCTGGGCCACATAGAGCAGCAGGGCCGGGGTTTCGGTCAGCACGCCGCGCTCTGTGACCAGGGCTGGCACCCGCCCCTTGGGGTTGATGGCGAGATAGGCGGGAGAGCGCTGCTCGGCGACGGAAAAGTCGACGAGTTTGAGTCGGTGCGGGGCGCCGGCCTCCACCAGGGCGATGCGAACCGCCATGGCGCAGGTGCCGGGGGCGAGGTAGAGCGTCAGATCAGACATGGCAGGTCTCCTTGTGTACGAGTCAGGGGATGGGAGTCAGGGGTCAAGCCCGGCAAGGTCGCCGGACAGGCCTTCGGCATCCTACCCCCATGCGCCTCCCGGGCCAAGGGAGAGTTGTTCGAGTCACTGCCGAGGCCATATCAGGGCCCAATCTTGTATGGAAAAATTGAACACCTTTGTGTGAAATCAATGACTTTCTGAACAGAAGATAACAGGAAAAACGGCTACGCATGCCCGGTCAAATCGCTATAATGTGCCACTTTGGATCAGTCGCTTTCGATGTTGGATAGTCAATTGAGTAATAAAATGCGGATCGGTGGAACCCTCGAACAGTCCCTCAGCCAGGGATATCGTCTGGACCTGCAAGGGGTGTTGAAAGAGGGCTGGCAACAGACCCGGCGCACCGGTTTCGGCCTGGCGCTGGCCATCGCCGGGGTGATGGCGATCTGGATCCTGCTGAGCAATACCCTGCTGACCCCCTATGTGAGCAAAGAGGGGGACATGGACATGGCCCTGGTATTGAGCCTGCTCATCACAGTGGTGATGTCCCCCATGACCTCCTCCCTCGACATGCTGGGCTTGCAGCAATCCGTGGGGGTGCGGGCCCGGCCAAACCAGGTGTTCGACTTCTTCCGTCACTTCCTGCGCCTCGGTAGCCTGAGTCTGCTCGGCAGCCTCATCACCAGCCTGTTTGGCCCCTTGTTCGAACTGGTGGGCTTGCCGGTGGTGCTGGCCTTCATTCCCTCGGCCCTGGTTGGCATGGGGCTGGTGTTCACCGTGCCCCTGGTGCTGGAGCGCGGCCTGTCACCGGCCCAGGCCATCCTGGTCTCCCTCAAGCTGTTCGCCCGTGGCTGGTCCAGCATAGTGTTGCTGCACGGGGTCATGATGGTGCTGTTCGTACTGGCCGTCATTCCCATGGGCCTGGGACTTATCTGGGTGGCGCCCCTCTACTTCAACTGCAAGGGGATCCTCTATCGGGACCTGTGCGGGGTTGCCGTCGAGGTGACCGAAGTGGGGGAGCAGAATACCCCGCAGGGGCCGGATCACTTCAACGCCTGAGCGGCGGATGCAAAAGGATTGCACATGACAAAGATGAGTGCGGGCCTCGCGGCCACCCTGCTGTTGCTGCCAACCCTGGCACTGGCAGCGCCTTCCCTTGCGTCGCAACAACTGGAGCTGCAATACGCCACCTTCTACAGCCAGATGAAGACCGCCGCCAAGGGGGATTTTGGTCAGGCCCGGCTCGGCTTTTACCTGACCGATCCGCAAAACGGTCAGCGCTGCACCCTGCTCTCGGCCCGGGTATCGACCCCGGAGCGGGAAGTGCCCGCCGAGGTGACGGTGGACAGCGAGCTGCGCCTGCCCTATGACGACGATCTTAATCTCGACAAGGCCAGCGTCTGGGTCGAACTGGGCGAGCCCCATGAGCGCTGCGATCTGTCGGTGCAGGTGATGGCCGATGCCTCGTCGGGAAAGATGGCGGTGCATGAGCTGCAACAGCGCGCGCAAGAGATGCAGAGCCTGCTGGACAAGCTGGCGGGCATGATAGGCAAGCATTTCCTACCCGCCATGGAGGGGGTGCGCATCAGCCTGGTCAGCCCGAGCGGCACCGCCTATCTCGTCGATGGCGATCGCAAGCAGGCCTTGCCCTGGCAGGATGGCCAGCTGCTGCTTGGCAATGAGCTGCTCACCCAGTTTGCGGCGGGTTCATTGCAACTAGAAGGCGAGATCCTGCGCCTGACCCCCTGGCTGCACAAGGGCTGAGGCGGGCGCGAGCTTGCAGACCCTATCAACATCGAGATCTAGTCATAAAAAAGGAGCGCCAGGCGCTCCTTTTTCATTGCTGCATGATAACCAACGGGGGCTTAGCGCACCTCAATGACGTCCAGCACATCCATCTCGTCGATGTTGAGCAGGGGGGCGGTGGGCAGCTCGGGGGGATCGAATGCCTTGTCGCCACCGTCTATGATGCCGGAGTCGCGGTTGATGCTCTTGAAGTCAAACAGCTTGTGATCGAGCAGGTGGCTCGGGATCACGTCCTGAATGGCGGTGAACATGGTCTCGATGCGACCGGGGAAGCGGCGATCCCAATCCTGCATCATTTGTTTGATGGCCTTGCGCTGCAGGTTCTCCTGGGAGCCGCACAGGTTGCACGGGATGATGGGGAAGGCCTTGACCTCGGCGTAGCGCACCAGGTCTTTCTCCTTGCAGTAGGCCAGCGGGCGGATCACCACATTCTTGCCATCGTCGCTCACCAGCTTGGGAGGCATGGATTTGAGCTTGCCGCCGTAGAACATGTTGAGGAATAGGGTCTCCAGGATGTCATCGCGGTGATGGCCGAGGGCAATCTTGGTGCAACCCAGCTCCTGGGCAGTGCGGTACAGAATACCACGGCGCAGACGGGAGCAGAGGGCACAGGTGGTCTTGCCTTCCGGTACCTTGTCCTTGACGATGGAGTAGGTGTCTTCCTCGACGATCTTGAAGTCGATGCCAAGGGCCGCCAGGTATTCTGGCAGCACGTGCTCGGGGAAACCGGGTTGTTTCTGATCCAGGTTGACGGCCACCAGATCGAAATGGATGGGGGCGCTGGCCTTGAGGCTCATCAGGATATCGAGCATGGCGAAGCTGTCTTTGCCGCCAGACAGGCACACCATGATCTTGTCACCCTCTTCAATCATGTTGAAGTCGGCGATGGCCTGACCCACGTTGCGCCGCAGGCGTTTCTGCAGCTTGTTGAAACTGTATTTCTCTTTGGCGTTAAGCTCTTCGTGCATGGCCTCAAACCCGGGACAAAAATAAGCGGCTTATTATAGCCATGTCCCGGGGGAGGGCAAGAAACGCTTATGCCGGATGGCGCCTGTCATCCACCGAGCAGCTGTAATCGTCCGGTTTGAGGATCAGGATGTCGCAGTTGAGCCGATCGACCACGTGTTCGGCCGTGTTGCCAAGCAGGGCGGCGGAGAGGCCGGTGCGGCCAACACAGCCCATGATCATCAGGGTGGACTTGAGATCGTCTGCCATGTCCGGCAGCACCTCTTCCGGCAGCCCCTCGGCCACTCGGGTCCACATGTGACCGATACCGAACTGATCGGCGTGCTCGCGCAGCATATCCTCGTGGTGTTTACGAATGGCGTCGTTATAGGCGTTGGGGTCGAACTCGGGCAGCTCGATGGCCACGTTGACCGGAGTGCCCGGGTAGGTGTTGACCAGATAGAGGTTGGCACCGAGCAGGTCGGCGATGGCCGCCCCCTCCAGTGTGATGCGCTCGTTGAGCACCTTCTGCTCCAGATCGTCGCTGGAGCAGTTGATGGCGGCGATGATGTTGCCACCCCGCTGCCAGTGACCCTCTTTCACCAGCAGCACGGGGCAGGGGCATTTGCGCAGCAGGTGCCAATCGGTCGGGGTGAAGATGAAGGTTTGCAGGAAGGAGTGCTTGTGGGTCGCCTTGACCACCAGATCGTGGCGCTGAGTCAGCACCTCCTGGATCACGCATTCGAACGGGCGATTGTGCCACAGCACCTTGATCTCGCACTCAAGCCCTCTGGCGCGATAGGGCTGCAAGATCTCGTCGAGCCATTCCCGACGCTGGGAGATGACGCCATGGCGCATCTCTTCGCGCTCGTCCACCGACAGCATGGCGGTCATCTCGTATGAGAAGTCGTAAATCGTCAGGAGCAGGGTCAGCTGGGCGCCCTCGTCCAGCTCGGCGACCTTGACCGCGCGTTCGAGCGCTATCTGGCGCTCCTCTTCCGGGTTGATCACCACAAGAATGTTTCGGTACTTGACCATGTTCTCCTCCTTGGCAAAAACGCCAATGATGGCAACTCTTTAGCCTTTACAGCTTAGTCCAAGGGGAGGAGCGGGAAGGTGTGCCGGATCAAATTTCGGGACGAACAGATCCGGCTGGAAACAGAAAAGCTAGGAGAGGATCAACCGCAAGGAGGGCGGGTTGCACCGGCCATGACGCCGAGGGCCACGTGATCCAGGACAGTGATGTACTTGCCCTTGACGCTGATGAGGCCGGACTTCTGGAAGCGGCCGAGCAGACGGCTGATGGTCTCGACGGTGAGGCCGAGGTAGTTGCCGATGTCGCCGCGGGTCATGGAGAGGCGGAACTCCTTGGCGGAGAAACCACGCTCGGAGAAACGTACCGACAGGTTGTGCAGGAAGGCGGCGAGACGTTCTTCGGCATTCTTCTTGGAGAGCAGCAGGATCATCTCCTGATCACCCATGATCTCGTTGCTCATCAGACGCATGATCTGCTGGCGCAGCTTCGGCATCTTGCCGGAGAGATCGTCGAGCACGTCGAACGGGATCTCGCACACCATGGCGGTTTCCAGCGCCTGGGCGAAGGAGGGGTGAGCCTGCTTGTGGATGGCGTCGAAGCCAACCAGGTCACCTGCGAGGTGGAAGGCGGTGATCTGCTCGTCCCCCTGCTCTGTGATGGTGTAAGACTTGATGGTCCCGGAGCGGATGGCGTAGAGGGATTTCAGCTCATCGCCGGCCTTGAACAGCTCTTCACCCTTCTGGATCGGCTTTTTACGCTCGATGATGCTGTCGAGCTGATCGAGTTCGTTGTCGTTCAGCGTGAAGGGAATGCAGAGCTGGCTGATGCTGCAATCCTGGCAATGAATTGCACAGCCACCGCTCTGAATACGTCTGCCAGGTTTCTTGTCCGGGATCATAGGCTCAAACGAATAATTGATTTATATCAAACAAGTTTACCACCAACTCATCCGTTTTGGATAGCGTTTCAAAAGGAGACCAGTCCGATCCAGAGGGTATGCAGGCCATAAAGGATGAGCAGCAGGGCGCCGCCGAGGCGCAGGCTGCGCAGGGTCAGCCAGTAACGCAAGCGGTCGGCCAGGCCCCCCAGGGCAAACAGGGTCGGCAGGGTGCCGAGGCCGAAAAAGAGCATGACCAGCGCCCCGCCAACCGCCGATCCCGCCGCCGCGCTCCAGGTCAGCATGGAGTAGACCAGGCCGCAGGGGAGCCAGCCCCACACCATGCCAAAGGGGAGGGCCTGCAGGGGCGAATGAAAGGGGAGAAATCTGCCAGCTAGTGGCTTGATATAGGGCCAAAATGTCGCCCCTATACGCTCCAGTAGCAGAACACCCTGCCACCAGCCCGCCAGATAGAGGCCAAGGGCTATCATCAGCAATGCCGCCACCAGCCTCAGGCCGGCGATGGCGTGCTTGCCGGCCCCGAGCTCACCTGCGCTGGCCAGCAAGCCGCCCACCAGGGCGCCTGCGATGACGTAGCTCAGGATCCGGCCAAGGTTGTAGTTGAGCAGATAACCTAGCCGTCCCCAGAAGTGCTGGCTTTTGGGGGGAATGGCCATGGAGAGGGCCGCCGAGACCCCGCCGCACATGCCGATGCAGTGGCCTGAGCCCGCCAGCCCCACCAGCAGGGCACCCATCAGATCAAGGCTGGTCATGGCACTCTTTATCCTTCTCCTCAGCCTTGGCAGCCGGTTGCTCCTCATCGAACAGGATGTTGGAGCCCTGACGGTCGAGATCCTCGAACTGCTCGGAGCGAATGGCCCAGAAGAAGACGGCGCCGGCGATGATGACGAACAAAATGGCGATGGGAATGAGGACGAAGATGATGTTCATGGTCTCTACCTGAGTGTGCCGCTCACGACAAGGCCCCATGGTAACCCTGTTTGGGCCCGGAGCCAGCCGCCATCGGCGAGAAATGTGGCCTGCCGCGCAGGCAGGCCATGAGCCTGGTGTGGGTCAGCGGTTGAGCCGCATGGAGTTGGTCACGACTATGAGGGAGCTCAGGGACATGCCCGCCGCCGCCAGATAGGGGGGCAGCCAGCCGCTCGCCGCCAGCGGCAGCACCAGCAGGTTGTAGCCGATGGACCAGGCGAAGTTCTCCTTGATGATCTTGCGGGTGCGCAGCGCCAGGGTGCGGGCCGCCAGCAGGCGGGAGAGATCGTCCGCCAGCAAGATGGCATCAGCGCTGTTTTTCGCCAGATCCGTGCCCCCCGCCATGGCAAAAGAGGCGTGGGCACCAGCCAGCACGGGGGCGTCGTTGATGCCATCCCCCACCATGATGCTGATGTCTCCGGCCGCTTCCCGTCCCTTGAGGTAGGCGAGCTTGCCATCCGGGGTCATGCCCTTCACCAGCTCGTCCACCCCGAGTTCACGGGCCACGGCATCCGCCTCGGCCGAGCCATCGCCGGTCAAGATGGTGGTCTTGAGGCCGGCGGCCTGGAAGGCTTGAATGAGTGCCTTGGCGTCCGCCCGCAGGGTGTCGGCCAGGGTGAAGCGAGCCAGCAGCCGGGTCTCATCGGCCAGATAGATGATGAGGCCGCTCTCCTGCTTGTCCGGGTTTTGGTCGTCATTCAAGCCCAGCCAGCGGGCACTGCCAATCCGGTATTGGGTACCGGCAATCATGCCCTGGATGCCGTGGCCGATGACGGGGGCCACCTCGCTCGCCGCCAGCAGGATGTCGGTGGGGGCGGCGCGCTTGAAGGCGCGGGCAATGGGGTGCTCTGAATAGGCCTCCAGGGTGCGGGCGATGGCGAGGCATTCGGATTCGCCGAGACTGGCCAAGGGTTGGGTGCTGAGCAGGCTGATGTTGCCCGTGGTCAGGGTGCCTGTCTTGTCCATCACCACCCGGTTGGCGCGGGTCAGCACGTCCAACACATGGCCGCGGCGCAGCAAGATGCCGCTGCGGGTAAGGTGGGCGGTGGCCGAGGTGAGTGCCGTGGGGGTGGCGAGCGAGAGGGCGCAGGGGCAGGTCGCTACCAGCACCGACAGGGTGACCCAGAAGGCGCGCTCGGGGGCGTGGAAGTGCCAGAAGGTCCAGACCAGCGCCGCGATCACCAGCAGCACCAGGATGAAGTGGCGAGAGAGCACGTCCGCCAGCTGGGCGATGGCGGGCTTGTCGTCCAGCGCGTGGTCTTGCAGTCGCATGATCTGGGCCAGACGCGACTCCTCTATGGGGTGGCTGACCCGGATCTCCAGCGGCGCATCGGTGTTGATGGTGCCCGCATACACAGGATCCCCGGCCTGCTTGAGCAGGGGCAGCTGCTCGCCGGTCAGCATGGCTTCATCCAGGCTGGCGGCCCCCGTCACTATGATGCCGTCGGCGGGCAGGGTTGCACCGGCCAGTACCCGTACCCGATCGCCGACTCGCAGCGTCTTGGCGGCCACCTCGTGTTCCCCTTCCTCGTCGATACGGGTCGCCATGATGGGCACCAGTCGCGCCAGGTTGGAGCTAGATTCCGATGCCTTGCGCCTGGCCCTGAGCTCGAGCAATCGCCCCAGCAGCAAGAAGAAGACGAACATGGTGATGGAGTCGTAATAGACCTCGCCTGTGTTGAATACCGTGGCCCAGATGGAGGCGACGAAGGCGCCGATGAGTGCCAGGGAGACAGACACATCCATGGAGAGGTGGCCCTGTTTCAGGGCACGCCAGGCCCCCACGTAAAATGGCTGGGCGGAGTAGATCATGATGGGGGTCGAGAGCAGCAGGCTTATCCACTTGAAGTAGATCATGAACTCCTCCTCGACGCTGATGAAGAGATCCATGTAGAGCGCCACGGCGCACATCATCACCTGCATGGAGCCCAGCCCCGCCAGCGCCATGCGGAACATGTAGCTGCGCACCTCGCGGGCGTAGAGCGCCTCCTGGCTGTGGGTCTGGAACGGATAGGCGCGATAACCAATCTTGGCGAAGCCCTTGAGGATGTCGCTCAAGGAGAGGGCGGCCGGATCCCACTTGATACGGGCGCGGTGGGTGGTGGTGTTGACGTTCACATAGTGCAGGCCGGGGAGTTTGGTGAGGTGACGCTCGATGAGCCAGGCGCAGGCTGCGCAGGTGAGACCTTCTACACTGAGCTGGATTTCGCGAAGCTTTTGACTGCCTGATTTGGTTTCTACCACGAAGTCCTGCTGCACTTCCGCCAGATCGTAGTGAGTGAGGGCGGCGAGTTCGCTCGGGACCAGTTCTCCCTTGATGCCGGGGGCGGTACGGTGTTCGTAATAGCTGGCGAGGCCGCATTCGAGAATGGTTTGTGCCACGGCCTGGCAGCCAGGGCAGCACATGGGCTGGCGGATGCCTTTGATCTCGAGGGCATAATCACTGCCAGCGGGTACCGGTTCACCGCAGTGAAAACAGCCGGTCATGATGTGATCCCTCCTTGGGGTGGTCCGTTAAGCGGGCAAGGGCGCAGGGGCATGATTGAAACCGGGCGGCGCAAGGCGCGCCACCGGTCTCTGTGGCTCAGCGTCCCTTGGGATCGAGCTCGATGGGGGCCTTGGTCGGCAGTTGAACTGTCTCTTGCAGGCGCCATTCATGGTTGAAGGCATCGACCCGGATGTGCCACTTGCCGGTGAGGGGCTTGTCCAGCATCAGGCGATAGACGCCCTTGCCATCGGCGGTCATCAGATGTTCGCTGTCATGGCCCGCCAGGGTCGGGTGGAACAGGGAGAGGCGCAGGGCCTGGCCACGGGGGAAATCACCGGACAGGGGGTTCAAGGTCAGCTCATTGCCGTTAACCTCGAGGGCGATGCGGATGCCTAAGGCTTCCGCGCGATCGAACTTGCTGAGATCCTGATTAATCTCTTTGCCCTGCTTGTAATAGTCTTCGGCCACCAGGTTGACACCGTCCTTGCTGGCGATGATGGCGGTGGCGATGCTCGCGACCACGGCGGCGCAGGGAAGGGCGATGATGAACCAGGGCCAGAATTGGCGATACCAGGGTTGAGTCATAGTGCTACCGAAACCTATGATTAACAAAATGGAGGCTTTTCAGCCAACACAAGATAACAAAAAGCCTCGAAGAGTCGAGGCTTTTTGCTGCGTAATCACGTGCTTATCACATGTTACTGCTTATTTTGCTCGCCGTTGTGGGACAAGCTGTAGACATAGGATGCCAGCAGCTGAACCTTGTCTTCACCCAGGATGTCTTTCCAGGCCGGCATGACACCGTGACGACCGTGGGTGATGGTCTGCTCCACCACCTGACGGGAGCCGCCGTACAACCAGGTGTTGTTGGTGAGGTCAGGCGCGCCGAAGGCGATGCCGCCCTTGGCATCCGGACCGTGGCAGGCGGCGCAGATGGCAAAGCGAGCCTCACCCTTCTTGGCTTCCACCAGATCCACCTTGCGACCGGACAGGCTCAGTACATAAGAGGCCACTTCCTTCACCCCGTCCTGGCCCAGGATCTCGCCCCAGGCGGCCATGACCCCCTGACGACCGCCCATGATGGTGGTCTTGATCTGGTCAGGCGCGCCGCCCCATTGCCATTCACTGTCGGTCAGGTTCGGGAAGCCGCGACCGCCGCGGGCATCGGAGCCGTGGCACTGGGAGCAGTTTTGCAGGAACAGGCGCTGACCCACCTTGCGGGCTTCCGGATCGGCCGCTATCTCCTCGATGGGGCGGTAGCTCTTGCCGTCGGCCTGATAGGCCAGCTCGCGGAACTTGGCGCCGTAGACCTCATCGGCCTTGGCGAGCTCGCGATCATACTCGACCGCGCGCCCTTCAGCCTTGGCGGAGGCTACCGCGGCCTTGGACTCTTCCAGGGAGCGAATGTCCTGGTTGGAGCTCTGCCAGCCGAGCAGACCCTTCCAGTTGCCCAGCCCCGGGAAGGCCAGCAGATAGACCAGACCGGTCACGATGAAGAAGAGGAACATGTAGGACCACCACTTCGGCAACGGGTTGTTGATCTCCTCGATGCCGTCGAAGGTGTGCCCCATGGGCTGCCCTTCTTCGGTGCCCATCTTGTCGCGCAGGCACCAGACCAGCAGCAAGAAGCAGCCGAGTATGGTCCCAAGGCTTATGACGGTCACAAAAATGCTAAACAAAGTGCTCATTATTGCTTCGCTCCTGCGTTCTTGTTATCAGCACTGGGTTGCTCGTCATCGGCAAAAACCAGGTTGGCAGCCTCGTCGAAGGAGGCCTTGCGGCGCTTGCTGTAAGCCCAGACGATGATGGCGATCATGATGATCATCAGCAGCAAGGTATACAGGCCGCGAAATGTGCCGTAATCCATATCCCGACTCCTTATTTCAGGGCATGACCCAGTGATTGCAGATAGGCGACCAGGGCATCGAGCTCAGTCTTGCCCTTCACCGCTTCGCTTGCACCCTGGATGTCGGCGTCGGTGTAAGGCACGCCGAAGTGATCCCGGAACAGGGCCAGCTTCTTGCCGGTCAGTTCACCGGTCAGCACGTTGGTCTCGAGCCAGGGGAAGGAGGGCATGTTGGACTCAGGCACCACATCGCGCGGGTTGATCAGGTGAGCGCGGTGCCAGTCATCGGAATAACGGCCGCCGACGCGGGCCAAGTCCGGACCGGTACGCTTGGAGCCCCACAGGAAGGGGTGCTCCCACACGCTTTCGCCGGCGACCGAGTAGTGGCCGTAGCGCTCTGTCTCGGCGCGGAACGGACGGATCATCTGGCTGTGGCAGACGGTGCAGCCTTCGCGGATGAAGATATCGCGCCCTTCCATCTGCAGTGCCGTGTAGGGCTTGAGGCCCTCCACCGGCTCTGTGGTCTGCTTTTGGAAGAACAAGGGGGTGATTTCGACCAGGCCCCCCAGGCTGATGGCAAAGATGATGCCGACCACCAGCATGGGGACGCTCTTTTCAAAGATCTCGTGACGGTTTTTGTTGCTCATGCTTGGACCTCTTCAATCATGCTGGCTGTGCGACGGGTTCCAGGGAACCCTTGGGCGCAGTGATGGTGCGATAGGCGTTGTAGGCCATCAGCAACATGCCGGTGACGAAGAAGCAGCCACCCAGGAAGCGCACGAAGTAGAAGGGATAAGAGGCCTGCAGCGCTTCCACGAAGCTGTAGGTCAGGGTGCCGTCGTCGTTGACCGCACGCCACATCAGCCCCTGCATCACACCGGAAATCCACATGGAGACGATGTAGAGCACAGTGCCCACGGTCGCCAGCCAGAAGTGAACGTTGATGAGGCGGATGCTGTACATGCGGCCCTGATCGAACAGGTTCGGGATCAGGTGATACACGGCGCCGATGGATACCATGGCAACCCAGCCCAGGGCACCGGAGTGGACGTGACCGATTGTCCAGTCGGTGTAGTGGGAGAGGGCGTTGACGGTTTTGATCGCCATCATGGGGCCTTCGAAGGTGGACATGCCGTAGAACGACAGGGACACGATCAGGAAGCGCAGAATGGGGTCATAACGCAGTTTGTGCCAGGCGCCGGACAGGGTCATGATGCCGTTGATCATGCCGCCCCAGGAGGGGACGAACAGGATGAGGGACATCACCATGCCGAGGGACTGTGCCCAGTCAGGCAGGGCGGTATAGTGCAGGTGGTGCGGACCGGCCCAGATATAGAGGGAGATCAGCGCCCAGAAGTGGACGATGGAGAGGCGGTAGGAGTAAACCGGGCGCCCCGCCTGCTTGGGTACGAAGTAGTACATCATGCCCAGGAAGCCGGCGGTCAGCAGGAAGCCCACCGCGTTGTGGCCATACCACCACTGCACCATGGCATCCATGGCACCGGAATACATGGAGTAGGACTTCATGCCGGAGACCGGTATCTCCATGTTGTTGACGATGTGCAGCACGGCCACCGTGATGATGAAGGCACCGAAGAACCAGTTCGCCACATAGATGTGGGAGGTGGTGCGCTTGGCCAGAGTGCCGAAGAAGACCACGGCATAGGCGACCCAGACCACGGTAATGGCGATGTCGATGGGCCACTCCAGCTCGGCATACTCCTTGGAACTGGTGTACCCCATCGGCAGCGAGATGGCGGCGGAGAGGATAATCGCCTGCCAGCCCCAGAACACGAAGGAGGCCAGCTTGCCGCCAAACAGTCTCGTCTGACAGGTGCGCTGTACCACGTAGAAGGAGGTTGCCATCAGGGCGCTGCAACCGAAGGCGAAGATGACCGCGTTGGTGTGCAGGGGACGTAGGCGGCTGTAGGTCAGCCAGGGGGTATCGAAGTTCAGGGCAGGCCAGATCAACTGGGCTGCAATCAGTACACCAACCGACATACCGACAATTCCCCAGACGATCGTCATGACGGTGAACTGGCGCACAACGGTGTAGTTGTACTCAGGGTGGTTCGTTGTATGGCTCATCGTTGTATTCCGCTTCCGATGCTGTTGTTTGTTTTTTGTCCGGTGTTCTGGACCATTTTCACCCCGAATTTGCAAAATCCTTCCGTTAACATCTGTTAATAAAAGGAAAAGCAAAATGTGGTTAAATGAAAATTCATTGGGAATGATACTGAACTGACCGGTAAAATAACAGTACAAACAGTGATATATTTGGCTCCGACGGGTCTCGCGCTTGTCAGTTTTTACCTTGCGCAAGATCACGAAAATGGCATTTTTTAAGTACCTTACAAGGCTGTTTTTTCATGAAAGAGAGACTCACTTCACGCAAAATCGGGCACTTGACCATTGTCATGGCCATTTTGCTCTCCCTGGTAGCCTATCGAACCTGGTTTTCGGCCTCGCCGACGATGAAAGCGGAAGGGAAAAATGATCAGATTTGTGATCTGTCCCACAGCTCGTGTGGTCTTTTGATCGATGACAAGCCGCTCACGGTCGCCGTCGACGGGTCGCCGGTGAAGGCCGAACATGACTTTGTTTTGCGTCTTCAGGGTGGGGAACCGACCATCACGCCGGTGAACGCTTGGCTGGAAGGAAAAGAGATGTTCATGGGCCGGATCCCGGTGCAGTTTGATGCCATCGACGGTGGCTGGCAGGGCAGGGCACAGGTCGGATCTTGCACCTCGACCACCATGACCTGGCTGCTCAACCTCGAGTGGAGCAATGGCCAGCGCCAGCAGTTGGCGCTCTCCGTCGTCCGTTAAATCTGCGTATTATTTGGCGCCAGGCGGGGGGAGTAAGTGAAATTTGATTTGAATTTTTCAGACAGGACGGTACCTTGCAGTGATTATCAAGGAGTGAAGTTCATTTAATCATGATTGAAAAACAAGCATTTTATCGCACCTTCAACCAGCAGGCCCAGGCGCTGCTGGAGGGGGAACCGGATATGATCGCCACCCTGGCGAACCTCTCCGCCTTGCTCAATCAGGAATTGGCCGACATCAACTGGGTCGGCTTTTACCTGCTGCAGGGAGATACCCTGGTGCTCGGCCCCTTCCAGGGCAAGCCGGCCTGTGTACGCATTCCCGTCGGCCGGGGTGTCTGTGGCACCGCGGTGGCAGAGGGCAAGACCCAGCTGGTGGATGACGTGCATCAGTTCGTGGGTCACATCGCCTGTGACGGTGCCAGCAACTCCGAAATCGTGATCCCGGTGCGCCGCGCTGGCGAGATCATCGGGGTGCTGGATATCGATAGTCCGATTTTTAACCGTTTCGACGCCGAGGACCGGCTTGGCCTGGAAGAAACGGTGCAAATTTTGGAAAGCATGCTCTAAGTCATTGCTAGATGGTTCGCAAAAGGCCCCAAGCTCTCTATAATAGGGCCTTTGTTGTGTTCGGGCATGCCCGTGCGTCTATATGAAAGCCAAGGTTATACATGGAAAACACTGAAAAGCTGAAGAACAGTAAAGAGATCGTTGCCTACCTGGTCGAGAAATTCCCGGCCTGCTTCATCGCTGAAGGAGAGGCCAAGCCACTCAAGATTGGCATCTTCCAGGATCTGGCCGCGCGTCTTGCTGACGACGAGAGAGTCTCCAAGACCATGCTGCGCTCTGCTCTGCGTCAATACACCTCCAGCTGGCGTTACCTGCATGGCCTCAAGGCCGGCCAGGCCCGTGTCGATCTGGACGGGAACCCGGGCGAAGTGCTGACCGAAGAGCACATCGAACATGCCAAGCAGGCGCTCAAAGAGAGCAAAGAACGTGTCTTTGCCAGCCGCCGCACCAATACCAAGGAAAAAGAAGACAAGCCAAAGCAGCCGCGCCGTCCCGCGCCGCGCAAGGCCGATGCTGCTCGTTCCGACAAGCCGAAAGCCGCCCCCAAGGCCGCTCCCGTTACCGAAGCTCCGCTGGTGAAAGTAGATGCCGCTACGCTGAAAGTGGACCAGGGTGTGCGCGTGGTGTTGGGCAAGAACCCTGTCCCCGCGACCATCAAGGAAGTGACCAAGGACGACGT
This sequence comes from Aeromonas lusitana, assembly GCF_002812985.1. Classification (GTDB taxonomy): domain Bacteria; phylum Pseudomonadota; class Gammaproteobacteria; order Enterobacterales; family Aeromonadaceae; genus Aeromonas; species Aeromonas lusitana. The sequence goes on from NZ_PGCP01000003.1 coordinate 29,591, forward strand.
ACAGGTTCAATTGCAGACCGGCATGATGTTGCGGGTCAAGTTCGAGCATCTGGTTCTCTAAGGAGACAAATGTTGAAGCATGGCGTAATTCGTTTTTCCCTCGTTGCCTGTAGCCTGGCGCTTGCCGGGCTTGCACAGGCCATCGAGCCGGTGCTCAAGGAAAGTGATTTGCCTGTGTTGGCTCAAGAGAGCCAACATGCTACGGCCAGCAAGCGAATTGCCAATCTGTTTACCCGCTCCCACTACAAACAGTTCAAGCTGGACGACGCCTTTTCCTCCGTGATCTTTGACAAGTATCTGGAGAATCTGGACTACAGCCGCAACCTGTTTTTGGCCTCTGATATCAGTCGCTTTGAAAAATACCGCACCGGGTTTGACACCGACCTCGAGAGAGGACGGCTGGCGCCCGCGTACGAGATGTTCAACCTGAGTCAGCAGCGGCGTTACGAGCGGTTCGAATACGCCCTCAAACTGCTCGACACTCCCTTCGATTTCACCCAGAAAGATAACTATATCTTCGATCGGGAAGGGGCTCCCTGGCCCAAAGATGAAGCCGAGCTCAACGAGCTGTGGCGCCAGCGGGTCAAGTTTGATGCCCTGAGCCTCAAGCTCAGCGGCAAGGAGTGGCCCGAGATCAAGGAGCTGCTTGGCAAGCGTTACAACAACGCCATCAAGCGGATGTCCCAGACCGAGAGCGAGGACGTGTTCCAGCTCTTCATGAACTCCTTCGCCCGTGCCATCGAGCCGCACACCAGCTACCTGTCGCCGCGCAGCGCCGATCGCTTCAACACCGAGATGAATCTCTCGCTGGAAGGGATCGGGGCCGTGCTGCAGGCAGAAGATGACTTCACCGTCATCCGCTCCCTGGTGCCCGGTGGCCCGGCCGCCAAGTCCAATCACCTCAAGCCCGATGACAAGATCACCGGGGTAGGGCAGGACGATGGCAAGATTGTCGATGTAATAGGTTGGCGTCTGGATGACGTGGTCGAACTCATCAAGGGTCCCAAAGGCAGCAAGGTGAAGCTGGAGATCCAGCGCGGCAAGGGCGCCAGCGCCAAGACCGAACTCATCGAGCTGACCCGCGACAAGGTGCGCCTGGAAGACAGGGCCGCCAAGTCCAAGGTGATCAATGCGGAAGGCAAGAAGATAGGGGTTCTCGAGATCCCGAGCTTCTATGTCAACCTGCATGACGACGTCATCAAGGAGCTCTCCAGCCTCAACAAGCAGAAGATAGATGGTCTCATCGTCGATCTGCGTGGTAACGGCGGTGGCGCCCTGACCGAAGCCTCGGCCCTGAGCGGCCTCTTCTTCGCCAGCGGTCCCGTGGTGCAAATTCGTGATCACATGGGTCGTATCACGGTCAACGGCGACGACGATGGCAACGTCTACTACGGTGGCCCCATGTCGGTGATGATCGACCGTTACAGCGCCTCGGCCTCCGAGATCTTCGCCGCCGCCATGCAAGACTATGGCCGCGCCTTGATCCTGGGCGAGAACTCGTTTGGCAAGGGCACTGTGCAGCAGCATCGCAGCCTCGCCAAGGTCTATGACTTCTACGAGCAGCCGCTCGGTCACGTGCAGTACACCATCGCCAAGTTCTACCGGATCAACGGTGGCAGTACCCAGAACAAGGGCGTGGCACCGGACATCAGCTTCCCCACCGCCGTCTCTGCGGACGAGACCGGGGAGAGCCGCGAGTTCAACGCCTTGCCCTGGGACAAGATAGCGTCTGCCGGTTACACCAAACTCGGGGATTTCAGCAGCCTGCTGCCCAAGCTGAAGGCCGATCACGAGGCGCGGATCAACAAGGATCCGGAATTTGCCTACGTGATGCAGGACATCAAGGAGTATCAGGCGGACAAGGACAAGAAGTCTGTGTCCCTGAACGAAGCCGAACGGCTGGCCGAGCAGGCCAAGCAGGACGAGAAGGCGCTGGTGCGAGCCAACGAGCGACTGACCCGTCTTGGCAAGCCGACGGTGGCGAGTCTGGACAAGCTGCCGACCGATTTCGAGGCACCTGACGAGTACCAGGTTGAAGCCGCGAACATCACGGCAGAGCTGGCCACCCTCAGCAAGAAGAGCTGATAGGGCTTCTCGAGATAGGTAATGACAAGGGCGACTTAGGTCGCCCTTTCTTTATGCTGGCGTCTCTGCCCGCCGTGCAAACCATTTGACCCTGCGAAACCGTTGTGCCAGCCTCTGACACGTCAATAACAACGCGTGGAAGCAGACAATAATGACCGAACTCTCCCAGGCCATGACGGCCAAGTATCGCCAGGATTACAAGGCGCCCCTCTACTGGATCGACAGCATCGATCTCGATTTCCAGCTGCAAGAGCCCCTGACCCGGGTCACCGCCATCTCCCGCCTGCGTCGTAATGGCGAGCACAAGGAGCCCCTGGTGCTGGACGGCGAAGGGCTGACCCTCGTCAGCGTCAGCCTGGACGGTGTGCCCTTTACCCAGTTCGAGCAGGGAGAGAGCAGCCTGACCCTGTTCAACCTGCCGGCCGAGTGTGTGCTGACCATAGTCACGGATCTGGATCCCGCCGCCAACACGGCGCTGGAGGGGCTCTACAAGTCCGGCGATGCCTACTGCACCCAGTGCGAGGCGGAAGGGTTCCGGCGCATCACCTATTACCTCGACAGGCCCGACATTCTGGCGCGCTACAGCACCCGCATCAGCGCCGACAAGGCCAAGTATCCCTTCCTGCTCTCCAACGGCAACAAGGTGGCGAGCGGCGATCTGGATGGCGGCCGCCACTTCGTGCAGTGGCAGGATCCCTTCCCCAAGCCCAGCTACCTGTTCGCCCTGGTGGCCGGCGACTTCGATGTGGAGCGCAACCACTACGTCACCCAGAGTGGCCGCAAGGTGGCCCTCGAGATCTTCGTGGACAAGGGCAACCTGGACCGCGCCGGTTTCGCCATGGAGAGCCTCATCAACTCCATGCGTTGGGACGAGCAGCGCTTCGGCCTCGAGTATGACCTCGACATCTACATGATCGTCGCGGTGGACTTCTTCAACATGGGCGCCATGGAGAACAAGGGGCTGAACATCTTCAACTCCAAGTTCGTGCTGGCGAACCCCGCCACCGCCACCGACACCGATTACCACGGCATCGAGCGAGTGATCGGCCACGAATACTTCCACAACTGGACCGGCAACCGGGTTACCTGTCGCGACTGGTTCCAGCTCAGCCTGAAAGAGGGGCTGACCGTGTTCCGGGATCAGGAGTTTTCCTCCGATCTGGGCTCACGCGGGGTCAACCGCATCAACAACGTGCGCACCGTGCGCGGCCCCCAGTTCGCCGAGGACGCCGGTCCCATGGCCCACCCCATCCGCCCGGATGTGGTGATCGAGATGAACAACTTCTACACCCTGACCGTCTACGAGAAGGGCTCCGAAGTCATACGCATGCTGCATACCCTGCTGGGTGAGGCCAACTTCCAGGCCGGCATGAAGCTCTACTTCGAGCGCCACGACGGCTCCGCCGCCACCTGCGATGACTTCGTGCAGGCGATGGAGGATGCCTCAGGCGTCGATCTCGGTCGCTTCCGCCGCTGGTACAGCCAGTCCGGCACTCCTGAGCTCACCGTCACCGACGAGTACGATGCCGCCACCGGCACCTATCGTCTGCACGTGCGCCAGCACACGCCGCCGACCCAGGATCAGCCGCAAAAACTGCCGCTGCACATCCCCCTCGACATCGAGCTCTATGACGAGGACGGCGCTGTCATCCCGCTGCAGTACCAGGGCGAGCAGATTGGCCAGGTGCTGAACGTGCTGGAAGACGAGCAGACCTTCGTGTTTGACCAGGTTGCCGTCAAGCCAGTGCCCTCCTTGCTGCGGGACTTCAGTGCCCCGGTCAAGCTGCACTATGACTACAGCGACGAGGCGCTGGCCTTCCTGATGCGCCATGCCCACAACGAGTTCGCCCGTTGGGACGCGGCCCAGATGTTGGTCAACAAGGCGGTGATCGCCGGCGTGGCCCGTGTGCAGCAAGGGCAGCCCGTCGCCGTTTCCGACTCCCTGTTAGCCGCCTTCGTCGCCATCTTCGACGAGGCAGCGCTGGACCCGGCCCTCAAGGCCGAGATCCTGACCCTGCCGGGGGAGGCGACCCTGACCGAGCTGTTCGATACCGCCGATATCGACGCCATCCATCAGGTGCGTGGCGCCATTCACGGTCAATTGGCCCAGGCCTTCGGGGAACGCCTCGCGGCGAGCTACCAGAGCCTGCGCCTGACCGGTTACAAGGTGGTCCACGAGGATGTGGCCAAGCGCGCCCTCAAAGCCGTGGTGCTCGGTTATCTGGCGGCGTTGGACCCGGTCCAGGCCGATGCCCTGGTGCGGGAGCAATATGCCCAGGCCGACAACATGACTGATACCCTGGCCGCGCTGCAGGTGGCCAACGCCCATCTGCTGCCATGCCGCGCCGCGCTGCTCGCCGACTTCGAGGGCAAGTGGGCCCACGACGGCCTGGTGCTGGACAACTGGCTGCGACTGGTGGGGGCCAAACCCGCCGCCGATGTGCTGGTCGAGGTGAAGCAGGCCATGGCGCATCCCACCTTCAGCATCCGCAACCCGAACCGGCTGCGGGCCCTGGTGGGCAGCTTTGCCATGAACAACCAGGCGCAGTTCCACGCCCCCGATGGCAGCGGTTATCGCTTCCTGACCGATCTCTTGATCCAGCTCAACGAGGTCAACCCCCAGGTGGCGTCCCGCCTCATCACCCCGCTCATCCAGTTCAAGCGACTCGATGAGGGGCGCAAATCCCTCATTCGTGCCGAGCTGACTCGTCTTGCCAAGCTGGACGGGCTGGCACGGGATCTGTTCGAGAAGGTGAGCAAGGCGCTGGCGCAGTAAACGGCGGCTGAATATGAATGACGGGCAGGGGAGCCATGCTCTCCTGCCCGTTTCGTTTGATGATGAGACCTGTCAGGGCAATCAAGGAGCCAATGTGCGGCAATATACTTTTCGGCTGGCCCTCGGCCGCGATGAGATCATGCTGATGTATCAGGGGCAGGCCAAGCGGTTGGTGGTGCGCACCGAGCAGGGGCTGACCCTGGAGCTGGGGCTGGAAAAAATCCGCGCCTTCGTCGCCACCAACGGTGTCCACGGCCATTTCCGGCTGATCACGGAGGATGATCACCGCTTTGTGAGGCTAGAGAGAGTCAATTAGCGTCGAATAATCTAGCGATCCTCGCCGAGATGGGGAGTGGGGATGACCGCTTTTGGCGATAAAGCCAGCAGGGAATTCTGCCTGTTTCTGTAAAACGCATAAATTAACAAAACTTGAACATATTTCCGGGTAAATATCTGCTTTAAGTCACTATCTATCCGGTTAATTTGCTTAAAGGCAGTGAGATTTTCTGATTTTTAGCGACTTGGCAAAATTTATCACAACCCAAGCCGTGATCTGCCCCTTGTTTTTAACATCCCGTTATCACCTTTGCTCGCCTTCCTGGATCCAAGCCATTACACTTCGCTGCAACTCTGTACCGGCGCGCATCCTGGGTGGATGTCGCCGTGTCTGTGATGTCGTCCGAAAAGGAAACTAGCAATGGCATTGAAAGACGCCCCTACCTCAGTTCTGCTCGAAAACGTTCTCAGCCTGATCCATCAAAAACTGCCCAAGAAGAGTGCTTCCCTGGTCGAATGTTTCGTTGCCAAGTTTTACGGCAACATGGCCAGCACAGATCTGCACGATCGCAATGACAGCGATCTCTATGGTGCGGCGCTGAGCCTGTGGAATGCACTCAACCAGCGCACCGACACTGAGCCCTATATCCGGGTCTACAACCCCGAGCTGACCCGCCACGGATGGCAGTCTCCCCACACCATTGTCGAAATCATCCTGCAGGATTCTCCCTTCCTGGTGGACTCCATCCGCATGGCCTTGAAGCGCCTGAACATCACGGCCCACATGATGCTGCACCAACCGCTGCACCTCATCCGTGGCGCCGAAGGCAAGATCAGCGCCATTCTGGATCTGGACAACACAGCCGAGCAGACCTCGGTGGAGACGGCGTTTCTCATCGAGATCGATCACCTCACCAGCGAGGAGCAGATGGAGGCGCTGACCGCCGAGCTGAACTCGGTCGCCGGCGAAGTGGCGCTGGCGGTGGGGGACTGGCAGCCCATGCTGGCGCGCCTCAACGAGATCATCGAAGAGCTGCCAAAGCGCAAGAACCCGGTCAGCCAGGCCGAGGTGGATTCGAGCGTCGCCTTCCTCAAATGGGTGGCGGCCAATAACTTCACCCTGATGGGCTATCGCCGCTACGACGTCAAGGCGGTGGAGGGGGATCACGACATACTGCCGCTGCCGGCCTCGAGCCTGGGTCTGATGAAGAACTCCATCAAGGACGAGGGCCAGCGCCTTGGCAACATGCCTGCCAGCGCCCGCCACGCGGCCCTGAGCTCTGACTTGCTGATCCTCACCAAGTCCAACAGCAAGGCCCGGGTACACCGTCCGGCCTACGTGGATTACATCGGCATCAAGCGCTTCGACGAGCATGGCAAGGTGGTGGGAGAGGATCGCTTCATCGGTCTCTATGCCTCCTCCATCTACAACACCAGCGCCACCCAGATCCCGCTCATCAGCCATCGCCTCGAGCGCATCATGGCCGCCTCCGGTCACGAGAAGGGCTCCCACGCCTACAAGGCACTGCTCAACGTGTTGGAAACCTACCCGCGCGATGAGCTGATCCAGGCTCGTGAAGAAGAGCTCTTGGCCACCGGTCTCGGGGTGCTGGAGATGCAGGAGCGCGACATGCTGCGCCTGTTCGTGCGCCGGGATGTGTACGGCCGCTTTTTCTCCTGCATGGTCTATGTCACCAAGGAGCGCTACAACACGGCGCTGCGGGTCAAGACCCAGCAGATCCTGCAGAAGTATTTTGGCAGCAACGACGAGGTGGAGTTCAACGTCTACTTCTCCGAAGGCGTGCTGGCCCGGACCCACTACATAGTGCGGGTCAACAATAACAACGTGGATGTGGATGTGAACGAAGTACAGAACAACCTGATTGAAGCCGCCCGCAGCTGGGATGATCGCCTGGATTCCGTGCTGCTCTCCCACTACGGTGAGGCCCGTGGCAACGCCCTGCGCCGCCGCTTCAGCACCGCCTTCCCCCGCGCCTATAAAGAAGACGTGCTGCCGGGCTCCGCCGTGGCGGACATCATGGCCCTCGACGGTCTGAGCGAAGCTGAGCCGCTCGGCATGTTGTTCTACCGCGCCCAGGAAGAGGAGAACGATCGCCGGGTGCGGCTCAAGCTGTTCCACCGCGCCGAGCCCATTCACCTCTCCGACGTCTTGCCCATGTTGGAAAACATGGGACTGAGGGTCATCGGTGAGACCCCGTATCAGGTGCGTACCCCCACCGGCGAGGTGTTCTGGATCCTGGACTTCTCCATGCTGCTGCGCGGCGATCAGCCCTTCGACTTGGAGCAGAGCCAGCAGCGCTTCCAGCAGGCGTTCGCCGCGGTCTGGAACAAGACCCTGGAAGATGACGGCTTCAACCGTCTGGTGCTGGGGGCCGGCCTCTGCGGCCGTCAGGTCTCGGTGCTGCGCGCCTATGCGAAATACATGCGCCAGACCGGCGTCTCCTTCAGCCAGTCCTATATCGAGGAGACGCTGACCCGTTACCCCGACATCGCCCAGCTGTTGTTCACCCTGTTCGAGCAGCGCCTCAATCCCGGTATCAAGCAGGACGCCAAGGCCGAGGAGACCCTGCACGCAGAGCTCGCCGCCAAGCTGGATCAGGTGGCGAACCTGGATGACGATCGCATCATCCGCCGCTACATGGAGATGATCGACGCCACCCTGCGCACCAACTTCTATCAGAAGGACAAGGCGGGCAACATCAAGCCTTACATCTCCTTCAAGCTGGCCCCCGCCAGCATCACCGACATGCCGCTGCCGCTGCCGAAATTCGAGATCTTCGTCTATTCGCCACGGGTGGAAGGGGTGCATCTGCGCTGGGGTAAGGTCGCCCGGGGCGGCCTGCGCTGGTCCGATCGCAAGGAAGACTTCCGCACCGAGGTGCTGGGTCTGGTGAAGGCGCAGCAGGTCAAGAACACCGTCATAGTGCCGGTCGGCGCCAAGGGCGGCTTCTACTGCAAGCAGATGCCGGTGGGCGCGGCCCGTGCCGTCATTCAGGAAGAGGGCAAGGCCTGCTACCGCCTGTTTATCCGCGGCCTGCTTGATGTCACCGATAACATCATCGGCGGCGAGGTGATCCCGCCCCGTGATGTGGTACGCCACGACGAGGATGACTACTACCTGGTGGTCGCCGCCGACAAGGGCACCGCGACCTTCTCCGACATCGCCAACGAGATAAGCCAGGAGTACGGTCACTGGCTCGGCGATGCGTTCGCCTCCGGCGGCTCGGTCGGTTATGACCACAAGAAGATGGGCATCACGGCGCGCGGCGCCTGGGAGTCGGTCAAGCGTCACTTCCGTGAGCTTGGCATCAACTGCCAGACCAGCGACTTCACCTGCGTGGGCATAGGCGACATGGCCGGCGACGTGTTCGGCAACGGCATGCTGCTCTCCGAGCACACCCAGCTGGTGGGCGCCTTCAACCACATGCACATCTTCATCGACCCGACCCCGAACGCCGCTAGCAGCTTCGTCGAGCGCAAGCGCCTGTTCGAGCTGCCGGGTTCGAGCTGGGAAGACTACAACAAGGAGCTCATCTCCGCAGGGGGCGGCATCTTCCTGCGCTCGGCCAAGTCCATCAAGCTGAGCCCGCAGATGCAGACCCTGCTCGGCACCGACAAGACCGGCATGGCCCCGAACGAGCTGATCAAGGCGCTGCTCTGCCTGAACGTGGATCTGCTGTGGAACGGCGGCATCGGCACCTATGTGAAGAGTGCCAAGGAGAGCGACACAGACGTCGGCGATCGTAGCAATGACGTGCTGCGGGTCAACGGTCGCGACCTGCGTGCCCGCATCGTGGGGGAGGGCGGCAACCTCGGCTTCACCCAGCTTGGCCGGGTGGAATACGCGAGCCAGGGCGGTCACATCAACACCGACTTCACCGACAACGTGGGCGGGGTGGATTGCTCCGACAACGAGGTCAACATCAAGATCCTGCTCAACCAGCTGGTGGCGGCGGGGGACATGACCCTCAAGCAGCGCAACCAGATGCTATACGAGATGACCGACGAGGTGGCGCAGATCGTCATCACCAACGCCTACCGTCAGTCCCAGTCCATCTCGGTCACCAGTTTCCGTGGCGCAGAGCAGCTCAAAGAGCAGCAGCGCTTCATCCAGGGCCTCGAGCGTGAAGGCAAGCTGGACCGCGCGCTGGAGTTCCTGCCCTCCGACGAGGAGCTGTCCGAGCGGATGGCCGCCGGCCAGGGGCTGACCCGTCCCGAGCTCGCCGTGCTGGTGGCTTACGGCAAGATGGTGCTGAAAGAGCAGCTCAACTGCCCGGAAGTGATCGACGAGCCCTTCCTCGCCAACATGCTGGTGGCCAGCTTCCCGGCCCAGCTGCAGCAGAAATTCGGCGCCCAGCTGGCCCAGCATCCGCTGCGCGGCGAGATCATCGCCACTCGCGTTGCCAACATGCTGGTCAACGACATGGGGCTGAACTTTGCCAGCCGGATGAAGGACGAGACCGGTGCCTCCGTGGCTGAAGTGGCCTGCTGCTTCGCCATGGCCCGCGAGGTGTTCGGTCTGGGCGCCCTGTGGCGTGACATCGAAGGGTGCGACAACCTGGTGGATGCCAACACCCAGCTCGAGCTGATGTTCTACAGCCGCCGCATCGTGCGCCGCGCCACCCGCTGGTTCCTGCGTGCCCGCAACCGCAGCTGGAGCATCGGCGAGAACATCGCCTTCTTCCGCCCGGCCTTCGAGACCTTGGCCCAGCATCTCTACGAGGTGATGGACGAGAGCGAAGTGGCCGAGCATCAGCAGAAGGTCGCGGAGCTGGTGGCCAAGCAGGTGCCTGAGCAGATCGCCCGTCAGGTGGCGCACATGAGCAGCCTCTTCTCCAGCCTGGATCTGGCGCAGATCGCCGCTGAGCACAAGACCGACATAGTGCGCGCCGCCAACGTCTACTACCGCCTCGGCGCCAAGCTGGATCTGCACTGGTTCCTGGAGCAGATCAACCATCAGCCGGTGGGCAACCACTGGCAGGCGATGGCGCGCTCCTCCTTCCGCGAGGATCTGGACTGGCAGCAGCGCAGCCTCACGTCTGTGGTATTGGAAGGGTGTAAAGAGCAGGGGGAATGCGCTACCATACTGGCCGACTGGATTTCGGAGCATGAGCAACTCTTGTCCCGTTGGACCCATATGTTGGCCGACTTCAAGACCACCAGCACTCACGAGTTCGCCAAGTTCTCGGTGGCCTTGCGAGAGTTGAACCTGCTCCAGTTGAATTGCCGAACGTCGATTTAACGTTTATTGGCATCATCAAATCAAAAGCCCCGGCCAGTTGCCGGGGCTTTTTTTAAGGAGCAAACATGCTGTACCCTCTCGCCAGGCATTTCCTGTTCAAGCTCAATCCGGAACAGGCGCACGATCTCTCCATCAAATATTTGCCCCGCCTCCTCGGTACGCCACTCGATTGTTTCTTCCGCCATTCATTGCCCAAACGCCCCGTCACTTGCATGGGGCTTAATTTTGCCAATCCGGTGGGTCTTGCCGCGGGCCTGGATAAAGACGGCGAATGTATCGACGCATTTGGCGCCATGGGGTTCGGTTTTATTGAAGTGGGTACCGTGACCCCCAAACCCCAGAGCGGAAATGACAAGCCTCGCTTGTTCCGGGTTATTCCGGCAGAGGGGATCATCAACCGCATGGGATTCAACAACAAGGGTGTCGATCATCTGGTCGCCCGGGTGCGGGAAGCCAAATATCAGGGCGTCATCGGCATCAATATCGGCAAGAACAAGGACACCCCCATCGAGCAGGGCAAGGATGATTACCTGATCTGCATGGACAAGGTTTATGATCATGCCGGTTATATTGCGGTCAATATTTCCTCCCCCAACACCCCGGGTCTGCGTCAATTGCAATACGGTGAGGCGCTCGATGAGTTGTTGGCGGCGCTGAAGGTGCGCCAGCAGGAGCTCGCCGCCAAATATAAGAAGTATGTGCCCCTTGCCGTTAAAATTGCGCCGGATCTCAGCGTCGATGAAATAAACCAGGTGGCCGAGTCCTTAATCAAAAACGGGATCGACGGTGTCATTGCCACCAATACCACCCTGGAGCGCGACATGATTTATGACTTGCCCCATGCCGGTGAGGCGGGTGGCCTGAGCGGTCGTCCCCTGCAGCACAAGAGCACAGAAGTGATCCGCCAGCTGGCCAAGGCGCTGGATGGCGCCCTGCCGATTATCGGGGTAGGGGGCATCGACAGTGCCATGGCCGCCCGGGAGAAATTGGCCGCGGGTGCCACTTTGGTCCAAATTTACAGTGGCTTTATTTATAAGGGCCCGGCACTGGTGAAAGAAATAGTCACCCATATTTAAAAAATAATCGGTTACCCTTATTTAAAGTTGCTCAAATTCTCGACATGGAATAAAGTCGAGTAACGGCTTAAGTAAGGGTAACCTCATGTGCATCCAACCCAATGACAATTGGCAGTGGCATTATGACGCTCAAGATGATCGTCTGATGCTGGATTTATCCGATCGCATGATATTCGCCACCGAATATAAGGGGCGGCAGCTTGTCCCCGCGTCCTTCACTACCCAGCCATTCTGTGTGGACGATGCCGCCCTCTATTATCAGCTGATGGACAAGATTGCCGAACTCGATTGGAGTACTCCCCATCAGGTTCAACTGGTACTTAATGCCATCGCCGTCAGCCGCTTTTATAAACCCCTGATGCCACAAAGCTGGTTCTTTAATGAACAGCAAGCCCATTGCCAGTTGGAGACGGGGACGATCGTCACGATGCAAACCGCCCACGGGGTGGGGGAATTTATGGTGATCGAGGCGGGAGATCAGGCGAGCGTCTGTCTGAATCTGACCGAGGGGTTAATTCTGACCACCAGCAAGACGCTGCCAAAGTTTGGGGTGATCAAGGTGATGAATAATCGCATGCAGGCAAGATCTCGCCCGGCGGCGCAATATCGTCAGGTCAGCTGACGGATAACATAACCGTCAGACAGACGGGTTATTGCTGTTTATTTTTTATCCCTTTCTCTCATTCCGATGCCCCGCTTATTTCGACGGACGAATGGCTAAAGGGCTAATAGAGACGATGGACATCCGGTGTCTCTATGCTTGTCTCGTCAGACCCTCATCTCGCCAGCCATGTCGCAGTCCGTCATGCTGCCTGCCATCGCTTAAACAGATCAAAGTCACTGCCAGGTGACCTGCTGGCCGTATACCCACCCTTTGCAGGCCTATTCTAGGGGATATACCCCCAATCCCTGACGTTCCTTGCCCAAGGTCGCCCGTTATATTCCGGTGGGGCCCAAGGTTCGGATGCCGAGTGCGGGCCGATAAGGTATAATGCGGCACTATTTTTATGGCATCCCCGTGAGCGTGATGAAAGAATTTTTTGCAACCTGCCCCAAGGGGCTGGAAAACCTGTTGGCCGATGAGCTGACCACCCTGGGCGCAGAGCAGATCCGTGAGACCGTTGCCGGCGTGCATTTCAAAGGCGAGCTGGCCATTGGCTACAAGGCCTGCCTGTGGAGCCGTTTCGCCTCCCGCATCGTGCTGGTGCTGTCCGAATTCCAGATGAACGACGATCTGGATCTCTATCTGGGCGCCCACACCATCCCCTGGGAAGAGCACTTCTCCGGCACCGCCACCATCGCCGTGGACTTTACCGGTACCAACCCGGCCATTCGCAACACCCAGTACGGGGCGCTCAAGATCAAGGATGCCATCGTCGATCGCTTCACCAAGCGCGGTCACGTGCGCCCGGACATCGACAAGAAGTCCCCGGACATTCGCATCATGGCGCATCTGGGCAAGGGCAAGGCCAACATTACCCTGGACCTGTCCGGTCCCGCCCTGCACCAGCGCTTCTATCGTCAGGGCACTGGCGAGGCGCCGCTCAAGGAGAACCTGGCCTGCGCCATGATTGCCCGCAGCGGCTGGGCCGGTGAGCCCATGATGGACCCCATGTGCGGCTCCGGCACCCTGCTGATTGAAGCGGCCTTCATCGCCGCCGACATGGCACCGGCCCTGCGCCGCGAGCGTTTCGGTTTCGATCGCTGGCTGCAACACGATGGCGAGCTGTGGCAGAGCCTGATGATGGAAGCCCAGGTGCGTGCCAAGCGCGGCATGCAGCGCTGCGAAGTGAAGCTGTTTGGTTGCGATGCGGATACCCGGGTGCTGATGAAGGCCCGCGACAACGCCAAGGCCGCCGGCGTGGTGCACCTCATCACCTTCAAGCAGGCCGATGTGACTGCCCTGGAGAACCCGCTGCCGCCCGCCGCCAATGAAGATGAGGCCCGCCAGGTCGGCATGCTCATCTCCAACCCGCCCTACGGCGAGCGTCTGGGGGAGTTCCCGGCGCTGTTGGAAGTACACCAGGCGCTCGGCGATGCCCTGCGCCGCAGCTTCCAGGGCTGGCGCGTCTCCATTCTGTCCGCGTCCCCCGAGCTTTTGAGCTGCCTTCGCCTGCGGGCCGACAAGCAATATCGCCTGTTCAACGGGGCGCTGGAGTGCCAGCTGCGCAACTACCAGATTGCGCTGGACTCCGTCGCCTCCCAAAAAGAGGTGGCCCAGGACTTTGCGAACCGTCTTCGCAAGAACCTCAAGACCCTGGAGAAGTGGGCGAGCAAGGAGAACCTCGACTGCTACCGCATCTATGACGCGGATCTGCCGGAATACAACGCCGCCATCGACCGCTACAAGGATTACCTGGTAGTGCAGGAATACGCCGCGCCCAAGGACATCCCGGTCCAGAAGACCCGCCAGCGTCTGCTCGACATGGTGCAGGCCGCCATCAAGGTGACCGGCATGGACGGCGAGAAGGTGATCCTGAAGGTGCGCGAGCGTCAGGAAGGCAAGCAGCAGTACCAGAAGCTGTCCGAAGAGCAGCACAGAATGGAGGTGCAGGAGTACGGCGCCCGTCTGTGGGTCAACCTCTACGACTACCTGGATACCGGCCTGTTCCTGGATCACCGTCAGACCCGTCGTATGCTGGGTCAGATGGCCAAGGGCAAGCGCTTCCTGAACCTGTTCGCCTACACCGGTAGCGCCACTGTACACGCGGGCCTTGGCGGGGCGAGCGAGACCACCACGGTGGACATGTCTCACACCTACCTGAACTGGGCCCAGGACAACATGCGCCTGAACTCGCTGGTGGGCCGTCAGCACAAGTTCGTGCAGGCAGATTGCCTCAAGTGGCTGTCGGAAGCCGATGGCCAGTACGATCTCATTTTCATCGATCCGCCCACCTTCTCCAACTCCAAGCGGATGGACGAGAGCTTCGACGTGCAGCGGGATCACCTGGTGCTGATGCAGCACCTCAAGCGCCTGCTGGCGGCGGATGGCACCCTGGTGTTCTCCAACAACAAGCGCCACTTCAAGATGGACCTGGCCGGTCTCGAGGCCGCCGGTCTCAAGGCGCAGAACATCACGGGCAAGACCCGTCCCAAGGATTTTGAGCGCAACCAGCACATTCACAACTGCTGGATCATCACCCACGCGCCCGAGGCGAGCGCCGAGTGATGCTGACCCTGTTTCACACCGACGGCTGCCACCTGTGCGAACAGGCCTGGGGGCTGGTGGAGCAGGCAGGACTCGCGGGCCAGACCCGGCGCGCTGACATCATGACAAATGATGCCTGGCTCGCCGCCTATCGGGTGCGCATCCCGGTACTGAGAGACGAGGCTGGCCGAGAGCTGGGCTGGCCCTTCACTGGGGCGGAACTGCGCGCCTGGGTCGCCGCAAGCGCCTCCGATGGCGCGGTATAAAATAGCGAAAAAGTGGGGCTAGATAGCATCTAACCCCGCTTTTTCATCAGGTAATGAGGAATATTCATGGCTTTATTAACATTGCACGACGCTTGTCTGTCGTTCAGTGACTTCCCGCTGCTGGACAAGGCCGAACTCGCCATCGAGCGGGGGGAGCGTCTGTGTCTGGTGGGCCGCAACGGGGCGGGCAAGTCCACCCTGATGAAGGTGATCGCCGGCGAGCTGCCCCTCGATGATGGGCGCGTGGTCTTGCAGCAGGATCTGAAAGTGACCCGTCTCGAGCAGGATCCGCCCCCCTCGAGCGAGCTGACCGTGTTCGACTACGCCGCCGAAGGGCTGGCCGGAGTAGGGGAGCTGCTCAAGCAGTATCACCACATCTCCATTGAGATTGGCCACGATCCCTCCGATGCCAATATCCGCAAGATGAGCGAGCTGCAGGAGCAACTCGATTATCACAACGGCTGGCAGCTTGAGACCCGCATCAGCCAGGTGCTGACCCTGCTCAATCTGGATCCCGACGTGACCCTGGACAGCCTCTCCGGCGGCTGGCTGCGCAAGGTGGCGCTGGCCCGGGCCCTGGCCTGCGATCCGGATCTGCTGCTGCTGGACGAGCCGACCAACCACCTGGACATCGAGGCCATCCACTGGCTGGAAGATTTCCTGAAAGATTTCCGGGGCGCCATCGTCTTCATCTCTCACGATCGCGAATTCATCCACAAGCTGGCGACCCGGATCATCGATTTGGATCGCGGGGTCATCACCTCCTGGCCAGGTAATTACGATCAGTACCTGCAGGGTAAAGAGGAGTGGCTGCGAGTCGAGGAGCTGAAAAACGCCGAGTTCGACCGCAAGCTGGCCCAGGAAGAGGTGTGGGTCCGTCAGGGCATCAAGGCGCGCCGTACCCGTAACGAAGGCCGCGTGCGTGCCCTCGAGGCGATGCGCATGGAACGCAGTCAGCGCCGCGAGCTGCAGGGCAAGGCCAAGCTGCAGCTGGACGAGGTCAACCGCTCTGGCAAGCTGGTGTTCGAGACCGAAGGGCTGGGGCTGGACTTTGGCGATCGTACCCTGTTCCAGGGGCTGGACTTGCAGGTGCTGCGCGGCGACAAGATTGCCCTGGTCGGCCCGAACGGGTGCGGCAAGTCGACCCTGATCAAGCTGCTGCTGGGGCAACTCGCCCCCAGCCGGGGCCTGGTCAAGGGTGGCACCAACCTGGAAGTGGCCTATTTCGATCAGTACCGCGAGCAGCTCGATCCCGAGCAGACAGTGGTGGACAACGTGGGGGAGGGCAAGCAGGAAGTCATGGTCCGTGGCCGCTCCCGCCATATCCTCGGCTACCTGCAGGACTTCCTGTTCGAACCCAAACGGGCGCGTACCCCGGTCAAGGCCTTGTCAGGGGGTGAGAAAAACCGTCTACTGTTGGCCAAGCTGTTCCTCAAACCCAGTAACTTGTTGATTTTGGATGAACCAACCAACGATCTGGATGTCGAAACGCTGGAATTATTGGAAGAGTTGCTGACAGACTACCCCGGCACCCTGTTGCTGGTCAGTCACGATCGCCGTTTCATCGACAACACTGTGACCGGTTGCTGGCTGTTTGAAGGGGATGGGCGGATCAGCGATTATGTGGGCGGTTACGCCGACATGATGGCGACCCGCGCCCTGCAAGAGACGCAGCACAGTCAGCAGCAAGCCGCCAAGACGGCCCAGGCCAAGGTGGCAGAGCCTGTCGCAGTGGCGCAGGAGCCGGCGAAAAAAGGACGTAAACTCTCTTACAAGTTGCAACTGGAGCTGGATAATCTGCCGGCCCGGCTGGAACAGCTGGAGACAGAACTCGATGCCCTGCAGGCGGAGGTCAACCATCCCGGTTTCTTCTCCCTGCCGAGCGATCAAACCCAGCTCAAACTGGATGCACTGAATGCGGCAGAGGCCGCATTGGAACACGCCTTCTCCCGTTGGGAGGAGTTGGAAGCGTTGAAACATCAAGACTAAGGAAGTAGATGAAAAAGCAATTATCCATACTGGCCATCCTGGTCGGCGCCAGCCTCAACGCGCAGGCGGCACAAAGCTCCTTTTTCACCATCGTCGATAACGAAGTCAAGGGCTATGCCAACGGGATCAGCACCGATGGCAGCGGACTCATCGGTATCAATGCCAAGAACAACACGGCCGAGTACTTCTCGACCGTGCAGTTTGCCGACTTCCTGGTCGATCGCTTCCGGTTTGAACAAGGCTGCATGCTGTCCAGCTCCGTCTGTGACTCCTTCTGGGACGACAACAGCACGGGCAACTTCGCCTACCAGTGGCGCCTGGATTTCCGTGCCAACACGGACCAGCGCAGCAACGTCGGCTACGTGGTCAGCAATGAGACCGATGGTCTGGTGACCGCCCTCGGCGATACCCCAGCCGATCGCGTCGGCTACAAGATGGCCGGCAAGGTGCGTACCGCCTTTGCCGTCGTGGCCGATGGCAACCAGGTAGAGCTCAAGGATGCCGCCAGCACGCAAAACCTGGCTCACAGTCTGAGTGTGCCGGCTGCCATCAAGAAGCTGAATAACGGCCAGTACCTGGTGACCGGGACCGCGGCCAGCGGCCTGAATCACGTGGTCAACGGCGACTTCTACCGTTACTGCTTCGAAGGCAATGACGATCAGGGTGGCGACTTCCGCTACTGCCCGGGTGTCGACACCCAGGCGAGCTTCTGGCTGCTGAACGGCTCCGGTGGCTTCAACAAGCTGATGCAGGCTGGCAACTATGCCAATGGACGGGACTCCGTGCTGCAGACCGCCTCTGCGCTCGGCGCCGTCGAATTGAACGGTACCCTCTATGGCGTGGGCTACAGCTCCACCGGCGAGTATGGCTCTGGCGATCTGGATGGCCGCAACCTGGCCAGCTATTGGACCCTGGATCTGAACGCCGGCACAGTGGGGGCCACTCAGGTCATCCCCTTGCCGGAAGGTCAGCCAGGCAAAGACGATGCCAAGCTGCAACACAGCTGGGCGGTGGCGGTCAACGACAACGGCTATGTGATCGGCAACCAGCGTTATCGCATCAACAAGGGTCAGAACCGACCGGTGGAGATGTTCCTGTATAACTTAAATACCCCGACCAACTCGGCCGTGGTGCCCTTGCAGGACAACCCGCTCTCCGGCTCTGGTTCGGAAGCGGCCGGTATCAACGATCACAACATGGTGGTCGGTTGGCGCGATTCCCGCCATCAGACCCAGCCCGTGGTCAATGGCACCAACCGCATGCAGGAAGCCTTCCTGCTCAACGCGGCGGCGCCAAGCAACAGCTGGTACCTCAACGATCTGATCTGTGGTCTGGATGACGCGGGTGCCAAGCAGTGCGCCCAGAACGGCAAGTTCTATCATATCGCCTTCGCAAGCGGCATCACTGCCGACGGCACTATCGCTGCGACCGCTTATCGCTACGACAGCGAGAGCGATCTGAAGAACCGCATCAACGCGACCGTGGTCGCGGTGAAGCTGGCCCCGACCGTGAAGGATTATCAGGGCAATGCACCCGCCAGCTATGTGGTGAGCAATGCGCCTGCCAATAACCAGACCGGGCAGGATAGCGAAGGCGGTGGCGGCGGCAGCCTGTTCTGGCTGACTCTGCTGGCCGTGCCCTTCGCCTGGCTGCGCCGTTATCAGCGCTAAAAAAGGGTGTCATTAAAAGTTAATGCAGTTCAGTATCTTGTGTCACATTGGCTGAATAGCATGACATTTTTTGTTTGACCCTGCTCCCCCCCTGGGGTAAAGATGAAAGCGACCGGTGAAAACTTGGTCGCTTTTTTTGTTCCACGAAGAGGGTCGTAGATGATGAAGAGACAGAAACGGGACCGTCTGGAAAGAGCTCGCGCTCGTGGTTATCAGGCTGGCGTAGTCGGCAAACAGAAAGAAGCGTGTCCGTACCAATGTCTGGATGCCAGAGGGCACTGGCTTGGTGGTTGGCGCGACGCCATGGAGGGGCGAGGCTCAGGCCTCTTCATGAAGTAACCGATACTTCATCACTCATTACAAAAGGAAGGGGGCCATGCTGGCCCCTTTACGTTATGTGTTATCTCTCACCTGAACGTCGCTATTTCAAGCCACTTTCTTGCGAGCAAGAGAAAGGGGCTGGATCAGCCCCTTTCATCATCGATCGCTATTACCGCGTTTAGAAGGCGGTGGTGTCCTTGAACAGACCCACTTTCAGATCGGTGGCGCTGTAGATCGGACGACCATCGACTTCGACCACACCATCGGCGATCCCCATCACCAGCTTGCGGTTGATGACGCGCTTGAAGGTGATCTTGTAGGTGACCTTCTTGGCGGTCGGCAGGATCTGGCCGGTGAACTTCACTTCACCCACACCCAGCGCACGACCCTTGCCCGGGCCGCCTTTCCAGCCGAGGAAGAAACCGACCAGCTGCCACATGGCATCGAGGCCCAGACAGCCAGGCATGACGGGATCGCCAGGGAAATGGCAGTCGAAGAACCAGAGATCCGGGGTGATGTCGAGCTCGGCCAGGATCTCGCCCTTGCCGTGTTCGCCGCCGTTGTCACTGATCCGGACGATGCGATCCATCATCAACATGTTGGGGGCTGGCAGCTGGCTGTTACCCTCACCAAATAATTCGCCACGGCTGCAGGCAAGCAGCTCTTCGCGGGTAAACGAATCTTTGCCTTGTTCACACAGGGAAAGGCGGGGATTAATGGTGTCGTTTTCTAGGGTCACGCTGTTTTATCCTTCATATGAGTCAAAGCGGGGTCAATTTAGCGTACAGTTGTTCGCTAGACAACTCCGATCTCTTGATTTACAGACCAAATAGACGGCCAAGCAAGCTGCGCAGCAGTCCGCTCTTGGGGGCAGTGCCATTGAGTTCATCCAGTCGCTCCTGGATCCGGCCAAACAGGGTATCCGGCATGTCCGGCTCTCCGGCCACACAACCGGTCAGCAGCTCGATGGCCTCTTCCACGTGATCCACCGGATGGATGTGGAACTGGCCAGCCTTGACGGCGGCAATCACCTCATCGGACAGGTTGAGCTGCTGGGCGTTGGTGCCCGGCAGCAGTATGCCCTGCTTGCCTGTGATGCCGTGGATCTTGCACACCCGGAAGAAGCCTTCAATCTTCTCGTTCACGCCGCCCACCGCCTGTACGTTGCCGAACTGATCGACCGCGCCGGTCACGGCAAAGTGCTGATAGATGGGCTGGCGGGCGAGGGCAGAGAGCAGGGCGCAGAGGCCGGTCAAAGAGGCGCTGTCCCCATCAATTTCATGATAGGACTGCTCGAACACCAGGTTGGCCGAGAGCGGCGAGGGGTTCTCGGCGCCGAACTTGTTGGAGAGATAACCGTGGATGATCATCATCGCCTTGGCGTGGATATGGCCGGCGAGCTCGGCCTTGCGCTCGATGTCCGCCACGTCACCGTCGCCTAAGTGCACTGTGGCGGTCAGACGCACGGGCTCACCGAAATCATAGGGGTGACCGGCCACCTGAATGACGGAGAGGCCATTGATCTGGCCTATCTCTTCGCCATCGGTCTGCAGCAGGATCTGACCATCGATCACCCCCTGATCGGATTGCTCCACCAGGTAGTTGAGGCGGTAATCCTGCTCCTCCAGGGCCAGTAGAATGTGCTCATCGGTCACGGCCTCGGCCTCCATCTCGCGCGCCAGGCTGTCTGCCATGCGCATGATGGCGCTGAGCTGCACCTCGGAGAGGGAGAGCCACTCCTGATGGTCGCACAGACGGCTGGCATGGCGGCACAGGGCGAGGAGGGCGGCTGGGGTGAAGTCCAGCAGGTTCCAACGCAGCCGCAGCCAGGCCAGATATTGCAGGAAGCCCGGCAGATCCTCTTCAATCTCCACCTCGGACACCAGGTCAGCCCGCAGGAAGATGCGCTCCGACATGTCTCTGTCCAGCATCTGGAACTCGGCTACTTCGAGACGATCGCCCACCAGGATCAGCTTGAACCGAATGGGGGTCGCTTCGGGGGTGAAGAAGGGGGTCAGGGTCTTGCCTTCCTGATAGGCATTCCAGTCCAGCTCGCCCTTGAACATGGCATTCTTGAGCTTGAACCAGAGGTGAGGCTGATCGAGCAACTCATCGAGTTGCAAGATGAGATAGCCGCCGTTGGCTTCGCGCATCAGACCCGGTTCCAGCAGATGCTGGTTGGCATAGACGGAGCCTTGTTCGGTCTGATAGTTGATGGAGCCAAACAAGGTGTCCCAGTTCAGATCCCGACCATAGATGACCGGGGCTTGCTGCTCCTCATGGTGGATCAGCAGATTGATGAGCACGGGATGCTGGAACTCGAGTCCCTGCGCTACGTGCGCCGCCAGATCGGAGAGAAAATCTACGATCTTGGGGTCATTTTCCTGTTTGCGGATGATCCTGGTGACCAGACGTTCGGCATCCAGATGATGACTCATCAGCTTGAGCAGCTCACCGACCATCTCGCAAAACTCGAACCCGGTGCCGGGTTGCAGGCGCAGCCAGATGGGTTTGAACGGATTGTTGAGGTTTTCGGTGTAGCAGAGATCGAACAGGTCGCCATCCTTGCCATTGGAGGCGGCGATCAGGGTCTGGCAGACGCTCTCATAGTCCGCACCGGGAAAACCGTTGAGCAGCATGACCGGGCAGTCGCCATCGAAACTGGCCAACCGCTTGATGCCAGAAATGGCTCTGGGTTGCAGGGCGGCGAAAGGGATGGGGTCGAGCTCGCTGAGTGCAGAAAACTGCTCAATCGAAAATTCAGGTTTTAATTGTTCTGATGCTAATTCAGCCACTTAAGACATCCGGTCGGGGATAGGATCAATTGTTGCCATTATACACAGTTCGATTAGCTCGCACAGGAAACAAGATTGCCTCACTTAACTTATGCTTAGCGCCGCTTAACGTCGTGATATTCCGCTCGCATGATGTCTTTATCCAAATGATTTTAATGACAAAATAAATGCCAACTTACCTTTATCCAATTCAACTTTCTGAACTGAGGTCATGGGCCTGAATGGGCTGATTTTTATCCGCTTGTAGAGC
The DNA here is from genome assembly GCF_002812985.1 of Aeromonas lusitana. GTDB lineage: Bacteria > Pseudomonadota > Gammaproteobacteria > Enterobacterales > Aeromonadaceae > Aeromonas > Aeromonas lusitana. The sequence continues at coordinate 51,506 of NZ_PGCP01000003.1, forward strand.
CATCGAGTGTATGAAATAGATGGACGCTGTCGCGCCATGATCGCGAGCGAGGGGGGAGGGAGCAGGACCTAGGCTGTGCCTAACCCGCTTACAATCTTTTTCAGCTGTGCTGGCAAGGCTCTGCCCCGATCCTGCCGGGCAAAGGTGATTAAGGGCAGAGTCAGGTTGAAGCGCACCTCGCCACTCTCACCGGCATGCTGGGACACAGGTTGAGGCATACGCCCCGCGTGTGGTGCGGCGCGTATCCCTGCTACAACCATGCCCTGTGCCAACTTCTGGATGGCTTACTTAGATATGACCCTAAGCTGGCCATAGGTTAAACCCAGCATTTGTTTTTAGTGTCAGCGTGATGAGGCAACTTCTGTGGTCTCGCTGTTTATCCTTACCAGCAAGGCCAGTAGCGCCTCCACATCCGAGTCCTGAGTGCGCCAAGACGATACGCTGATCCGCATGGCGGGTCGTCCTTGCCAAATAGCGCCGCCGAACCAGGCCTCGCCGGATTGCTGGACCGCTGTGCGCACCGCCAATGTCTGCGTATCGGTCGTGCAGCGAAACAACACCTGGTTGAGGGTGACTGTGTTGAGTATGTCAAAGCCTGCCCGCGCCAGGCCATCGCCAATGTGGCGCGCTTGCGCGCAATGGCGCTCCACCAGTTTGGCAATGCCATCTCGACCCAGGCTGCGCAACGCCGCCCACACCAGAATGCCGCGCGGCCGGCGCGAGAACTCAAGGGTGAGGTTCTTCTGCGCATCCACGCTGGCACTGGAATAGGCCGCATCGCTGTTCATTGCCTCGGCCAACGCCCCTGCATCGCGGCAGATGGTCATGGCGCAGTCATAGGGGGTGTTCAGCCATTTGTGGGCGTCGGTTGTCCAGCTATCCGCAAGTTCGATGCCCTGAGTCAGGTCAGCCAGCGACGAAGCCCGCGCCCAGAGGCCGAATGCGCCATCCACATGAACCCAGGCACCGGCCTTTTTGGCGTGCGGTATGATGAGAGCGAACGGATCAAATGCGCCTGTATTCACCTCGCCGGCTTGCAGACAGAGAATGGTTCGCTCATCGAGTGACGGCAGCTTGGTTGCATCGACTCGGCCTTGGCCATCGACAGGGGCCAGGAGGATATGATTCTTCCCAAAACCCAGCACTCGCAATGCCTTCTTGACCGTGATGTGGGTCAGCTCGGAGATCACCACCCGGACCTCAGGCGCACCGTTTAACCCCTGGTCATCCAGGTTCCATCCAAGGCGTGCGAGCAACTCGCGCCGAGCGACGGCGAGCGCGGTCAAGGTGCAGGCCGTGGCACTGGTGCCAAAACCGACGGCGCTATCACGGGGGAGACCCAGCGCATCGAGCACCCAGCGGCTAGCCACGCGCTCCAGGGTGGCCGACACGGGTGAATTGTCGAATGTGGAGGCGCATTGATCCCAGGCTGATATCAGCCGCTCCGCCGCGGCGGCAGCGGGTAATGCCGCGCCTATGACAAAGCCGAAGTAGCGCGGACCGTTGGACGCGGTCGTTGCGGGTGAACCGACCTCATCCAGCAGAGCCAGCGTGTCTTCGGCAGGCAAGCCTTGTTCGGGCAGCGGCTCATCAAATGCCACCAAGGCAGCAATCGCGTCATCCGAAGGAAACACCCGGCGTTGACCATTGGTTTCGGTATAGCGAAGGCCGCGCAGATCGGCTTGGGCCAGTAATTCCATTTCGTTCATTTGAATATCCCTTCGTTTGTGTTTAAGGCTTGAGCCACAGCCGTGGACAGGGGCGGGCGCGTCACCCACCAGAACAACAGTGCCAACAGGCTGACCACTGTACCCAGCAGACACACGCCCTGCCAGCCCGCATGTGCATAGGTTGCCGTGGTGGCGAGTGCGCCTAGCCCACTGCCGATCGCGTAGAACAACATGTAGAGGCCGACCAGCCGGCTGTGGGCCTCGGGTCGAGTGCGGAAAATCATGCTCTGATTGGTGACGTGCAGTGCCTGGCCGCCGAGATCGAGCAGCACTATGCCAACCACCAGGGCCCAAAGTGACCACTCCATCAGCGACAGCGGCAACCAGGCGAGCAGCAGCGACATCAGTGCCAGCGCGCTGGTGCGCTCGGCATGCCCGCGGTCGGCCCATTTCCCGGCGCGCGCGGCGGCCAAGGCGCCGATTGCGCCGACCAAGCCAAAGGCACCGATGGCGGTGTGCGAGAAGCCATAGGGTGGGGTACTCAACGGCAGTACCAGCGCGCTCCAGAAGATGTTGAATGCAGCGAACATCAGCAGCGCTAGCACACCGCGCACTTGCAGCGTCTTTTCCTGCAAAAGCAGCGTCAGCATGGAGTGGATCAGCCCTGTATAACTCAGGGCGCCAGGCGTAGCGGCCAGGGTGGGCAGCCGGCGCCACAGCGGCAGTGCGATTGCCAGCATCAGCATGGCGGCGCAGAGGTAAACACCGCGCCAGCCGGCCAGATCGCTGATGCCACCGGCAAAGACACGGGCGAGCAGCAGCCCGATAAACACGCCGCTCTGGGCTGCGCCGACGACCCGTCCTTGCTCATGGGGAGCAGCGGCGCTCGCCGCATAGGCGATGAGCCCCTGGGTCATCGCCGTGCCCAACAAGCCCACGGCGAGCATGCCCGTCAGCAGCGCAGTCGCAGACTGGGCCAGGCTCACTGCCACCAGGGTGCTCACCAACGCCAGCAGCTGCATCGCCATCAGGCGGCGACGATTCACTATGTCACCGAGCGGCACTAGCAATAACAAGGCCAGCGCACAGCCGACCTGGGTGGCGGTGACAACACCACCTACCGCCGAATAACTGATCCCAAAATTCAGTGCCAGCGCGTCCAGCAGGGGCTGAGCGTAGTAGATGTTTGCCACGCAGAGGCCGCTGGCGACGGCGAACAACCACACCAGGCTGCTTGGCATGCCTGCTGGCCGGAGCTGTACGTCGCCTTGGCATGGCGGTAAGGCAAGGTTAGATTTCATGATCCCACACCCTTTTAATCTGGTTTCAAAACAAGACTGGTTGAATACTAAATGGAGTGGTTTTAAAATGCAACTACAGTAGTTGCCAACAATTCACTATCCAGGAGATCCCATGGCAATCCAAAAACTCATGAACGATGAACCATGCCCCGTAGCACGGTCACTCAATCTGATCGGCGATCGCTGGTCGTTGCTTATCGTGCGCGATGCCTTCGATGGCATGCGCCGTTTTGGTGATTTTCAACGGAGCCTAGGCGCCGCGCGCAACATATTGTCCGATCGGCTGCGCAGACTGGTCGATACAGGTGTCCTTGCCATGCAGGACGCCTCAGATGGCACGGCTTATCAGGAATATGTACTGACACCGCAGGGGGAAAGCTTGTTTCCCGTGATGGTGGCGCTGCGCCAATGGGGTGAAGATCATTTATTTGAACATGGCGAACGTCATTCGCTGCTGATTGATAAGCGCACCGGAGTACCGATTTCACGCATGGCTCCGCACGCTGACGATGGCTCTGTGTTGTTGCCGGCGGTCACCGAAGTGCAGAAGGTGATATGACGTCATGCTCAAGGCGTCGATAGCGTTGAGCAAGGCATCTTGCATCAGGGGAGGGTTCTTCTTGGTGAATATGGGCATTTTATGATGTTGGTATGGGATAGGCCCATTTTCTAAGGAATGAATAATGAGACCCGTTCGTTGAGAGCCATCGTGGGAACATGGCCCTTACCGTGCAAGCAGTAGTGAAAGGTAACGGGATGCTTATGCCATCAGAATTGGCACTGTACTTGTTAGCCAGCAGTGATATGGGCAGTGTTGCAATGAACGAACGCAAGGTTAGGTATCGAAGTGTGCACAGTTGTGCTGAGCAAGCTTACTTAACTAAGGCGAAGTAAATGTGCTCAACACATCAAGTAGAAACAACCCATCAGTCAGAACACTGTGGGTTATTGATTTACTGGGCTGGGGAATGCTATACGAAGTAAGTAATCAATAGACATCATTTAACATAATATACATTATGCGCGGTTTTTGTGGGTGTTGATATTGGGAGCTCTCTTGGCCACCAGCTAGTGCCGCATGTTGCCATCCAGGCGTGATGCCTAGTGACACGCTTTTTATTCATGCAGATGATCCAGGGGTTTGTGGCTGGCACTCTCGTGACGTTCGCTGTGACCGGTGTGCAGATACTTGGAGGTGGTGTCTATGCTGTCGTGGCCCGCATCGGCCTGCACGTGGGACAGCGGTCTGCCATTCAAGTTGATGTCGTGGGTGATGCCGGTATGGCGAATGGAGTGCGGTGTCAGGCTGCGCATCTCGGCCGCATCCTGGGTAAAGCCATCCTGTTCGGCCAGATTCGCTGCCTGCTCGAGCACTGCCATTACCAGATCCCGCAGCTGGCGAATGCCGAGGTTGGCATTGAGTTCGCCTTGCTCCCGACCGTGGGCTGCCGCCTTGTGGCGCACAAACAGCGGCGTCTGTTCGTTGGGCGCTGGCAATGGCGAGAGCCCAAGGAAGCTGCGATAGCGCTGCAAGGCATCCAGCAAGGCCTGGGAGACGGCGACGGTGCGCCGCTTGCCACCCTTGCTACGGGGAATGAAGTAACCCCAGACGCCCGTCTTGCCGTCGCGGCGGAACTGACCCATGACGGGGCTGAAACCCGGTCTGGCCGCTACCTCGGAGATCCGCAGATAACAGGCGTACATGAGGCAGATGAGAAAGCGGCTGCGCTCGTGCTGGGCCGGGTTCTCGCTGGCGAGCTGTTCGGCGGCCTGCATAACATAGGACCACTGCAACTCGGTAAAGGACTGGGCCTGCTCATCGGTTTCCTGCTGGGCAGACTGCTTGACCCTTTGCAGCAGGAGCGCAGGATTGCGATCCATGTACTCTTCCTGCACGAGGAACTGAAAGAAGGCCGACAAGATGGCAATCTTGGTCTTCATGGCAGGTTCGCTCAGCCGATATGGCAGCTCGCGACCCAGCTCCCGTTTGCCGAGAAACGGCCGCCAGTGCGGGTTGGGCAACCGCTCGCCCCACTCCTTGTCCTGCACGAACTGGGCAACATTTCGGTAGGCTATCAACGCTTGTGGCGGTGACTGGCAGTAGTCGAGATAGCGCATCATGATGCGCCTGGTGAGATCCTTTGGGCTGATGGCCAGCTCGGCGAAGCACCAGTGCAGGAAGGTTGTCAGCTCGCTGCGATAGGTTTTGTAGTTGTTCTCGCTGTGGCGCTGTTCCAGCAGCCAGTCGACGGCCAGTTCATAGACGAGGCCCACATCCGGCACCTCATTCAGGCTGAGGTTGGCGAGATACTGATTGACCAGGGGGTTACCCGCCTCCAGGTGAGCGAGGCTATCGAACAGTGGCATGGCGGGTGGCAGTGGCAAGGTGGTCATGGTGGTCATGGTGATGCTTGTGGTCTGGTTGATGGGGTCTGCTCAAGAGTGGTGCCGATAAATGGGGTTATCGGCATCAAGGGCATAAGTCGGTCCGGGCATGTAGCTCAGTCATGGATCTGGATGACGTCGAGCGAATGGCAAGCCTTGATATTCAATGGGTATGCACTTTGGTTAGAAAATTCTCGGGGTAAATACCAACAAATCAGAATGCACATTCACATTTGTTGCATGGGGAGACTGATGCATGAGCCTAGACATTCCATGCCGCTCCCGCCCTGCTCTCTTTATTCAGGCCACGCTTTTGAGGGATTTTCCCTTGGGTTTATCGGCACTGACATCGTCGATCTTCTCTTCCTTTGGGTTGGCGCCCTGCCCTTTACCGCCTTTGAGCACGTTTTGCAGCAGATCACGCTGCTCCGCCAGGTAAAATGCCAGGCTCTCCTGCTGTTCGGCAGTCAGTTCAACCGGAGCCCCGGCCAGCAGGGTCATCAGCTCGTCGGCGGTGTCCAGCAACTTGTCATAGGCATCCGCCTCTTTCTTGCTGGTAAAGGTCATCTTCTCCACTCCCCCACGCACGACAACATACTTGATCTCAACGGCCATAGTGGCGTCCTCCTCATGATAGTAAATGCAAGTATATGTACGGATATACAGTATTGCAAATAACCGCACCATGGCGACGAGTCGCGCACTCTCGCGGCGCTATGGCCGTGGTCGAACAGGATGCCCGGCGCATGGCGAGATCCCGGTCTCTACCCCCCTTGTCATCCCGTTAATTTTTCTGGGTGAGAGGCCGTGCAGGCAAGACAGATGGCGGGTTTTAGGGTAAATTTTATCAATTCCTTCAACAGGTTGAATCGTATGTCGGATCCCCGCTCCGTGATCGTCTGCCCGGCCTGCGACTTGCTGATCGAACGCAAGTTATTGCCGCTGCGCCGTCACGCCCATTGTCCTCGCTGTCATCAGCACCTCTATGGCCGCTACGCCTTTCGTCCTTCCCAGCTGATGGCACTCACCATCACGGGTTTCCTGCTGCTGCCGTCCGCCTTCTTCGAGCCGCTCATCTACCTGCGCCTGGCCGGCGTCAATTCCGACGCCAACCTGCTCAAGGGCATCATGGTGCTGATCGGCGAGAATGAATTCTGGGTAGCCGGGCTGGTGCTCTGGTGCGCCGCCCTGGCGCCAACGGGGCTGCTGGTCGGCATCTTCGCCCTCGCCTCCGGCCTTGCCAAACGCTGGCATCTGCTGGCCCCCACCCTCAAGGCGGTGGAGGTGTTTCGCCACTGGGCCATGCTGGAGGTCTATATCGTCAGCCTGCTGGTCGCCCTGTTCAAACTCATCGACATCGCGGATGTGCGCTTGGGGGGCGGCTTGCTGAGCCTCGGGATCCTGATGCTGCTCAACATGACGTTGCTGATCCTGTTTGATCCGGCCCCCTATTGGGAGCGGATTCCCCTGCAAACACAGTCACAGGAGCCGGCCCATGCGCCCGACCAGCGCCCGTGAGCTTGGGCTCTGCCGCTGCCACACCTGCGGCCTGCTGGTGCGCTATCAGCCGGGGGCGAGCTGCCCGCGCTGCCACAGTCACCTGCAGATGCGGATCCCCCGCTCCCTCGCCTGGTCGTGGGGCCTGCTGGCGCTGGCAACCTTCATGTTGCTGCCCGCCAACCTCTTGCCCATCACCCATTTCTACAACAAGGGATTATTGCAGTCCGACACCATTTTCAGCGGTATCATGGCGCTCTATCGCAGCAAGATGTCTGGCATCGCCACCATAGTGCTGACCGCGAGCATCGTCGTCCCCATCGGCAAGATCCTGGGGCTGAGCTGGATCTGCTGGCAGCTGCAGCGGGCCAAGCCGGTGCGGCGCAAGCGCCAGCTCATCATGTACCGCATCATCGATTTCATCGGTCGCTGGTCCATGCTGGACTTGTTCGTCATCTCCCTCATGGTGGCACTGGTGGATCGCGGCGTCCTGCTCAACGTGCGGGCAGGCCCGGGCGCCACCGCCTTTGCCGGCGTGGTGGTGCTCACCATGATGTCGGCCCGTATGCTGGATACCCGTTTGTTGTGGGACAAGGCGTCCCGTTAGTGCATTTTTTCGTCTGTATCGGATGTGCTGCCCACCGCAGCCAAATTAAGGAGTCGGTATGATCGGGGCTGAACCCGTCATTGAGAAACATCGCTGGTTATCCCCAGTCTGGTTATTGCCCGTCATCGCCCTCTTGCTGGCCGGTGGCTTTCTCTACCAGCAGTGGACCAACAGCGGTCAGCTCATTCGCATCAACTTTGCCCAAGGCAATGGTATCCTGCCGGGCAAGACCCAGCTGCGTTATCAGGGGGTGGCCATCGGGGTGGTACAGGAGCTGGAGCTGGCCGAGGACGGCCGCAAGATAGCCGTGCTGGCCAAGGTCGACAGCCGCGCCCGTCCGCTCATTCGCAAGGGCTCCGACTTCTGGCTGGTGAGCCCCAAGGCGTCCCTGACCGAGATCTCCGGCCTCGATACCCTGGTGTCCGGCAACTACATCAACCTGCAGCCCGGCCGGGACAACAACCCGCTTGAGAACGAGTTCGATGCCCTCGACGGCCCTCCCCCGGGTTATCTGGCCCAGGGGCGCACCCTGCACCTGACCTCCGATTCCCTGGGGTCGGTCGGCATAGGCGCCAAGATCTATTTCCGCGGGCTGGAGGTGGGCAGCGTCATCAATACCCGGCTCGGGGAAGAGAACCAGAACGTGATCCTGGATCTGGTGATCGAGCCGCGCTTTGAAAACCTCATCAAGACCGATACCCGTTTCTGGAACATCAGCGGCATCAAGGGTTCTTTCAGCCTCAGCGGTGTCAAGGTGGAAGCGGGCAGCCTCACCTCCATACTGAGCGGCGGTATAGCGTTTGACTCCCCCAAGGAGTCCGATGTGGCGGAGAAGGGTCAAACCTTCGTCCTCTACAAGGGCTTGGCCGAGGCGGCCCGGGGGGAGCGCATCCAGATCCAGGCAGGCAGCCTGCCCATCAAGGAAGGGATCCCCATCCTGTTTGAGGGCATCGAGATCGGCCGTATCGACCCCATCCGTCTGACCGAGCAGGGCCGGGTCGTCACCGCGCTGATCAACCCTGAGCAGGCATTTCGGGTGACCGGCAAGAGCCGCCTCGTCTGGGAAACCGTCTCCCTCTCCCCGACCGGCCTCAAGCATGCGGATCGCCTGCTGGCAGGCCCCGCCATCCGGCTGGATTATGTGGCAGGCGATCGGGTCAATGCCATGACACTCGAGAGCCAGGCACAAACCACTGGCATCAAGATCAGTTTGCAGGCAGATGATCTTGCGGGCCTGAGCGAAGAGGCGCCAGTCTGGTTCAAGGGGCTGCAAATTGGCCAGGTCGGCCCGTTGACCCTGGATGCGGCTGGCAATGCCAGGGTCGAGCTCAGCGTCAATGAGGCGTATCGCCACCTGCTGAACCGGGCCCGCTTCTACCGCGCCTCTCCCCTGCAGATCGATGCGAGCCTAGCCGGCATCAAGGTCGACACCAGTCCGGCCAGCGCCTGGCTCGGGGGCGGCGTCAAGCTCATTCAGGCGCCGGCAGGCGAGCGGATTGACAGACTCTATCCCAGCCAGGAGCTGGCACTGCTCGGTACGCGCAACGCCAAGCCTCAGCGCTGGCTGCTGCGCGCCGAGCAGGCCGACGGGGTCGGTATCGGCTCGCCCGTGCTCTATCTGGGGCTCGAGGCCGGCAGGGTCAAGGCATTGAAGGCCGATGCCAAGGGGGTCGAGATCGAACTTGAGATAGATGCCGTCTATGCCCCCCTGCTCAAGCAACAACCCCAGTTCTGGAAGAAAGCGGCCATCGACGGCAAGGTGCGGCTGGATGGCGTGCAGGTCAAGGTGGGCAACCTCGCCACCCTGCTGCGCGGCGCCATCGAGTTCGACAGGCTCGGTACCGGTCGCAGCAGTCATCAGCTGTTCGACAGCAAGGAGCAGGCCAGAACCCAGGTGCGCACCCTGACGCTGACCGCCGACAACAACCCGGGGCTAGGGGTGGGCAGCCCCATCCGTTACCGCGGGGTCGATATCGGCAAGGTTGAGCAGGTCGAACTGGATCCCGCCCTCGGCCAGGTCAGCTTCAAGGCCGAGCTGGACAAGCAGTATGCCGATCGCTTCCTGCAGTCCGGTGCCCGCTTCACCCTGGTGCAGGCCAAGCTGGGACTGGGGGGCGTGTCGCACCTCGATACCCTGATCAAGGGGGTCTTCATCGAGGCAAGCCCGGGCCAGGGCGCGAGCAAGGAGCGTTTCCCATTGAGCCAGAGCGGCCCCATCGGGCTGGCACTGACTCTCAAGAGCCCCTCGGTCAGCGGGATCAGCATCGGCAGCCCCCTGCTGTTCCGCAAGCTGGTTGTCGGCAGCGTCACCCAGGTCGCACTGGCGCGCGATGGCAGCGAGGTGTTGATCGACGTGAATGTCGACAAGCAGTACGCCCACCTGGTGCGGGCCAACAGCCGCTTCTGGAATGTCTCCGGCGTCAAGGCCGACATAGGCCTGACCGGCGGTACCATAGAGGTGGAAACCGTGCAGAGCCTGCTGGCCGGCGGTATCGCCTTCAACACCCCGGAGCGGGAGATGGGCCCCACCGTCAAATCCGGTCACAGCTATCCCCTCTATGGCAAGGCGGAGAAGGATTGGCTGGAGTGGAGCCCCCGCATCCAGCCCTGAGTCAGCTGACGTATATAAAGAACCGGCCTAGGGCCGGTTTTTTATTGGTTGCTGGCCTATGGCGCAGTGAAAGCTCCCTGAAGAAACGGCTCAGGCTGTGCTAAGATATCGCCCCTCATTTTGGGTCTGCGAGAGAGCACAGTGCACGACAACACCTATCTTCCCGATCACTTTTTGCGCCATATCCAGGCCATCATGCCGGCCCACCTCTCGCTGGATGAATTCGTGGCGAGTTGTCGACGACCGCTTAGGCGCAGCATTCGGGTCAATACCCTCAAGATCGGCGTGCAAGATTTTGCCTGCAAGATGCAGCCACTGGGCTGGCAGCTGGATCCCGTGCCCTGGTGCGAGACAGGTTTTTGGCTGACGCGAGACGATGAGAGCGTGCCCCTTGGCAATACCGCCGAGCACTTGAGTGGCCTCTTCTATATCCAGGAGGCGAGCTCCATGCTGCCGGTGACGGCGCTGTTTGCCAGCGACAAGGTCAAACGGGATGGCATCTTGCTGGATGCGGCGGCGGCGCCGGGCTCCAAGACTACCCAGATAGCGGCCTTGATGGACAATCAGGGCATGCTGGTCGCCAACGAATATTCCAGCAGCCGACTCAAGGTGCTCAGCGCCAATATCCAGCGCTGCGGTGTCACCAACGTCGGCATGACCCATTTCGATGCCAAGGTGTTTGGCCAGTGGTTGCCGGAGATCTTCGATGCCATCCTGCTCGACGCTCCCTGCTCGGGGGAAGGCACGGTGCGCAAGGACGAAGACGCCCTGCGCAACTGGAGCATCGAGAGCATAAATGAGATAGCCGAGGTGCAGGCGGGCCTGCTGGAAAGCGCCTTCCATGCCCTCAAACCGGGCGGCGTGCTGGTCTACTCCACCTGCACCTTGAGCGAACAGGAGAACCAGGCCATCTGCCAGTCCCTGCTGGACAAATTCGGCGATGCCCTGAGCTTTGACTCCCTAGGGGATCTCTTCCCGGACGCTGAGCAGGCCTGCACCCCTGAGGGCTACCTGCACGTCTGGCCCCAGATCTTTGACAGCGAAGGGTTCTTCGTCGCCCGCCTGCGCAAGCATCACTCCGTGGCCAACACCATGTTCAAACCGGGCAAGCTCGGCAAGTTCCCCTATCTGCCGCTGCCTGCCAAAGAATCCGAGCCCATGGCGCGCGAGATAGCAGATAACTTCGGGGTGGCGCCGCGCGGCGTGCTCTATGGCCGCAATGACGAGATCTGGCTTTTCCCCCACGAATTTGAGCAGTTGCAGGGCAAGCTGCGCTTCGATCGCATCGGCATCAAGTTGGCGGAGACCTTCAAGAAGGGGTATCGACTGACCCACGAGTGGGCGCTGGCCTATGGCGACGCGGTGACCCAGGGCATTGTCGAACTGGACGCCGCCAATGCGCGGGAATACATGATGGGGCGGGATGTCTGGCCAGAGCAGGCCCCCGGCAGCGGAGAGGTGATCGTCCGCTATCAGGGACATCCGCTGGGCATGGGGAAATGGGTCGGCAGTCGCATCAAGAATGCCCTCCCCCGTGAGCTGGTGCGTGACAACAACCTGTTCAGCGGTTGAGGTGTCTGGCGGGAGGCGCGTATTTGCGTGCCTTCCCCGCTGGTGGCGGATCCAAATCGGGATATTGAGCAGTTTAACACCTGAACGAGTCTGAAAAACCTCCACTCTGGTTGAACTTTTACTCAGATCTTGAATTGCTTCGAGCCTTGTCTAAGCTTAAAGCTATCCGCACACCAGTTAGCGCACGGCTCTGCAAGGAGCCAATTCCCCTATGCCAGGTACAAGGAATTCGTACCTGGCTTTTTTTATTCCCGCGATGCGCTCATTCTGCTCAATCGATACTGTCTGCCCGGGATGGCTCTTCACTTTTATCGTCACGACGCTCTTCAACATATTGCGGCACCAGCTCGTGTTGATAGAGCAGGTCGATCGCCTGCTCGATGAGGGATGCCTGACTGTCTTCCAGATGCAGGCCGAGTTCATGCAGCCGCTCGGCGTGACGATTGCTTATCCAGCACTGCAACCGACTGTGACTCTCCTGCTTGCGCTTCACGTGTTGGCGCTGGCGCTCGGCATTGTCCTGTGGCTCTGACGGCGTTTTTTCTGGCGTATTTTTCTGGCTCATATGACCTTGAAAGATCCTGTTTTCGGTAATGTTATCTCTCACCGGTATGCTGATCGTTGCGAGAGACGCTTCCCCTGCCCTCTTTTCCTCCTCTCTTGGGAGGTGGTTGGCTGGCAGTAAAGGGAGACGGCTAAATATACCATTGGATCAACAAGATACAATTTAACATAAAAAAGGCCGTGGCGCGGTTATCTCAAAGCAGTCCATCGAGGGCGTGATCGGAGAACTTGTGGGCATCGTCGAAGTATTCCTGCAAGGTTCGCATGTCCTTGTGGCGGGTCACCTCGATGATCTTGTTCATGGGTTTGCCGGCGGTGACCGCCGAGGTGATGAAGCCTCGGCGCAGGCTATGGCCACTGACATAGAGGCTGTCGATGACCTGACCGGTACGCCGCTTGATCATCAGGTTGATACCCTGAGGACCTAGGGGATCTGGCATCAGCTGGCCCCAGCGGTTCATACGGCGAAATAGCGGCCCCTCGTTAATTCGGCTTTTCTGCAGCCAGCGGCGCAGCGCTGACACGGGGCAATGGTGCCTGCCCGGGATGAGAGCGATCTCGGTTTCATGCAGCTGATGCTTGCTTGGCTTGAGGCGCAGCCTTATCCCCTGCCCTACGAAGTCGAGATCGCTCACCTCGATGCGGGCCGCTTCCGAGCGGCGCAGGGCGCCGCTGAACATCAGCAGCAGCAGGGTGTGATCCCGCAAGCCTGCGAGGTTGCTGGTGTCTATCTCGTCCAGCACCTGGGTCAGTGGCTGCAGGGTCAGGGCCCCTGTCTTGCGCTTGCGGTTATCACCGAGGCGCACTATGCCGCGCATCATCTCCTTGATCTCCGCATGCTCGGTCGGCATGGGATGGATGCCTTTCTGCTTGAAGGCGTAGCGAATGCCGGCGAGACGCCGCACCAGGGTCGCGGGTTTGCGTGGTTCACCGTTGCGAAGCTCCCCCTTCCCTTCCCGCTTATCGAGCCAGACCCAGTCGGCGAGAATGCCGTCGGCCTGATCCGCCAGGAAGTTCATGATGTCGTGATGGGTGGTTTGCAGCGGATCCAGCTGCTGCAGCTGACACCAGTAGACGAAGATGCGGGTATCCGCCTCGTAGGCATTGAGGGTCGAGTCTGCCTTGGCGCTGCGCAGGAATCGTCTCGCCCGGCTGTTGAGCTGGGGATCGAATACCGTCTGCAATGACTGATGAACGGGGTTTGAGATGCTGGGGTAAGTCACGTAAGCCTATGATTCAAATCGGAGTTCGAGAGGATCTTACAGGATCTTGCAGATCCATCAAGTATCGATAATGAATATTATCGATACTTATAGGGTATGGGTTTTAACCCCTTCGACATCCAGGATCCTCTCCACCTTCCGAGTTCCATTTCACCCGTCTGCAGAAGCTGAGTCGCTCCCTCCCGTGGCTATCTTGTGAGAGATAACATGCTTTCATCTTCGTTTTTATCAGGTGGATTATGCTGGCGATTTAAAATAAAAAGGCCCCGTTGATGGGGCCTTGTCGGTTATTTTTTTGCCAGCTTGAACAGCTCGAAGAAGTTGTGGCTGGTGGCCTCGGCCAACACCGCCAGCGGGATCTCGCGCAGGTCGGCGATGAATTGGGCGACGTCTCGCACGAAGGCGGGTTCGTTCTCCCTCCCCCGATAGGGAATGGGGGCAAGATACGGCGAGTCGGTTTCGACCAGCAGTCGCTCGAGGGGCAAGGCCTTGACCACGGACTGCAAGGCGGCGGCATTCTTGAAGGTAACTATACCTGAGATGGAGATGTAGAAACCCATTGCCATCGCAGCCTCGGCCATCTCGAGGGATTCGGTGAAGCAGTGCAACACACCACCCACCTGGTCGGCCCCCTCTTCGCGCATGATCTGCAAGGTATCTTGCTGGGCATCCCGGGTGTGGATGATCAGCGGCTTGTTCAGCGCCCGCGCCACCCGGATGTGCTCACGGAAGGAAGCCTGTTGCACTTCCTTGTTTTCCGGCGAGTAGAAATAATCGAGCCCCGTCTCGCCGATGGCGACGACGCTGGGGTCTGCCGCCTGGGTCAACAGCAGATCAGCATCGACGCCGGGATCCTGATTGAGCGGGTGCACACCGCAGGAGGCAAACACCTGGGGATAAGGGGCGATCGCCGCCAGCATGGTCGGGAACTGGGCCTGGGTCACGCTCACACACAAAAAGTATCCCACCTCCAGCGCCGCGGCTTTCGCCAGCACATCGGCCATGTCGGTCTGCTTGCTGCCGTAGCTCAGGCGATCGAGGTGACAGTGGGAATCAACGAGTAACATACATAACCCTGTTTGTTTGCTTGACCGATGTCATAACCAGCGGTTGAGCCAGTTCATCAGATGAATGGTGGGGTTGGAGAGCTGACCCGGCTGGCAGGCTGACTTCAGGGCGACCAGCTGTTGCTCCGCCTCCAGCAATTTTTCACTGGAGTGACGCTCGGCCAGCTGCTGGCTGAGGGCCGCGAGATCCGGCATGGCCAGCTGATGATGACCGCAACCGGCCTGGGTCTTGAGGGCATCGCATAAAAACAGCTGCAACCAGTGCAGCCGCACCTGGCTGTCTTCCGCAAGTTGAGAACAGACGCTGGCCGCGCGAGTCGGCGTCTGTGACAAGGCCACGAAACTTTCGAGCAGGGTGCGGCGCGCGCCATCTTGCTGATCTTCGATGTAACGGAGTACCCGCAGTGGCGCCCCCTGGCAGATCCGCACCTGTGCCTGGGTCGCCTGATGCCCTTGCTCTGCGAGCCAGTTCAGCGTCTCCCCTTCCGTCGGCAGCTGACAGACATGCTTGTGGCAACGGCTCAAGATGGTCGGCAACAGGCGCGACACCTTGGAAGCGATGAGCAGCAGCAGGCTGTCGCCGGCCGGCTCTTCCAGAGTTTTCAACAAGGCATTGGCGGCGGATTCGGTCATGCGCTCCGCATCCGGGATGATCACCACCTTGCCGCGACCGAGCTGGGAGGTGGTCTGCAAGCGGCCGCAGATCTCGCGAATGGCCTCGACGCCGATGGTCTTGCTGTCACTGCTGATGGTGCCCAGATCCGGGTGATGACCCTTCTCCAGCAACTGGCAGGAGTGACAACGACCACAAGGCTCACCCGCCTCGGGTTGCTGGCAAAGATGCAACCTGGCCAAGCGCTCGGCCAGCTGATCCTTGCCAAGACCGGGATCGCCGAGCAGCAACCAGGCGTGGCCGAGGCGACCACACTGGGCACTTTGACTCAAGGCCTGCCAGTCCGGGATCAGCCAGGGATACATGAGGGCTCGCTCGCCAGGTAGTGGCCGAGGGCCGATTCGATGGCGGCCTTGACCTCGGCCGGGGTTTTACCGGCATCGATCACCTTGATGGAATCATCCTGGGCCGCGAGCTCCAGGTAACGGGTACGGGTGCGCACAAAGAAACCCAGCTGCTCCAGCTCGATCCTGTCCAGCTCGCCGCGATGGCGCGCCCGCTGCAAACCGATGGCGGGATCGATATCCAGATACAGGGTCAAGTCCGGCTTGAAGTCGCCGAGCACCGCCTGCTTGATGGCGCCGATGAGCTTGGCATCGATGCCGCGACCGCCGCCCTGATAGGCCTGGGAGGAGAGATCGTGCCTGTCCCCCACCACCCAGACGCCATCGGCCAGCGCCGGTTTGATCCGGGTCTCCACCAGTTGCACCCGGGAGGCATACATCAGCAGCAATTCCGCTTCGATGGTGAGGCGCTCCTCGTGCACCTCCTTGACGATGGCGCGCATCCGCTCGGCCAGCGGGGTGCCCCCCGGCTCTCGGGTGCACTCCACTCGTTTGATGCCATGGGCCGCCAGATAGTCGGTGACATAACCCACGGCAGAGCTCTTCCCTGCTCCCTCAAGTCCTTCAATTACAATAAATTTCGACATTAGGGTTTCTTCAATATGTATTCGCGAACCGCTCGATTGTGTTCATCGAGGGTCTTGGAGAATTGATGGGCCCCGCCCCCCTTGGCGACGAAATAGAGATAATCGGTCGACAGGGGATTTAGCGCGGCCTCGATGGACGCCTTGCCTGGCATGGCGATGGGAGTTGGCGGCAGACCGTCGATCACATAGGTGTTGTACGGGTTCACATCGGTCAGATCGCTGCGGCGAATGTTGCCATCATACCTGTCCTTGACCCCGTAGATGACGGTGGGATCGGTCTGCAACTTCATGCCAAGACGCAGGCGATTGACGAAGACGGAGGCGATCTGCGCCCGCTCGTCCGGTTGGCCGGTCTCTTTTTCGATGATGGAGGCCATGATCAACGCCTCGTAAGGCGTCTTGTAGGGCAGGTTGGCCTGACGCTTGTCCCAGCTCTCCTGCAGGAAGGCCCGCATGTCCTGATAGGCGCGGCGCAAGATGGAAATATCGCTGGCGTGAGTGGTATAAGCATAAGTCTCTGGCAGGAACCAGCCTTCCAGCTTACCGTTCTCTATGCCCAGCTCCTGGGCGATCTCCGTCTCATCCTGCTCCACCGTCAGCCGCTCCAGATAAGGGGCGCTGGAGAGCTGCTTCTGCCAATCCTCGAAGCGGGATCCTTCCACGAAGGTGAGGCTGAAGTGAAACTCCTTGCCGGAGGCAAACAGGGAGAGGGTCTCCTTGAGGGGGGCCCCTTCCTTGATCTCATAGGTCCCTGACTTGATGGCCACCAGTTCAGGATGACCGCGCAACCAGAGTCGCACCGCCCAGGGCGCCGCGTCCCCCTCCCCCAACTCGGCGATCAGGCGCGCCGCATGGGCACCCTTCTCGACGGTGAAGAGGCGCGTCGGCCCCTTGTTGGTGAGTGTCTCCACTTCTTGCCATTTGTAATATACATAGCCCCCGGCGACGGCAACCGTGAGGGCCGCCCCCGCGAGCAGGGTGTAAAGCCGATTAAACTTCAATGACCAAACGCTCCTGTAAACGGCGGATCAATACCGGGCTGGGATAGTGCACATCCCCGATGCCGGTCACCGGCACTATGCCCATCAGGGTATTGGTCAGCCATACTTCTTCGGCCTGCCACAGTGACTCCAGCGGAGCCTCCACGACACGCAGTTCAATGCCCATCTGTTTAAGCATCAGGATCACCCGCTTGCGCATGATCCCCTCGACCCCACCGTGGGAGAGATCCGGGGTGAACACCGTCTTGCCACGACGCCAAAACAGATTTGCGCTGACTCCTTCTACCAGAAATCCACGGCTGTTCAATACTATACCTTCGACCCCGCCGCGCGCGGCAAGTTCGCTCTTCAATAAAACTTGCTCCAGACGCCCGAGGGTCTTGAGCCCCGCCAGCATGGGGGCATCGCCGAGATGCTGCCGGCATACCAGGGCGGCAATGCCATCCTGCTGCCAGCTCGGGTAATGAGCCGGGTAGTCGGCAAGGGAGACGATGCGGGTGGGCGAGTCGCAACCTGCAGCATCATAACCCCGCCCGCCGCTGCCGCGGGTCAGCATCACCTTCACGACAGCCTGTGCCTGACCCGCTGCAAGTTGCGCCACTTCTTCCGAAAGCAGATCCCAGGGTACGGCGGCAAAGCCGAGTCGGGTGCTGGCGTGTTGCAGCCGTGTCAGGTGATCCGGCCACCAGACAACCTGGCCCTGTTTCACCTGCATGGTGGTGAAATGACCGTCTCCATACGCCAGACCGCGATCTCTGGCAGACAAGGCTTCTGTTGGCATTCCATTGATCAACATGCGTGTCCCTTTGATAAAAAAGGCCCGATACCAGGGTATCGGGCCTGACTCTGCGCTTGGCAAATGCCCAGCGAGAATTATACGCGTTTGAAGATCAGGGAGCCATTGGTGCCGCCGAAACCAAACGAATTGGACAGGGCATAGTCGAACTGACCGGCCTTGGCCACGTGGGGCACCAGATCCAGATCGCACTCCTCGTCCGGGTTGTCCAGGTTGATGGTGGGTGGCACCATCTGATCCCGAAGGGACAACACCGTGATGATGGCCTCGATGGCGCCAGCGGCGCCCAGCAGGTGGCCGGTCATCGACTTGGTGGAGCTGATCATCAGTGACTTGGCGTGTTCGCCAAACACCTGCTTCATGCCGCGCAGCTCAGCCACATCCCCAAGAGGGGTGGAGGTGCCGTGGGCATTGATGTAACCGATCTGCTCGGGGGCAATGCTGGCATCCTTGATGGCATTCTTCATGGCGCGCGCGCCACCGTTGCCATCGGCGGGAGGTGCCGTCATATGGTAGGCATCGCCGCTCATGCCAAAGCCAACCAGCTCGGCGTAGATCTTGGCGCCGCGCGCCTTGGCGTGTTCGTACTCTTCCAGTACCAGCACACCGGCACCGTCACCCAGCACGAAGCCATCGCGATCCTTGTCCCACGGACGGCTCGCCTTCTGGGGCTCGTCGTTGCGGGTGGAGAGCGCCTTGGCTGCCGCAAAGCCGCCCATCCCCATGGGGGTGGATGCTTTCTCGGTACCGCCGGCGACCATGACGTCCGCATCACCGTAGGCGATCATGCGACCGGCCATGCCGATGGCATGGGTACCCGTGGTACAAGCGGTGGTCACGGCGATGTTCGGACCTTGCAGGCCCTTCATGATGGAGAGATGACCGGACACCATATTGATAATGGTGGATGGCACGAAGAAGGGACTCAGCTTGCGCGGGCCGCCGTTGATGAGACTGCTGTGGTTCTGCTCGATGAGACCCAGGCCGCCGATACCGGAGCCGATGGCGACGCCAACCCGCTCGGCATTGTCTTCGTTGATGACCAGGCCGGAATCATCCAGCGCCTGCACACCCGCCGCCACGCCGTACTGGATGAAGAGATCCATCTTGCGGGCTTCTTTGCGGTTGATGCCATATTGTTCGGGATCGAACTCTTTGACCAGACCTGCGAAATGGGTCGCAAACTCGCTGGCGTCGAAATGCTCGATGAGGGAAATGCCGCTCTGCCCGTTGAGCAGGGCTTGCCAGCTGGATTCGGCAGTGTTTCCCACCGGGGAAAGCATCCCCAGGCCGGTTACCACGACTCTGCGTTTTGACACTGAGCTAGTCTCCGAGAGGTATTTTGAAAAGGAGTAAACATAAAAGAAGCGGCCCTTGGGCCGCTTCTTTCAGAACAGGAACTTATTCCTGATTAGCGGTGATGTAATCGATAGCCGCTTGAACAGTGGTGATCTTCTCGGCTTCTTCATCAGGAATTTCGGTATCGAATTCTTCTTCCAGCGCCATTACCAGTTCAACGGTATCCAAAGAGTCAGCGCCCAGGTCGTCGACGAAGGAGGCAGCGTTCTTAACGTCTTCCTCTTTAACACCCAGTTGTTCGATGATGATTTTCTTTACGCGTTCTTCGATGTTGCTCATGACCTGAATTTTCCTTTAAAAATACGCTATTGCGTCTGGTTGGGGTAGTGTATTCAATTGACGTGAGTTTGCAAGTAGCTTGCCGCTGGTCAAACCACGAAATTCGCCAAACTTCGGCGTACTATCGCAAATTTGAACAGATCTCACGACAAATTGATTACACCATGTACATCCCGCCATTAACATGCAGGGTTTCGCCGGTGATATAAGCAGCGTCATCAGACGCCAAGAATACCACAGCGGCAGCAATTTCTTTCGGATCGCCCAAACGGGCCGCAGGCACCTGATTCATGATGCCGGCACGCTGATCTTCGTTCAGTGCCTTGGTCATATCGGTTTCGATAAAACCAGGGGCCACCGCATTGACCGTGATGCCACGGGAGGCCACTTCACGGGCAAGGGACTTGGTAAAGCCCACCAGACCCGCCTTGGCGGCAGCATAGTTGACCTGACCCGCGTTACCCATGGTACCGACCACGGAACCAATGCTGATGATGCGACCATGGCGCTTCTTCATCATTGCACGCAGCACCGGCTTGCTCAGACGGTACAGGGAGGTGAGATTGGTGTCGATGATCTCGTTCCACTCATCATCTTTCATACGCATCAACAGGTTATCACGGGTGATACCGGCGTTGTTGATGAGAATGTCGATGTCGCCAAAACGCGCCTTGATGTCGGCAAAGACGGCTTCGATGGATTCCTGGCTGGTCACGTTCAGTGCCATGCCGCAGCCCTGCTCGCCCAGATAGGCGCTGATGGCGGCGGCGCCGCTCTCGCTGGTGGCGGTCCCCACTACCTTGGCGCCACGGGCCGCGAAGGTTTCGGCAATCGCACGGCCGATGCCACGGCTGGCGCCGGTCACCAGAACTACTTTATCGGTAAAACTCATGTTCTGCTCCTGTTTACTTGACTTGAGCCAGCGCCTGCTCGAAAGAGGCGGCATCGTTGGCGTGAACACCTTCCACGCGCGAGTCGATGCGCTTGGCCAGCCCGGTCAATACCTTGCCCGGTCCCATCTCGATTTCGAGGGTGACGCCGTCGTTTGCCATCCGCTCAACGGTCTCGGTCCAACGAACCGGGCTGAACAGCTGACGCACCAGGGCTTGCTTGATGGCGGCCGGATCCTGTTCACAGGAGACGTCCACATTATTGATGACTGCGATGACAGGAACCTTGATCTCGATCCCATCCAGCGCGGCGGCCAGCTTTTCGGCAGCCGGTTTCATCAGGGCGCAGTGTGACGGTACCGAGACCGGCAGCGGCAGTGCACGCTTGGCGCCGGACTCTTTCATCAGCACGTTGGCGCGCTCGACCGCTTCCTTGTGACCGGCAATAACCACCTGGCCCGGGGAGTTGAAGTTGACCGGGGAAACAACCTGACCCTGGGCCGCCTTCTCGCAGTTGGCGGCGATGGAGTCGTTATCTAGGCCTATGATGGCGGCCATGGCACCTGTGCCTTCCGGCACGGCTTCCTGCATGGCGAGGCCTCGCAGCTCGACCAGCTTGACCGCATCGGCAAAGTTGAGGGCGCCGCTGCACACCAGGGCGGAATATTCCCCCAGGCTGTGACCGGCCATCACGGCCGGGGTCGCCCCACCCTGCTGTTGCCACAGGCGCCAGAGGGCGACGGAGGCGGTCAGCAGCGCAGGTTGGGTACGCCAGGTCTTGTTCAGATCTTCGGCCGGTCCAGCCATGACCAGGGCCAGCAGATCGTAACCCAGCACCTGGCTCGCCTCGGCGAAGGTCTCTTTAATCACGGCGTGTTGCTCGGCCAACTCGGCCAGCATGCCGACGCTCTGGGAGCCTTGTCCCGGGAAGGCAATGGCAAATCGGGTCATCATTGATTCCTTTAAGGTAAGACGAAATCGGTAAGCGGGCGCCCGAGACACATGGCAAGGGCGCGGCTTGATATCAGAAGCGCACCAGCGCAGAACCCCAGGCGAAACCACCGCCGAAGGCTTCCAGCAACACTAGCTGGCCTGGCTTGATCCGGCCATCACGCACCCCTTCATCGAAGGCAATGGGCACGGAGGCGGCAGAGGTATTGCCGTGCTTGTCGAGAGTCAGCACGACCTTGTCCAGCCCCATGCCGAGTTTCTTGGCGGTGGCACTGATGATGCGGAAGTTCGCCTGGTGCGGCACCAGCCAGTCGAGCTCGCTGGGATCGATACCGTTAGCGGCAAGGGTCTCGGTCACGATCTCGCTCAGACGTGTCACCGCGACCTTGAACACATCGTTGCCCTTCATATACATGTAGGCTTCGAGTTCGGCCCCCGGCATGCCACGGTGGGGCTGTGGCAATTTCAGCAGATCCCCATAACGGCCATCGGCATGCAGATGGGTGGAGATGATGCCCGGCGTCTCGCTCGCCCCGATCACCACGGCCCCTGCCCCGTCACCGAAGATGATGATGGTGCCGCGGTCCTTGGGATCGCACATGCGGGACAAGACGTCCGCACCGACCACCAGGACGTTGCGGGCGGCGCCGGATTTGACGAACTGATCGGCCACGGCGAGGGCGTAGGTGAAACCGGCGCAGGCGGCAGCCACGTCAAAAGCCGGGATCCCCGGCACCCCGAGCAGCCCCTGCAGTTCGCAGGCCGCGGCCGGGAAGGCGTTTTCGGCACTGGTGGTGGCCAGCACTATCATGTCCAGATCGGCGGCGGTTAAGCCCGCCGCGTCCAGTGCCCGCAAGGCAGCCTGATGAGACAGGGTAGCGACGGTCTCGTCGGCCCCGGCGATGCGGCGCTCACGGATCCCGGTACGTTCCACGATCCACTCGTCACTGGTTTCCACCATCTGTTCAAGATCGGCATTGGTACGCACCGAACTCGGCAGGTAACTGCCAGTACCCAGAATTTTGCTATGCATAGAGTTTTATAAATCCCTGTCGGAAAAGACAGATTCAAGGCGATCTGCAATTTGCAATGGAAGCTGATGCTTGGCCTCTTGTGCGGCCAGCAGGATCGCATGACACAGAGCGCGCCGTTCGGCCCGCCCATGGCTTTTTACCACAATGCCGCGCAATCCTAACAGACTCGCGCCATTATACTGGTCGGGGTTCAGGTAAGAAAAACGCCGTTTGAACATAAATCCGGCGAGTCGACCAAGAAAACTGCGTTTTTTACGGGGATATCCGGCCAGTTCGGCCATCATCCGCACCACCCCTTCGGCGGTCTTGAGCGCTACATTGCCCACAAAACCGTCGCAGACGATCACATCGCTGTCACCGCTGAAGATCCTGTCCCCCTCGATGAAGCCGACGAAGTTGAGCGCCGGACACTGACGCAGCAGCTCGGCACTGTGCCGCACCAGGTCATTGCCCTTGATCTCCTCCTCCCCCACGTTGAGAAGCGCCACCCGGGGGGACGGGATCCCCTCCACCCGCTCGGCGACCACCGACCCCATCACAGCAAACTGCAGCAAGGTATCGGCATCGCAGCTCACGTTGGCACCAAGATCCAACATCACGGTGCGCTTGCCACCCAAAGTTGGCAGAGCCTTGATGAGGGCGGGTCTGTCGACACCGGGCAGGGATTTGAGCACGCACTTGGCCATGGCCATCAGGGCCCCGGTGTTGCCAGCACTGACGCAGGCATCGGCCTCACCGGCTTTCACCAGATCCAGCACGATCCGCATGGAGGAGTCTTTCAGGGTACGCAACGCGACGATCGGCTTGTCACCCATGCCAACCACTTGAGAGGCATGTACGAAACGAACGCGGGGATGATCCAGCAAGCCATGTTGCTGTAGCAGAGAGGTGGTCTGGTGTTGATCACCGACCAGAATCAGTTTGAGCTGAGGCAGAAGAGACAGTGCCTGCACGGCGGCAGGCACTGTTTCCGAGGGGCCAATATCTCCCCCCATTATGTCTAGCGCGACAGTTTGCGTAGACAAAGGCAATCCTTAAGCGATTACCTTTTTACCGCGGTAGAAACCATCGGCAGTCACGTGGTGACGACGATGAATTTCGCCACTGGTCTGATCAACAGTCAGTGCAGCAGTGGTCAGAGCATCGTGGGAACGACGCATGCCACGCTTGGCGCGGGTTTTACGGTTCTGTTGTACGGCCATGGTAGGCTAACTCCTAAAAATTCACTTACGTTTGAGCTCTTCAAGAACTGCAAAGGGATTCGGCCGCTCATCAGCAGGTTCGATATCACCCCAGGTCATCTCCATGTTTCCTCGCGGGCAGACATCCAGGGGATGCATGGCCACTTGAGGCAACGAGAGGATGAGTTCATCCTCCAGGATTTGATGAAGATCTATCTCGCCGTTTTCGTCCAATTCAATGGGCTCATAAGCTTCCGGCAGTTCTTCCTCGTTTGTTTTTTCAAACAGCGGAGTGTAGATAAAATCAGCTTCACAAAGGTGTTCGAATGTCTCACCACAACGTTGGCAAACCAGGTCAACCTTGGCATGGGCAGTGCCTTTCATAACGGTCAACTTCTGGATGTCTTTACCAAACTGCAGGGTGACATCAACATCACTTTGCAAGCCTTCGGTTGATGCTTCCAATCTGGGCATCTGCGACTTTTCCACTATCCCGACATAGTCGAGTAGCTTCAAGGCATTACGGACTGGATCAACCTTAACGGGCAACTTCACCTTTTGCATAGGGCGCGAATATTATAGGTCCAACAGGGGATAGTCAAAGGAAAAAGTCCTTACCGCCGATGATTTTAACCGCACAAGGCCCTGAATACAGGAACTTGTGTTCATCGGTAACTGATTATGCCACAAACAGCAGGATCCAATACAGGATCCTGCGAAGTGCACCTCCTCTTGACCGTAGACAGGCGCATCGAGGAAGCATGATGTGTAACGGCTCAGCTCCCCTCGCCTTCATCGACTGGAACTGACGCAAGAGTCAAAAAAACTGCAGTCATATCAGCTTCTTTGCCCTAGGATCATGACGGTTCCCATGAGGAGATCGGGACATGTTCACGAAAGGCCTGACCCCCTGGTCATTCATCCTGATCCTGCTGCTGGGCGGATATCTGCTGCCCGCCGCTGCCGAAGAGAAAACCACAGGACACTACTACCGGGAGGGGGACGTCGACGTCTTCATTCCCTGTGGCTCGGACAACGCATTCTGGATCCAGGGCGAGAAAAGTGTGCTACAACCCTTGCAAAACGCCTTGAGCAAGTTGAATGACGCCCATCCTGACTCCCCTCGCCCACTTTATGTCGAGATCACCGGCCATTTTGAAGACAATGCCAATAGCGAGGGAATGGCCGCCGATTATGATGGCCTCTATCGCATCGAGTCGGTACTCGCCAACCGGGCCGACAGCCCGGCGACCTGCCCCGTATTGGTCGAAAACGACTGATTCTGGGCGGCTCTAGTCATCGCTTGAAGCAGGATCTCAAGGGGTCGCGACACAACGGACGTTGGCTGCCAGCAAACTTTGCTGGTGTTGCGATTTGGGCGCCGCCTCCATCAGCCGGCGAATGGCCTGAAAGCTCTCGAGTGCAGCCTTGATGGCAATGGGATTGACCAGCCAGCCCGGCAAGTTGTTGCCCGGGTTGGTA
Source organism: Aeromonas lusitana (assembly GCF_002812985.1). Lineage (GTDB taxonomy): Bacteria > Pseudomonadota > Gammaproteobacteria > Enterobacterales > Aeromonadaceae > Aeromonas > Aeromonas lusitana. The sequence continues at coordinate 76,580 of NZ_PGCP01000003.1, forward strand.
TAAGTCTCGAGCCGGATCAATGTGCTGCCATCCTCTTGTGGCAAGGCCTGCCAACGTCCACTGCTGTCCCGGATCCGCACCAGGCCCGAGCGTATTCTCAGTGCATCCGGCTCCGCCCATACTTTGAGTTCGAGTCCACAATCGGCTCGCCTCGACACATGGGAGCGGGTGATGAGCTCCCTGTCCTGCACCGGCCAGGGAGATTCCAGTCGGGTATACACCAGCTCATCATCCGGCCCGGATGTGGCGAGCACCCGCACCTCGCGACTCTTGGGTAACCACTCCCGATGACGGCTCGTGTCTCGCAAGACGCTCAACAAGGTGGCGGGGGCGGCCATGACCCGCATCTCCAGACGCAGTGCCAGGTAGGGGCCGGGAGGGTGGGACTGGGTCCAGAGCTGGACACCGCCCTCCCCCTGCTGGGGCTGCCACCCCTGTCCCCAGCTCGAGAGGGACACCCACATCAAGATCAGCACACAGTATTTGTTCATCCCGCTCTCCAGCCCTATGTCCTTATTGCTTATAGCCGTTTTTCGAGGCCACGCTGTCTGACTCGGCAGACAAATGAGTGAGGATTGAAGCAATTAGCCCTTTCCTGACCCCTGCTTGCCGCCTGGCTGATGACAAGGCCCAGGTTTGCGCAAGCCAGAACGGCCATATAGAATCAACCGATTGATTTATATCTGGATATAGTAAGAACATGAAGCCCTCCCTGATCCTCGCCTCCACCTCCCGCTATCGCAAGGTACTGCTGGAAAAACTCGGCCTGCCGTTTCAGTGCGCCTCCCCCGATGTGGACGAATCCCCCCTGCCGGGTGAATCGGCCCAGGCGCTGGTCGCGAGGCTGGCCCACGCCAAGGCGAATGCCGTCGCTCGAACCCATGATCAGGGGCTGATCATCGGCTCTGATCAGGTGTGCGTGTGCGATGGCCAGATCCTCGGCAAACCGGGAACCATAGAGAAGGCGGTTACGCAGCTGATGGCCGCGCAAGGTAAGAGCGTCACCTTTTATACCGGCCTGTGCGTGTTGGATGCGGCAAGCGGCCGGGTTGAACAACTGGTGGAGCTCTTCACAGTACATTTTCGCAGTCTGGACGAGGCCGCCATTCGCCGCTACGTAGAAGAGGAATTGCCGCTGGATTGTGCCGGCAGCTTCAAGTGTGAAGGCATGGGGATCGTGCTGTTCAAGGCGCTGGAGGGACGCGATCCCAACGCATTGATCGGCCTGCCTCTCATCGGCCTGATCGAGTTGCTGGAGAGCCACGGGCTGGCCCTGCCATAAACGTGGGCAAAATAGAGATAAAAAAACGGGAGCCGTTATGGCTCCCGTTTTACGATCACTCAGTTGCGATACGACTCAAGCAAGCAGTTGCCGCAGCTGGCTCATGGTATCGACGATGGCGTCGGGTGCATGCTCCGCCAGCCTGCTTCTGTCATGGACACCCCAGGTCACGCCGATACGCGGCATGGCAAGCGCCTCTGCCATCGCCATGTCGTGGATGGAATCCCCTATCATCACCGCCTGGTGAGGCGCCAACCCCAGCTCATCTAGGATCTGGGTCAACATCAGGGGATCGGGTTTGGAGTTCGCCTCGTCCGCGCCGCGGGTGGCGGTAAACAGCGATCTCAGACCCGTCTCGTCCAATACCCTGTCGAGCCCCCGCCGGGACTTGCCGGTGGCGACCGCCAGAGTTATGCCTTGTGCGTGCCACTGGTGTAACAACTCGCTCGCCCCGGCAAACAAGGGGCTCGGGGTATCATCGTGCAGATAGTGATGGCGGTAACGGGCGATCAGGGCGGCGGCCCGCTCGCTACCGGGCGCCAGCCCGAACAAGCGGGGGATCCCCACCTCCAGGCTGAGACCGATGATCTGATGGGTCTGCAGCGCCGTCGGCACAATTTCGCCGCAATCACGGGCGGCCCCTTGCACACAGGCAACAATCCGCCCCACCGAATCCATCAGGGTACCGTCCCAATCGAAGATGGCGAGGCGGACAGCGTGCATCAGCGAGCCAGCTTGCTCAGGAAGGCATCGAGCTCGGGAGCGAGCGGGGCTTCCACCTGCATCTCCCTGTCATCCACCGGATGGGTGAAGCTGAGCTTCCAGGCGTGCAAAAATAGTCGTTTCAGGCCCTGGGCGCGCATTTTTTCATCAAAGGCCGCTTCCCCATACTTGTCATCACAGGCGATGGGGTGACCGGCATGCTGGGTATGCACCCGGATCTGGTGGGTGCGACCCGTGATGGGGCTGCACTCGATCAGGGTCGCCTCGGCGAATTGACGGGCGATGCGGAAGCGGGTCTCGGATGGCTTGCCATCCCCGCTGACGCGCACCACCCGCTCACCGGATTGCAGGTCATTCTTGCGCAGCGGCGCATTGACCACCTTGACGTGGGGCTGCCATTGGCCGCGCACCAGCGCCAGGTATTGCTTGCGCATGGTCTTGACCCGCAGCTGCTCATGCAGGCTGCGCAGGGCGCTGCGCTTCTTGGCAACCAGCAGCACACCGGAAGTGTCACGGTCCAGCCGATGAACCAGCTCCAGGAAGCGGGCTTCCGGGCGCAGGGCCCGCAGTCCCTCGATGACGCCGAAGCTCAGGCCACTGCCGCCGTGCACGGCCATGCCGGACGGTTTGTTCAGCACTATCATGGCCTCGTCTTCAAACAGGATCTGGCTCTCCAGACGCTGGATGCTGCCAAGGTTGGCCGAGGGCAATTCGTTCTTCTCCGCCACGCGCACAGGGGGAACCCGTACCTCGTCGCCGGCGCAGAGCTTGTATTCGGGTTTGATCCGCTTCTTGTTGACGCGCACTTCGCCTTTGCGAAGGATGCGATAGATCAGGCTCTTGGGGACGCCCTTTAGCTGAGTCTTGAGAAAATTGTCGATGCGCTGCCCTTCATGCTCAGCTTCGATGGTGAGCAGCTGCACTTGTTGATGTATCTGTGTCATGGGGCGGATTTTAACACTGCCGATGGCCCTTGGCTGCATGCTTTGTTAAAAAATGGCACCTTGCTATAAAAGTGGTTTAAATGGGATAATAAACAAGGTTTTGTCATTGTGTTCAAGCCTTGTACTAAGTGGTCAAAATTTATGCCACCCAATCCCGAAACACCGTGTATACAAGAACATGACGGTTCCCGGGTGCGAGGTACAACGCATGGAGAACACGAACAAGACCGGTTTAATTGTCTCCACATCGGTATCCTTAATTCATGCCTTCTCGAGAAGGCAGAACCAGAGTGCCCTTAGTTTGCGCCTCATGCATACCCCAACCGGGAGGTTGCCCAAGTATGCTGAAGACCCGAGGCCGGCGCCGGCAGGACCCAGTGGAGGAATCAAAATGACAAAATAATGAGAACTCAATGAAAAGAATGCTAATCAACGCGACTCAGGAAGAGGAGTTGCGCGTAGCGCTGGTTGACGGACAACAGCTCTACGATTTGGATATTGAAAGTCCGGGACACGAGCAGAAAAAAGCGAACATTTACAAGGGTAAAATCACCCGCGTAGAACCCAGTCTTGAAGCTGCTTTTGTTGACTATGGCGCCGAGCGCCACGGTTTCCTGCCATTGAAGGAAATCGCCCGCAATTACTTCCCCTCCGGCTATTCCTATCAGGGTCGTCCCAACATCAAAGAAGTGGTCCGCGAAGGCCAGGAAGTGATCGTCCAGATCGATAAGGAAGAGCGTGGCACCAAGGGTGCAGCCCTCACCACCTTTATCAGTCTGGCGGGCAGCTACCTGGTGCTGATGCCGAACAACCCCCGTGCCGGTGGTATCTCCCGCCGCATCGAGGGTGACGAGCGGACCGAGCTCAAGGAAGCCTTGAGCGGTCTGACCGTGCCGGACGGCATGGGCCTCATCGTGCGTACCGCAGGTGTGGGCAAGTCCCCGGAAGAGCTGGAATGGGATCTGAACGTTCTGCTCAACCACTGGGACTCCATCCACAAGGCGTCACAGAATCGCTCCGCTCCCGTGCTTATCCATCAGGAAAGCAACGTGATCGTGCGCGCCATCCGTGACTACCTGCGCCGTGATGTGGGCGAGATCCTGATCGACAATCCGGTCATCTTCGAGCGTGCCAAGTCGCACATCGAGCTGGTCCGTCCCGATTTCCTCAATCGCGTGAAGCTGTACAAGGGTGATGTTGCCCTGTTCAACCACTTCCAGATCGAGAGCCAAATTGAGTCTGCCTTCCAGCGTGAAGTGCGCCTGCCCTCCGGCGGTAGCATCGTCATCGATCCGACCGAAGCCCTCACCTCCATCGATATCAACTCCTCCCGCGCCACCAAGGGCGGCGATATCGAAGAGACGGCGCTGCAGACCAACCTGGAAGCGGCCGACGAAATTGCCCGTCAATTGCGTCTGCGTGACTTAGGGGGCCTGATCGTCATCGACTTCATCGACATGACCCCGGTTCGCCATCAACGCGAAGTGGAAAACCGTCTGCGTGAAGCCGTGCACCAGGACCGCGCCCGCATCCAGCTGGGACGGATCTCCCGTTTCGGCCTGCTGGAAATGTCCCGTCAGCGCCTGCGTCCCTCCCTCAACGAATCCAGCAGCCACATCTGCCCTCGTTGCCAGGGCCAAGGGGTCATTCGTGACAACGAATCCCTGGCCTTGTCCATCCTGCGTCTCATCGAAGAAGAGGCCATGAAGGACAACACCGAGCAGGTTCACGCTCAGGTGCCGGTCGATGTCGCCGCCTATCTGCTCAACGAGAAGCGCGCCGCCATCGCCAGCCTGGAACAACGCAATGACGTACGCCTGTACATCATTCCGAACCAGCATCTGGAGACGCCGCACTACGAAGTGACCCGGATTCGTCAGAACGAGATCCCGGAAGCGGCCAGCTACGAGCTGAAAACCGAGATTGCCAAGCCGGTTTACCAACCGAAGCAGGCTCAGGTGATCGAGCGCGAGCAACCCCTGCTGCAAGGCTTTGTCCAGGCACCCCAGCCCGCCGCCCCGGCAGCGGCGCCGGCCCCTGTTGCCGCGACCGCCCCGGTCGTCGCGCAAGTCGGCCTGTTTGGCAAGTTCGTCAAAGCCATCTCGGGTATCTTCTCCTCCGAACCAGCGCCTATCGCCGCGGCACCTGCCCAGGCCGAGAAGCCAGCCGCCCGTGAAGCGCGCAAAGAAGACGGTCACCGCCATCAGCGCGACGACACCCGCAGCCGTGGCCAACGTGGTCGTCGTGACGACAATCGCGGCAACCGCAACACAGCGGAAGCCGGCGAGAAGCGTGAAGGCGCCGCCAACCGCGAGGGTGGTGAGAACCGTAACCGTCGTCCGCGTAAAGAGCGCGAGCCCCGTCAGGAACGTGAAGTTCGTGGCGAAGCCCGCAGCGAACAGCGCATGGAACGTGAACCGCGCGAGGCTCGTGAGCCCCGTCAGGAACGCGAACCCCGCGCCCCGCGCCCGGCTCGTGAGCCCCGTGCTCCGCGCGAACCCCGTGCAGAGGTGGTCGTGGAAGCGGTAGAAGCCGTTGAGGCAGAAACTGCCGTCATCAACGCCGAACCGCGCCAGGAGAAAGAGCAGAAAGTGGCCGAGCGCCGCGAACGTCGCCAACTGCGCAAGCAGGTTCGGGTCGATGTCGCCCAGGCCGACGCCCCTGCCCTGCCGCTGGACGAGCAGGCCAATGATGCCGCCCCGGTCGCCGTGGCCGGTGAGCAAGAGGAGCAGACCGACGGTCAGCGCCGCTCTCGCCGTACCCCGCGCAGCCAGCGTATCGAAGGTCAGCGTCGCAAGCGCATCAACGAAGACGCCCGTGGCCAACGTGATGACGAGCCCCACGCCGAAGTCCAACTGACCGCCGCCGCCCAATCGGATGCAGCCCAGGTCAAGGTGGAAGAGCCGGCCGTGCCCGTCATCACTATCCCGAGCGCCGCCGCCGTTGCCGCTGCCCTGCAAGCCTCCTCCGCGCTGACCGAGCACGTGGTCGCCGAAGCCGTGGCGGAAGAAGCCCGCGAACAGGCCGAAGCTGCTGCCCCTGTAGCTGCACCGGTTGTAGTAGCCGAGGTTGCTGCCGCTGAGCCGGTTGTGGCTGAGGTTGCTGCGCCCGTCGTCGTGGCAGACGTCGCCCCTGTGGCTGAGCCCGTCGTTGCACCCGTTCAGGTAGCTGAAGTGGAAGTCGCCGCTGTGGCTGAAGCCGCGCCGGTTGCTGAGACTGTCGTCGCTGATGAAGCGCCTGCCCAGGTAGAAGCCGCTGTGGTTACTGCTGCTGTGGTTGAAGCTCCCGCTGCCGCCCCTGCGGTAGAAGCCGTAGTCGCGCCGGTCGTTGCAGCCGAGCCCGTGGCCCAGGCGCAAGCCGCGCCTGCCGCAGCCCCTGTGACCAAGCCGGTCAACAAGGGTGCCGGTGTGCTGGCCCGTGGACGCAAGGCTTCTGCCCCCATGGCAACGCCTGCCGCTGTCCCTGCCCAACCCGCCCGTGAGGTGGTAGAGCAGGCGCCGCTGGTTCGCAACGAGGTCAGCAGCTCTGGTCGTCATGGTGGCAGTACCGCAGCCAGCAACGTGGCAACCAGCCCGGCCGGTCGCCCCTGAGCTAGCTTGCTAGTCTGAAAAAAGAGCCACACAGTGTGTGGCTCTTTTTTTGCCCTGCTGTTATGTGCCCAGTTCCTACACCATGATGCCTGGCGCTCATCATCGCCCTGATGGATGATGCCAAACTGTTGCGGTGGTGGCAGGTCTGGTCTTATCGCTTAGATCACGATGATCAGCTCACTTGCGCCTTATCAGTGACTGGGCAGCCCCCCTTCGAGTAGTCACACCCTTGCCGACATCTGACTAGGGGCCATCCTCAACCCCTCCAAGTAGCATATTCAACTGCATCAAGCATAAAAAACTTACATCAATAACCACATGTATCGCAATGGCGATGTTTTATAGCTTAGAGGTTTGATGGATCAGGACCTTCGTCTGCTTGAATCTCTGACTTTTCATTGTCTGGGTAGCAAGAGGGTATGATTGACTAGAACGTTCGAAATCTCTGGAAAGTGCCCTAGTAGTCAGAGCCAAGCATGAAACAGCACAGGCGCCCTCCCCCTTCAGCCTCCATGATTGGCAACAGGTTCTGCTCACCACGCAAAGCACACTCGCACTGCTATAACCTCTCGGCTTACCTAGCTTTGCGACTTTGGCAGACAAGCAGACAAGCAGACAAGCAGACAAGGGCATTATTTGGTTACTGGTTACGTGGTTCTGAGGAGGGTGATAAAGGTGGGGATTGGGGGCTTTATATGTTTAGGAATAAATCTAGTTTGATGGCATATAAACGATCTGTATTCGGCCTTGCTCGGCTATCTCTCCGTATACCCATTACTGACTACAAGCATACTCATGCTTGGTGGCAACATGCTTACTGCTACTCTGCGCCGCCTGATGCATGGGTTTGACCGCACTTTCCTTGCCGCTCCCCACCTCCATCTTTTATTAGAGATGCCGCCATCTCAGCCAATCCTCCAAGCCCATACAGAGAACTGCACTAGGTGCCTACAGGTGCCTCTGCCCGATTGAACACTCCACCAGCAGCAGGTATTTATATATCCCCTCCAGGTGACCACAGCCCCACCAACTCTGCATGAACGGATTGGATGTTGTGACAGCATGCATACCGCGCTTCTTGCTGAGGTCGTCGGTGCGCGCGATACCAAGATTACCACCTCGTAATGGAGCTGCGCGCACTGGCAGTTAGCATATGAGTGCGAATCATGCGCCTCCCCTTCTCTCTTCCTGAATACGCAGCGAGAAAGTCGGATTAGCGCCGATAGCCGTACCTCAGATCAGCATTCGGAAGATATAAGCCCGGGATAAATCGGGTGACGTATGGAGGGATAACCAGTCTGGCTGAGGGCATGGCAGGGCGAGCGAATACCAAAGCTGGCGTGATAGCGCAATAAAAAAGGGCCCTGAGGCCCTTTTATCGTTCTGCACTGCTTTGGCTATCAGTTACCAAACAAGTGGTTGCTGATGATGAACAGGCCACCGGAGAGCGCCATGGTCAACGGCAGAGTCAGCACCCAGGCCAGCAAGATGGTCTTGATGGTCTGGCTCTGCAGGCCTGACTTGTTCGCCACCATGGTCCCCGCGACCGCAGAGGAGAGGATATGGGTGGTGGACACCGGCATGCCGGTCAAGCTGGCGACCCCGATGGAGGCGGCGGCCGTGATCTGGGCGGCAATGCCTTGGCTATAGGTCATGCCGGAGGAGCCAATCTTCTCGCCTACTGTATAGACGATACGACGCCAGCCCACCATGGTACCGCAACCCAGCGCCAGGGCGATGGAGACGATGACCCAGGTCGGTGCGTATTCGGCAGTCGCGGTCAGATCCTTGCGCCATTTGGCCAGATCGGTCAGCTCCTTGGACGGCAGCGGCAGCTTGGAAACCTTGCGCGCTGTGTCGTCGATACAGAGCAGCAGACGACGCACTTCACGGCGATCGGTCAGGCTCATCTCTTCATAGGTACGCACCTGGCCGAGACGATCATTCAGGGTCGCCATGGCTTGCAGGGCTTCACCCGCCTCACAGTGGGTCATCAGCTCTTCCTGGGCATGAGCCGGAACGCTGAAGTTGACCACCTGGGAGACCAGCTCGTGGTTACGCTGGTAGATCTCCATGATGCGCTGGTTGGCATCCTGGGTTCTGTCCAGATCGTAGGAGCGGCTGTTCATGTCCAGCGCAAAATAGGCAGGGGCCATGCAGATCAGCACCAGCATCACCAGACCTATGCCCTTCTGGCCATCGTTGGAGCCGTGTACGAAGCTCACCCCCATGGCGGAGCAGATCAGGGTCACGCGGGCCCAGAACGGCGGGTGCTTCTTGCCATCCACCAGCAGACGCTCTTCTGGGGTCTTGTGGATCTTGCTGCCCAGCCAGATGCGCTTCATGGCAAACAGCAGCAGGGCTGCGATCACGAAACCTACGGTGGGAGAGATGATCAGAGAAAGCATGATGTCGATGGCTTTACCGACGTTGATGCCTTCCTGCAGAGGCTGATGACTCATCCAGGCATAGGCGCCGCCTACCCCCAGAATGGAGCCGATCAAGGTATGCGAACTGGATGCCGGGATGCCGAAGAACCAGGTCCCCAGATTCCAGACGATGGCGGAGAACAGCAGGGAGAAGACCATGATCAGCCCCTGGGTGGAATCCATGCCGAGCAGCAGATCGATGGGCAGCAGATGCACAATGGCATACGCAACCCCGAGACCACCCATCATGACACCGGCAAAGTTGAACAGACCGGAAGCCACCACCGCCATATGGGCCGGCATTGCCTTGGTATAGATAACCGTTGCTACCGCATTCGCGGTATCGTGAAAGCCGTTGATGAATTCATAAGCCAACACAAAAAAAACGGCCAACGCTAAACCGATTGACCACCACAAACCCAAACCACTAAACATTTCAAACATAAAAACGAACCTGTTTATGAGTTGCGGCGGATTATGCCAGAAGGCTCGGCGCGCCATACCCGTTGTTGAAATATTTCAGTAAGAAAAAAAAAGAGCATTCCGTCAGAAAATGTCTTAAGGCCTGTAGGAATGCGGCTTGCCATGGATTAATTAAAGCCTTCCCTCTCCTTTGAAGTATGACCCAATCAACTCCACATAACGCGCTAACATCGCGTTTTTCCTGTTTTTCTATCTCAAAATGTGCGCCTTGGCACAAACGAAAAGCCGGCTTAACCGTCCTTCGAGTGCAAAGGAAAAGAGGGTGCCTTGGCTCCCTCCTGACTTACATGTTCACAGTGACGCTGGGCTCAGTCCTGATTGATCCGACTGGCGACCGCCCCTTGCTGACTCTTGTACTTGGCGTTTTCCCGCTTGTTGTACGGGCGGGCCGCGGCCCCTGAGAGCATCTCGAAGTTCAGTGCCCCTATCTTCATCTTGGGACGCAGCGCCAATGGCAGTTTGCCGCCGTTGTAGAACTCCAGCACGATGCGACCTGACCAGCCCGGATCGATACGGTGGGCAGTGACGTGCACCATCAGGCCGAGGCGAGCGAGAGAGGAGCGACCGTCCAGCCAACCGACGATATCCGCCGGCAGGGTCACGGATTCGTAGGTCACCGCCAGCGCCAACTGACCCGGGTGCAGATAGAAGGCTTCACCGTCCGGCACGTGGATCTCGTCGCTCATCACCCGATCGATGGCATCGGCCATCTCGCTGCTCGGGCCGCTCAAGTCGATATAGGGGGCCGTGTGATCGCGAAACACCCGAAATTCGTTGCCGAGCAGCACATCGACGCTGACGCCACTGATCCGTTCGATGCCGGGGCGTGGCTCAATCACTATCTTGCCTTCATCCAGATGGCGTTCGATATCGGTATCACAAAGACGCATTCGGCGACTCTCCTGACAAATGATTCATTTAAAAAAGCCGGGTATCACCCGGCTCTTAGCTAATTAACCGATCAACATGTGGCGAATACGCGCCTTGAGCATGTCGATGGCGATGCGGTTCTTGCCACCGCGGGGCACGATCACGTCCGCGTACTGCTTGGAGGGATCGATGAACTGCATGAACATGGGACGTACCGTCTTCTGATATTGCTTGAGCACGGAGTCCATGGTGCGGCCGCGCTCTTGCACGTCACGCACCAGACGGCGCAGCAGGCAGATGTCGAGCGGGGTATCCATGAAGATGGAGGCATCCATCAGCTCTCGCAGCCGACTGTCGGTCAACAGCAGGATCCCTTCCAGGATAATCACCCGACGCGGTGCGAAGGGGGTGATCTCGTTCATGCGAGTGTGTTCGGTATAGGAGTAACGGGGAATGTCGACCGCTTCCCCTTGCACCAGCTGGGTCAGATGCTGCACCAGCAGATCATGATCCAGGGCATTCGGATGGTCATAGTTGGTCTTGACCCGCTCTTCCATGGTCAGGTGGGTCTGATCACGGTAGTAGCAATCCTCGGTGATCACACCAATCTGACCTGCGCCCAGTTCGGCCACAAGCTCTTCATAAATGGTTTGAGCGATAAGACTCTTGCCGGATGCGGATGCACCAGCAATACCGATGATCACACACGAATGTTGAGTATCAGACATTAAAAATACCTAAGAGAGAAGAGCACTGGGGATTGTTTAAACCGATCCATTATATAAAAAAGGGCGGGCCATGCCCACCCTCAAATCACCCTCTTCGGGTCGAGCGCCGATTATTCGTCCAGCGCCACCGTGTAGAGCGGGGTCGCAATCGGTTTACCGCTGAAATAGAGCTCGGCACCGACCCGGCGGGCCAGTTTCAGATAGCTCTCTGCCAGCTCACCGTCCGGTGCGCCGAACACGGTGGGGCTGCCATCATCCATGTGCTGACGGATGTCGATGTGCAGCGGCAACTGGCCCAATAGCGCCACTTGATACTGCTCCGCCATCTTCTGGCCGCCGCCGGTACCAAACAGCGCCTCGTGATGACCACAGGCACTGCAGACGTGGTAACTCATGTTCTCGACGATGCCGAGCACGGGCACATTGACCTTGTTGAACATGGCGATGCCCTTGCGCGCATCCGCCAGCGCCACGTCTTGCGGCGTGGTGACGATCACCGCAGCTGTGGTAGGCACCTGCTGGGCCAGGGTGAGCTGGATGTCACCCGTGCCCGGTGGCATGTCCACCACCAGATAATCCACCTCGCCCCAGCGCGTCTCGTGCAGGATCTGCGCCAGCGCCTTGCTGGCCATGGGGCCGCGCCAGACGGTGGCATCTTGCTCGTCCACCAGATAGCCGATGCTGTTGCTCTTGAGACCACAGGCCATGACGGGTTCCATCAGCTTGCCATCCAGGCTGTGGGGGCGCTCCTTCAGGGTCCCCATCATGGTCGGTATGGAGGGACCATAGATGTCCGCATCCAGGATGGCGACCCGGGCGCCTTCCTTTTGCAGCGCCAGCGCCAGGTTGACGGCGGTGGTGGATTTGCCCACCCCGCCCTTGCCGGAGGCCACCACCAGGATGTTGCGAATGCCCTGCACCGCCGCGAGCTGCTGGGCGCGGGGCATGCTGGCCACCTCGATGTCGCATTGCCAGTCGATACGGGTAACGCCGGTGGCGCCGCGCAGCCTGGCATCGAACTCTTCTCTTATCTGCTCAAACAGGGAACATCCGGCAAACGGCAGCACCAGCCTGATGGTCAGGTTCTGGCCATCTTGCTCGATGGCGCGCACGAAACCGGCCGCGACCAGATCCTTGCACCACCCTGCCGGCTTAAATTCGGCCAAGATCTGTTTTACTGAATCAATCACCATTAACTCCCCATTATGTTGTCGTTATGCTGAGGTGAAAGGTTACCGCACGCAAATCAGTGGCTTGCCTGCACATCCGAGACGCCGTCTACCACGCCAGTGCGGGCCACAACCCTAGGCAGGCTACCCCCAATTCGGGTAACATGCTCGGCACTGTATCATCCCAACAGGCACATAAAGAACGTATTATGGCAACTGATCCTCGTAGAATGCTGGTAACCTGCGCCCTCCCCTATGCCAATGGCTCCATCCACCTTGGCCACATGCTGGAACATATCCAGGCCGATATCTGGGTTCGTTATCAGCGAATGCGTGGCAATCAGGTTCATTTCGTCTGCGCCGATGACGCCCACGGCACTCCCATCATGCTCAAGGCGCAGCAGATGGGGATCACCCCGGAAGAGATGATTGCCGCGGTTTCCGAGGAGCATCAGGGGGATTTCGCCGGCTTCAACATCAGCTTCGACAACTATCACTCCACCCACAGCGACGAGAACCGCGAGCTGGCGGAGTTGATCTACGGTCGCCTGAAAGAGTCCGGCAAGATCAAAATCCGTACCATTTCCCAGCTGTTCGATCCGGAAAAATCCATGTTCCTGCCGGACCGCTTCGTCAAGGGTACCTGCCCCAAGTGCAAGTCCCCCGAGCAATACGGTGACAACTGCGACAGCTGCGGCGCCACCTACAGCCCGACCGAGCTCATCGACCCGAAATCCGCCGTCTCCGGCGCGACGCCGGTGATGAAGGACTCCGAGCACTACTTCTTCGACCTGCCCCAGTTCGAAGCCTGGCTCGCCGGCTGGGTGCGCGGCTCAGGCGCCATCCAGGAAGAGATGGCCAACAAGATGCAAGAGTGGTTTGAATCTGGCCTGCAGCAGTGGGACATCACCCGTGACGCCCCCTACTTCGGTTTCGAGATCCCGGGTGCCCCTGGCAAATACTTCTACGTCTGGCTGGATGCCCCCATCGGCTACATGGCGTCGTTCAAGAACCTGTGCAACAAGCGCGGCGACATCGACTTTGACAGCTACTGGAAGGCTGACTCCGACGCCGAGCTCTATCATTTCATCGGCAAGGACATCGCCTACTTCCACTGCCTGTTCTGGCCGGCCATGCTGGAAGGGGCGGGTTTCCGCAAGCCGACCAAGGTCAACGTGCACGGTTATGTGACCGTCAACGGCGCCAAGATGTCCAAGTCCAAGGGCACCTTCATCAAGGCGAGCACCTACCTCAAGCACCTGGATCCCGAGTGTCTGCGTTACTACTACGCCGCCAAGCTCAACAGCCGCATCGACGATCTGGACTTGAATCTGGAAGACTTCGTGCAGCGGGTCAACGCCGACGTGGTCAACAAGCTGGTGAACCTGGCCTCCCGTAACGCCGGTTTCATCGCCAAGCGCTTCGATGGCAAGCTGGCCGATGTGTGCAGCGAACCCGAGCTCTATGCCGAATTCGCCAATGCCAGCGCCTCCATCAGCGAGGCCTACGAGACTCGCGAGTTCAGCCGTGCCATTCGCGAGATCATGGCCCTGGCCGACAAGGCCAACCGCTATGTGGATGACAAGGCCCCCTGGGTATTGGCCAAGCAGGAAGGCGCTGACGCCGAGCTGCAAGCGGTCTGCTCCGTCGGCATCAACCTGTTCCGGGTGCTGATGGCCTACCTCAAGCCAGTCATGCCACAGCTGGCCGAGCGCGCCGAAGCCTTCCTTGGCGAGACCCTGGCCTGGGACACCCTTGCCGCCCCGCTCACCGGCCACCAGCTGGCGCCGTTCAAGGCCCTGTTCGCCCGTATCGAACCCACCAAGGTGGAAGCCATGGTGGATGCGTCCAAGGAAGACTTGGCCAAGGAGCAGAGCAAGAAGCCGGCCGGCCCCCTGGCGGATGACCCCATCAGTGAGACCATCTCTTTCGATGACTTCGCCAAGCTGGACTTGCGCGTGGCGCTCATCAAGAAGGCCGAAGCCGTACCGGAAGCGGAGAAGCTGCTGAAACTGCAGCTGGATCTGGGGGGTGAGACCCGTCAGGTGTTCGCCGGCATCAAGTCCGCCTACAACCCGGAAGATCTGGAAGGCAAGCTGACCGTGATGGTGGCCAACCTGGCGCCGCGCAAGATGCGCTTTGGCATGTCCGAGGGCATGGTGCTGGCCGCAGGCCCGGGCGGCAAGGATCTCTGGATCCTGGAGCCCCAGGAAGGCGCCCAGCCCGGCATGCGCGTCAAGTAAGCGCACCCCCACGCTGCAATCAAAAAAGAGAGGCCCTTGGACCTCTCTTTTTATTGGGTTTTCATTTGGCCTTTGCAAGCAACAAACGCCTCTCAGGCCATCCGCTGCATCGCCATTCTGAGCCCCACCAGCTCGGCTTGCTGGCAATCGAGCTGTTGCAGCTGGCAGCGGATCGCACTCTTGAGCTGCGCTTGCTGACGCCGCCGTTTGTCGCTCGCCCGCTTGCTCCCCAGCCGCTTGAGCCACTGGCGGGCATCCTGCAACTGGCCGAGCCGATTCTGCCACTCCACCAGCATGGTCAACCAGGCCGGATCCCCCTCTCCCTGCCCCACCAGCAGCTCCACCCCGTAGCGGGTCTGCTTGAGGATCAAGCGCAGCCTGTGCCAATGGCGCAACTGGCGTTTATGGCTGACAGACATACCATCCAGTCCGGGCTCGGCCAGGCCATCCGCCAGACAGAGCGCCAGCTGCATCTGATAGAGCGGCAAGGGATTGAACTCGGCAGGCACCTGGCCGAGGCGCTCCAGCCAGCGCTCCAGCCGCACCGCCAACATGGGGGCCTTTGGTCTCTCGATGGCATGGGGTTTACCGCCAAAGCGCTCCTCGAACACCTGGGCATCGCGCAGGGCAGAGAGGGTACTCGTCGCCCGCTGCAACCGCCGCTCGAGTCCGGGTTGATAGATGAGTGGCCGCCACAGGGCGAGTAAGGCGAGCAGGCGACGGGCCGCAATCCGGTAGCCATGCACCTCGTCTATCCCCGCCTGCTGGCGCAGGGCCAGGGCGGCGGTCCAATACTCATCGATGAGCTGGCGTGCCTGCTCGTGCCATGGAGTCTGCGGCATCAGTCTCTCTCCTTGCGCTGCCTAATTGGTGTGAAAACCCTGCCCCGTGGGGGGCGCGGCCTTGGCGTATTCCATCCTGGTCACACTCGCCGTTCTCGGCCCGTGCTCCAGCCAGCCCAGCATCATCTGCACCTGCTGCTCAGGGCCTGCGATAAGGACTTCCACCGAGCCATCCTCCAGATTGTAGGCATGACCCCGCAGCCCCAGTTGCAGGGCACGTTCCCGGGTGAAGTAGCGAAATCCCACCCCTTGCACCTGACCCCAGACTCGGACGACAAACGATTGCTCTCCCATTTTCGGTACCTTTCCCTTAAGAAATTCCACCTCGGGGCGATAATAGGGACGACCCCCATTCCCCTGCAGGACGCTATATCATTATGAAAGAAGTAAAATTCCGTTGGGTTGACCGTTATCTCATTCACCTCACTATCGGTGAAAAATTTCTCATCACCTTCTGGTGCCCTCTCCTGTTCATCGCCGCCCTCACCTGGTACCTGCTGGCGGACGGCCATGATCAGCAGATGCAGGTCAGGCTGGATCAGCTCAAACAACGCGTCGAGACCACGGCGCAACTGGTGAGCCAGCAACCGACCCTCACCCTGCCCGCCGAGTTGACCTTAAGCCCCACCGGCAACCCAGGTCTGACTCAGCAGGGGGATCGTTACAGCGTCAGCGCGAGCGCCGGGCAAGCCGGCTTCGTCACAGGTTCCCTCGACGCCAGCCGCTACTCCATGTGGGATGGTCAGGGCACGGCCCTCACCGTCATCGCCGTGCTGGCGGCCCTGCTGGCCCTCATCACCCACTACCTGATGACCTTCGTCTCCGGCGCCCTCTACTCCACCAACAAGGCGCTGCAGACGGTGGCGGGGGGCGATCTCACCTTCCGCCTCAACTTCTTCCCGGTGCGGGACGAGTTCTCCATCCTGGCGGGCAGCATCGACAAGTTCACCGATCGTCAGCACAAGATAGTGCAGCTAGTGGAAGAGTCCGCCGAGGCGCTGACCATGGCCGCCGACGAGTTTCGCGAGCATGCCAGCGACGGCGAGACCCTGGCCCGCGCCCAGCGCCAGCACATGGACTCCCTGGCTGCCGCCATGGAGCAGATGTCTGCCGCCATCCGGGAGGTGGCTCGCAACGCCAACGACACCCTGCTGCAGACTCGCCAGTCCAGCGAAGAGGCCGCCAACGGTGCCGAGCGAGTGGCGCGTACCATCACGGCCATTCGCACCCTGGCCGATGAGATTGGCAACGCCTCCGGCGCCGTGGAACGACTGACCCACAACGCCAACCGCATCAACGAGGTGGTCAGCGTCATCAACGCCATCTCCCAGCAGACCAACCTGCTGGCCTTGAATGCAGCCATTGAGGCCGCCCGCGCCGGTGAGCAGGGCCGTGGCTTCGCCGTGGTGGCGGACGAGGTGCGCACCCTCGCCAGTCGCACCCAACAGGCCACGGTGGAGATCCAGCAGATGATCGAAGAGCTGCAGACCGGCACCGGGGCGCTGAACGACATCATGGAGAAGACGGTCGGGCGCGCCGCCAGCAGTCAGCAACTCATCACGGAAGTTGGGGAAGACATCGACAAGCTGAGCAGCCACAGCGATGCGGTGCTGGAGATGAGCACCCAGATAGCCACCTCCAGCGAAGAGCAGAGCTCGGTCGCCGAGGAGATCACCCGCAACCTGGATCAGGTGCGCCACGAGGCGAGCCGGGTGGAAGAGTCCGCCAGCGCCTCGGTCGCCGGTACCTCGGGTCTCAAGGCCACCGCCTCCGAGCTCGGCCAGGCCATGGCGGGTCTGCGGATCTGACACTTGTGAAACTGATTTGAGTGACACAGCAAAAGGCCATCCAGCGGATGGCCTTTTTTATGGACCCGTGAATATCGACCCGAGTCTGGGTTGTGTCATGACCCAATAAAAAGGGACCCAAGGGTCCCTTTATCTCAATATTCCGACTCGTCTTAGCGGCCGAAGGGCCACCAGGGTTTGTCATTGTCCTGGATCTCGACCCGGGTCTGGGACTCTCCCCCTTCGGCCCCTTGCAGCCGTGACAGGCTGACCCTGAACTGCTCGGTGGGCTCGACGAACCAGTCATCGATGACCAGCACCTTGATGGACTTGACCCCGCCTTCACCGGCGGCCCAGCTCACGGACTGACCGAGCCAGGGCAGGAAGTCCAGCCCCCAGCGGGCCGTCATGCCATCCAGGGCCAGCTGGGCACGGGCCGGCTTGCTCAGATCGCCGCTGCGCACCAACGGGACCTCAACCAACCATTGCCCCTCGTTCACCCTGATCACAGCGCTTTGCATTGCGATGGTCGAGGGGGCGATCTTGTCCTTGATGGTCACCAGGGTCTGGGACTGGGCCCCCAGGGTCGCCCCGCTCGCGTCCTGCAATAGCAGGGTAAAGGTCTCGTCTCCCTCGTTTTTCGTGTCGCTTAACGTCGGGATCTGCAGGGTTTTATCCTGCTCATCACCATCAGACCAGTTCAACACACCACTCAAAGGGGCCAGATCCTGGCTGTCAGCGCTGCCATATTGCACGCTCCAGCTGACGCTGGCGGCGCCACGGCTGCCTCCCTTGCGCTGCACCGCCAGGGTCAGGGTACTGCCCTCCTCTACATTCGCGGCGCTCGTGGTGAGACTCAGCTCACCGGTCGGGGGCAAGGGATACTGGATGGCCACCAGCACGGGATCATGATCGGAAGCGCTGAACGGCCCCTCTGACTTGCCAAGCTGACCCGAGTACTTCTTGCCGTACTCGAAGAAGTTGCTCTCCGCCGAGTTGATGTGCCAATCCTCGATGCCGACGACCTTCTTAGCTAGGCTAGGGTTCGCCAGCGCGTGATCCAGATTGCCGAGCTCCCCCTCATAGCTGTAGGAGTAGGTATCCGTGCCGTGGAACTGGGTGTTGAGGTTGATAAGCCCTGCCCCCTTGCCCATCGCAGTTGCCTGCTCCTCATAAGGCTGGCCCGCCAGCTGGGTGAAGGCGGCGCTCATGATCTGGCGGCTCTGGGCGGCCGGATCGTAATCCGTCAGCACCCGCACCGGATCTTCCAGCCCGTAGGCGTTGAGATCGCCTATCACCAGCAGATCCCCCGGCTCCTGCTTGAGCCGCTCCCCCAACACCTTGGCGGCGGAGACCCGCAGGGCATTGCAGTGACCCTGCCCATCCAGAGGATCGGCGGTCACATAGTCCGGATAATCTTCGTAGCAGGCCGATCCCTTGGATTTGAGGTGATTGACCACCAGGGTCAGGGGCACATCTCCCTTGGGCGAGGTGAAACGCTGCAGCAGGGAGTCACGCATCCCCTGGCGTATGCTGACCGGCTTGCCCGCACCGTCGACGGCCTCCGCCACCTGCAGCGGCAAGGGGATGAGCTGGGCAGCCCCCTCCAGGCTGACCTTTGCGGGCCTGTAGATGAGCCCAACCGTGATGGCGTCCGTGCCCATGGGCTGGTCATCGGGGGAGTGAACGAAGGCGTAGTGATCCTGCTCATCCGGCAGGGCCGCGTTGAGGGCCCCTACCAGGTTGGCGATGGCGGAGTTGTCGCCGTAGCCGTTGTTCTCTATCTCCATCAGCCCCACCACATCCGCGTTGAGGCGAGTGATGGCGCTGACGATCTTGGTGCGCTGCAGCTCGAACTCACCCACGGTCAGGGCGCCCCGGTTGCTGTTGGTGGGATTGGCATCGCCGCCCACCACGGTCGTGAAGAAGTTCAGCACGTTGAAGCTCGCCACCCGCAGATCTCCCGCCGCGGCAAGCTCTGGCGTTTCGACTCTGTCCCAGCCGCTGTGATCCACGTCCACCGGGCTTATCTTGTTGTCCGCCACCAGCCGGTAGAAGTCATAGGAGTAGCCGATGGCCCCCTCCAGATTGCTCAAGCGATCGCCGATGCGCAGATACCCCTGCTCGGCATCGAAGGCGGGATACCAGGGCAGCACGCCGTCCGGCGCCTTGGCATCCGTCTCCACCACCAGCTGGTTCACCCGGTTGCGCTCGCTCCACTGGCTCGCCTGCTCGCTCATGGCCGGGAACTTCTGGGTCGACTTGATGAGGGGCGCCCCGTAGGCCAGCACCAGGTTGTTGCGCTTGCCGTCGTAATCGAAGCTGAAGTTGCGGGTCACCACCAGGCTGGAAGCCGGCACCAGCCGCACCCGCATCCCCTCGTGACGCTCCAGCAGGGTCGTCAGACTCTCGCCCGCCACCGGCACCAGATCCACCGCCGGCACCAGGCCCACCATGGGCTGGGTCACCGTCATCTCATCAGCGCTGAGCTGGGTCTGGTTGTAATACTCCTTCACCTTGCCCGAGACGCACACCTCGGCGCCGGGCACCAGGGCGGCATTGGTCTGATTGCTTTGCACGAAGAGGCCATCGGAGCTCGCCGGATCCCCGTCTCCCTGCAGGTCCTGAATGAAGAAGCCCTTGTAGAGGCCGCTCACCACCTGGGTCACCACGCCGCGGGTGGCATAGGCCGTCTCGGATTCAAACTTGCCGGCCGGCACCAGCGGGCTGCGTTCGCCGCTGCCCTGAATGGCGGGCACTGGGATGAGGCTGTCCACCGGGCAGGCGAAGGCCGGCGGCTGGTTGCCATCGCAGTTATCCTCGCCGCTGCAGCCAAGCCCGGCCGCCTCGTCACGGGCAAAGCCCAGGTATTCGGCGGCGGGATCGAAGGCAGCCGTGGCATCCACGCGCCCCGTATTAACGCTGGCCTTGCGCCTGAGGGTCATGTCCAGGGTCGAGACGGCGCCTGAGACCCAGGCCGTACCGGGATCCACCCCAATCTGGCCGACGCTGTCGACTATCTCGTCCCCCCGATAGAGCACTAACCCATCGTCGCCGTTGAACACCAGGTTGCCGCTGGTCAGGTTGGCCTTGGCCAGGGTTGCGGGCAGTGCCGAGGGGTGCGCCAACACCAGGCTGGCACCGGGGGCCAGGGTGCCTTGCAGCGCCAGATTGTTGGTGGGGCCGGCCGCCAGGGTGCGGCCATTGGCATAGAGGGCGAGCCGGTATGGGGTGAGGTCCAGCGCGCTGTTGCCCAAGTTGCTCAGCTCCAGCGCCTTGTTGTTGCCGGATCCTTCCAGGTATTCGGTGATGAGCAGCTGAGCCTGGGCCTGGCCGGACAGCGCCAAGGCGACCGAAAGGGCCAGCAGGGAATGTCTTCCTGACATCGTGGTTATTCCTTCTTGATTATGTTGCCAGTTCAATCGCGATCGAATGATCGCAGCACCAAGGGTGAATGCCGTAAAAAGAGTCATACGGCGCACATACTCTGCCCGCTTTTTCGTGAGGGCACCGCGAGCTGGCTAACAATTGCAGAACTTTGTTGCTGGCAAGTGACAGGTTATGACGGGCATTGATGAGCATGCTTAACCCGTTTACCCAGGGAGCTGACCCCGGAAACCATGGCGAATGTGCCACCTCTGCGACAAGGCTGGCGTAAACCCCGGGTTGCCACTAAAATACGCCCCCTCTAATTCCTGGCATCGGTAACATCCCATGAGCGCTTCCATCTATCTCGTCAAAGGCCGCGAAAAGTCCCTGCTGCGCCGTCATCCCTGGATCTTCTCCAAGGGGATCGACAAGGTGCAAGGCACCCCCATCGATGGCGACACCGTCGAGATCTATTCCAACGATGGCAAGTGGCTCGCCCGCGGCGCCTGGTCCGGCAGCTCCCAGATCCGCGCCCGGGTCTGGACCTTCGACAAGGACGAGACCGTCGATCTGGACTTCTTCATCCGTCGCCTCAAGTACGCCCAGGAGTCCCGTGATCCCCTGATCAAGCGCCAGGGCCTCACCGGCTATCGCCTCTGCGCCGCCGAGTCCGACGGTCTGCCGGGTCTGACCATAGATCGCTACGCCGATTTCCTGGTGTGCCAAATTCTCTCTGCCGGCGCCGAGTTTCAGCGCGAGCTCATCACCCAGGCCCTGCGCACCCTCTACCCCGAGTGCAGCATCTATGAGCGCTCCGACGTGGCGGTGCGCAAGAAGGAAGGGCTGAAGGAGCGAACCGGCGTCATCTATGGCGAGACCCCGACCGAACCCGTGGTCATCGAGGAGAACGGCGGCGTCAAGATCCTGGTAGACATTCGTAACGGTCACAAGACGGGTTTCTACCTGGATCAGCGGGACAACCGCCAGGCGGCAGCGAAATACACTGAAGGCAAGCGGGTTCTCAACTGCTTCTGCTATACCGGTGGTTTCGGTGTCTATGCCCTCAAGGGTGGCGCCAAGGAAGTGGTCAACGTGGATCTCTCCCAGAACGCATTGGACATCGCCCGCCAGAACGCCGAGCTGAACGGTCTGGATACCAGCAGCACCCAGTTCGTGCGCCACGACGTGTTCAAGCTGCTGCGGGAATACCGCGAGAAGGGCGAGAAGTTCGACGTCATAGTGCTGGATCCGCCGAAGTTCGCCGAGAGCAAGGCCCAGCTGCTGGGCGCCTGCCGCGGTTACAAGGACATCAACATGCTGGCGTTCCAGCTGTTGGCACCGGGCGGCGTGCTCTTGACCTACTCCTGCTCCGGCCTGATGGAGCAGAGCCTGTTCCAGAAGATCGTGGCAGATGCGGCGCTCGACGCCGGTCGCGATGCCCAGATCCTGGAGCTCCTGTCCCAGGCGTCCGATCACCCCATAGGCACCGCCTACCCGGAAGGCTTCTACCTCAAGGGGCTGGTGGTACGCGCCCGCTGATCCTCTCCTGATCGGTTAAAGCACCAACTCCCTGATCAAATAGGCCCGCAATCCATGCGGGCCTGTTTTTTATGCGTCCACCTTCTCCCGTCCTCACGCACATACATCTCTCCAGCCCTGCCTGTTTTTTCTTCATCAATGCATATTTATGATAAAAATCACATCCATATGACTCTCTTTTGCGTACTGTGATCCCGCCTGTGACCGCCATGAGTCGAGGCTGCGGGCCCAAGGGCCTGCACAACAACAAAAACGATGTCAGGCCAAGCTGAACATCACAAGGGTCCCAACATGAATCAATCATTGCCGCTGTTAACGCCGCTGCGGGGCATTGCTGCCCTGATGGTGGTGCTGTTCCACGCCAGGCTGCTGCTGTTTCCCCAGTGGAAGGAGCCCATCGCCGAGGTGACACAACTCATCGAGAACGGCTACCTCTGGGTCGATCTCTTCTTCATCCTGAGCGGGCTGGTGCTGGCCCACGTCTATGGGCAGGCCTGCGCTGGCCCTAATCGCACCATCGGCTATGGCCGCTTCCTCTGGCTGCGGCTCACCCGGGTCTACCCCCTCTACCTGCTCACCCTGTTGCTGCTGGTTGGCTGGGAGCTCTACAAGGCCCAGCATCAGATAGGCTTCTTTGCTGGCCCCCTGTTCAAGATGTGGGAGTGGGAGGGCATGCAGCCCTTCGGCTCCCCCTTCACCCCGGTGGAGGCCCTGCCGAGCGCCCTCTTGCTGTTGCAGGTGGTGACGGATCATGGCTTGACCTGGAACTTCGCCGCCTGGTCCCTGAGCGTGGAGTGGATAAGCTACCTGCTGTTCCCGCTGCTCATTCCACTCGCGCTTATCCGCAGCCGCTGGAGCCATCTCGCCCCGCTGCTGGCCTTCACGGTGCTGGCCTTCATCGTTCACCGCCAGGGCACCCTGGATGTCACCAGCGGGGTGCTGGCGGTGGGACGCGGGGTGAGCGAGTTCGTGCTCGGCCTCTGGCTGCTGCCCAGAGTCAAGGCGAGCCGGCAGCTGCCCATGATGGGGCAGGATCTGCCGCTCTTGCTGGCCTTTGCCCTGCCCTGGGTGCTGCTGCAATTCACCATGACGGCGCCATTGACCCTGCTGCTGATTGGCTCCTATGTGCTGCTGATCTGGATTGCCGCGGCGCAAGGCGCGCGCCAGAGCCCGCTGCTGCGCCTGCTCGACAACCGCGTCACCAACTGGCTCGGGGATCTCTCCTACTCCCTCTATCTCTGGCACGTCCTGGTGCTGCTCACAGGTGTAGAGCTCATCCACTATCTGGCTCCCGGCCTCACCGACTGGTGGTATGCCCAGACCAACCCCTTGCTGGGGCTGCTCGCGACTCTGTTGATGCTGGTGCTGCTGCTCGGCATTTCCTGGCTGAGCTACATCGGGTTTGAGCGGCCGATGCAGCGCAGGCTGCGCCGCTGGCAGGGCGTCAAGCGACTGTGGCCACGACCAGTGAAGCAAGGGGAGTAAATCGGCGTCACCGTGTTTCCCTGCGCCATACAACAGGCCCGCAATCCATGCGGGCCTGTTTTTTTATTGAGACTTTACACCTCAGTCCCGCTGGGGCGCCCCCAGGGGGAAGTAGTGACGATAGGGTCTGGCCTCATCCACCACCCGGGCGACGCTGGGGTGGGCCAGCAGGCGGGCGCGATAGGCCCGAAGCTGGGAGCAAGCCGGCGGGATCTCGTGAGCCCAGTCCGCGTAGAAGAGCGAGGGCGCGGCGGCGCAGTCGGCCAGGGTGAAGTGCTCCCCCGCCGCCCAGGTGCGCCCACGCAGGCGCTCATCGAGCCAGGGATAGATCTTGTCCAGCACGGTCCGCGCCTCGGCGACCCCGAAACCGTCGTACTCGGTCGCCGGGCGCAGCTTGTCCAGCACCACCTTCTGCATGGGGGTCATCACATAGTTGTCGAACAGCCGATCCAGCATGTGTACCTCTATGCCCGCCTCCCCCGTGGGCACCAGAGTACTGGGGCCCGGGTGCTGCAACTGCAGGTATTCGATGATGGTGCTGCTCTCGAGCAGGGTATGACCCTGATCCACCAGCACGGGGAAGCGCTTGAGGGGCCAGAGGCTGGCGAGCTCGGCCTTCACCGTCGGGGATTCCAGGTTGTGGTACTCGAAGGTGAGTGCGTTCTCATAGAGAGCTATCAACACCTTCTGGCTGTAGGACGAGAAGGGATGGGCATAGAGCTTCATATCACCGGATCCTTATGTTTCGTTGCGTTTATCCAATAAACAGTGCACTTCATTCATTAAATCCAATCCAGGCAGATAAATATGTCGTCAATGGTAGATCCCCCCACTATCCCTGCTCCTTGAAGGCGAGCACCATGACGCCCCCGGCGATGAGGGCGATGCCGCACCATTCCCGCAGGGAGGGACGCTCTCCTAAAAACAGGACGGCGAAGATCACCACCAGCACCAGGCTGAACTTGTCGATAGGCGCCACCTGGGCGGCGTTGCCGAGCTGCAGGGCGCGGAAATAACAGAGCCAGGAGGCCCCGGTGGCGAGCCCGGAGAGGCCGAGGAACAGCCAGCTGTGGCCGGAGAGCGCCAGCGGATTGCTCCACTGACGGGTGCCAGCCACATAGAGGCAGAGCAGCACGAAGACGATGGCGGTGCGGATCAGGGTCGCCAGATCCGAGTTGATCTGCGCCACGCCGAGCTTGGCGAAGATGGCGGTCAGGGCGGCGAACAGGGCCGACAGCAGGGCCCAGCCAAACCAGTTCAGGGTCGAAAACAGCGAGCTGCTCATGTTGTTGCCTTGCAATACCAGGGTGAGCTAGTTGTAGCAGAGCCTGAGCAGGACGGGATCCCCCTCGTCACAGGGGTGTGCAGCTCGGCCCATCTTGCCCCTAGCGTCACCTTCCAGCCCAATCACCACCGTAATTGCGGGTCGGATCCCTCACCCTCTTTGTGGCATAATGCCCCGTCCCGTGGCCTTGGGTGGCACTGTGTGGGCCAGCTCCCACTGCGGCGCACCTTGCCTGCCCGCCATGCCACCCAGGCTCATCCGTTTTCTGCGCTTATCCGCACTGTGACTACCCGCAATGCGATGGCCGCACCCATATAGAACCGCTTCACGCGAGCGTGAACCAAGAGGGGTCAATATGTCTTCCATTCGTCTCACCCAATACAGCCACGGCGCTGGCTGCGGCTGCAAAATCTCCCCCAAGGTGCTCGACACCATTCTCAAGAGCCAGATCCCGGGGTTTGACGACCCGACCCTCATCGTCGGCAACAGCAGCAAGGATGACGCCGCCGTGGTCGACATCGGCAACGGTCAGGGCATCGTCTCCACCACCGACTTCTTCATGCCCATCGTCGACGATCCCTTCACCTTTGGCCGCATCGCCGCCACCAACGCCATCAGCGACATCTATGCCATGGGCGGCAAGCCCATCGTCGCCATCGCCATCCTGGGCTGGCCCATCAACACCCTGGCGCCGGAAGTGGCCCAGCAGGTGATCGACGGCGGCCGTCAGGTATGCCACGAGGCAGGGATCTCGCTCGCCGGTGGTCACAGCATCGATGCCCCCGAGCCCATTTTCGGCCTGGCGGTGACCGGCATAGTGCCGCTCGATGCCATCAAGCAGAACGACACCGCCCAGGCTGGCGATGTGCTCTACCTGACCAAGCCGCTTGGCATCGGCATCCTCACCACGGCCCAGAAGAAGGGCAAGCTCAAGCCAGAGCACGAGCAGCTGGCCCCCGAGGCCATGTGCACCCTCAACAAGATTGGCCAGCGCTTCGCCGCGCTCAAGGGCGTGCACGCCATGACCGATGTCACCGGCTTTGGTCTGGCCGGCCATCTGCTGGAGATGTGCGAAGGCTCCAGGCTCTCTGCCCGCCTCGATTTCACTGCCCTGCCGCTCTTGCCCGAGGTGGATCACTATCTCGCCGAGGGCTGTGTGCCGGGCGGCACCCTGCGCAATCACGACTCCTACGGCCACAAGCTCGATGCCATGGATGATCGCACCCGCAACATCCTGTGCGACCCCCAGACCAGCGGCGGCCTACTGGTGGCGGTGGGCAAAGAGAGCGAAGCCGAGCTGCTGAGCATTGCCCGCGAGGCCGGCCTCTCCCTCTCCCCCCTCGGGCGGATGCAGCCGCTGGTGGGTGAGCGCTTTATCGAGGTTGTCCAATGAGTGCGTTGCCCCAGGCGACGGATCTGGCCCGCATCTTCCTGGAAGATGTGCCGCTTATCGACCTGCGCGCCCCCATCGAGTTCAAGGACGGCGCCTTCCCCAGCGCCATCAACCTGCCGCTGATGACGGACGGGGAGCGCGCCCAGGTGGGCACCTGCTTCAAGCAGCAGGGTCAGGCCGCGGCCATCGCCCTCGGCCATCAGCTGGTGGGCGGCGATGTGCGCGCCGAACGTATGGAAGGCTGGCTGGCACACCTGCGCCAGCAGCCCGATGCCCTGCTCTACTGCTTTCGGGGCGGCCTGCGCTCCCAGACGGTGCAGCAGTGGCTGGCTGATGCCGGCGTCACCCGTCCACGGGTGGCTGGCGGCTACAAGGAGCTGCGCCGCTTCCTCATGGATACTCAAGACAAAGCCTCGGCCGAGTGTCACTGGACCGTGCTGACCGGCATGACGGGCTCCGGCAAGACCCACATGCTGGAGCAGGTTGCCCAGGCGGTGGATCTGGAGGGGCACGCTCATCACAGGGGCTCTTCCTTCGGCCAGCTGCCGGGTGGCCAGCCCAGCAACATCAACTTCGAGAACAAGCTCACCATCGAGCTGCTCAAGCGCCGTCACCTTGGTGAATCCGCCTTCGTGGTGGAAGACGAGAGCCGCCTCATCGGCCGTTGCGCCCTGCCACTGAACCTCTATGAGGCCATGTGCCAGGCGCCGCTGGTGGTGGTGGACGTGCCGCAAGAAGAGCGTGCCGAGCAGATCCGCATCGATTACGTGCAAGATCTCTGGCAGCGCTATCAGGAGATGTACGGCGCCGAGGAAGGCTGGCCGCTGTTTGCCGCCTACCTGACCGAGGCCCTGGCGCGCCTCAAGCGCCGCCTGGGGGATAAAGATCACCGGGAGCTGGATGCCCTGATGCAGGCCGCCCTCGCCGAGCAGGCCAGAAGCGGCAATACCGAGCTGCACCTGGCCTGGATCCGCCTCTTGCTGACCCGTTACTACGATCCCATGTACCTCTATCAGCTTGACAACAAGCGCGAGCGCGTGCATTTCAGGGGCGACAAGCAGGCCTGCCTCGCCTTTTTTGCAGAACAACACGCTAACAAGGCCAACCAGAAGAGTTCGACATGCTGAAATTTGAGATTATTCCGGTCACTCCCTTTGCCCAGAACTGCTCCCTCATCTGGTGTGACGAGACTCGCCAGGCGGCGCTGATAGACCCGGGCGGCGAGGCAGACAAGCTGCTGGCCGCCATCGCGCGGCGCGAGCTGGTGTTATCAAAGATCCTGCTGACCCACGGTCATCTGGATCACGTAGGGGCCGCCAACCAGCTGCGCGAGCAGACCGGCGTGCGCATCACGGGCCCCCACCAGGAAGATGCCTTCTGGCTCGACATGCTGCCCAAGCAGAGCCAGATGTTTGGCTTCCCCCACACCCCGGCCTTCA
This sequence comes from Aeromonas lusitana, assembly GCF_002812985.1. Taxonomy (GTDB): domain Bacteria; phylum Pseudomonadota; class Gammaproteobacteria; order Enterobacterales; family Aeromonadaceae; genus Aeromonas; species Aeromonas lusitana. The sequence continues at coordinate 104,180 of NZ_PGCP01000003.1, forward strand.
CCCCGGATGCCTGGTTGGCGCAGGGAGACAAGGTGATGCTCGGTAACTGCGAGCTGGAGGTCTATTTCTGCCCCGGCCACACCCCGGGCCACGTGATCCTGCTGAGCCAAGCCGAGCGCCTCGCCTGGGTCGGTGACGTCTTGTTTGCCGGCGGCATAGGTCGCACCGACTTTCCTCGCGGCGATCACGCCACCCTCATTCGCTCGATCACCGAGACCCTGTTGCCCCTTGGGGATGACATCGTCTTCATCCCGGGCCACGGCCCCAGTTCGACCTTCGGCCATGAGCGGGTGAGCAACCCCTATCTCACCCAGCCCATCTGGTAGAGAAACAAGAAGGGCGACCCTGGGGTCGCCCTTCTTTTTGCCCAGACCTATTTAACTCACGCCTGTTTTGATCCGGCCAAATGACGAAGCTTGCCATCCACGCTGAGGGCCAGAATGCAAAAAGCCACTCCGAGGAGTGGCTTTTTATTCAACCGAACCGACGCGATTAGACGCGAACGAAGTCCAGGTGAACCAGCTTGTAACGTACCGGGTGACGCTGGATAGCCTTCACTTTGACGTTAACTTCTTCACCGTTGATGACGATGGTCAGCACGGATTCGTAGAATTCCGGCTTCTCTTGAGCCAGAACGATCTTCTTGTGGTCCAGGGTGATGGACACGGCTTCTTTGCCTGCACCGTAAACGATGGCAGGAACTTGGTCAGCATGACGCAGGCGGCGGCTCGCACCTTTCCCCAGGTCAGAACGGACTTCAGCTTGGAATACGAAAGACATAGTAGTTATCTCTTTTAAGATGAATGTATGGTGTTGACTGCGACCGGTCAGCACCTCGCAAAACGAGCGCGAATACTAGCATGGGGCCTTGGTGGATACAAGCCGTGTGCCGCGATCCCCCCAATCCCTCGCCGCATCAGCCCATTGGCACTGTCGAGGCGATGAACACAACGGCTAGCGCCCCTGCTCCAGGCGGGCAAATTGCTGCTGACGCTGGGCCGGGCTCATGGCATCGAACTGGGCCAGGGTCTCGGCCCGCGGGCAGTAGAGGCTCTGGCCGGTGCGCACCTTGATCCCCTTGCCCATACTGGTGCGATTCTCCTCCACCAGCGCCAGCAGATAGCTGTAGGTATCCGCCCCGTTCGCCCCCTGCGATACCAGGGCGCTGGCGATGCGCCAGAGCGTCTCCCCCGCCGCCACCTGATGGCAGATCTGGGGACCTCCCGCCGCCGGAGCCGACAGGGTCAGGGTCGTCTGCTCCTGCGCACGCGCGGCAGCCAGTTGCACCTTGCCGGAGTCTATCTGGGCGGGCGCGGTCGGCACCGGTTCTGCCCGCGAAGGCATCCCAATCGCGCGCTGGCGCACCAGGCTGGCCAGCAAGGGCTCGGCTGCCGGTAACCGGCTACCAACCCCATTGAAGCGGGGCAAGGAGAACTCGGCAATAAAGGGGGATAAATCCCCATCGACCAGGGGCGACGCGACCTGGACGGCCGGGCTGGCGCCTTGGTGATGCGCCATGCCATAGGCCATCTCGTCGATGCGCTTGAGGCGCGCCAGATAGGCCTTGGAGAGCTCGGCCTCCCCCTCGAACAAGTCAAACGGGGGCACCAGGCGGGCGGGGAAGAGGATCTGCCAATGGCCGTTTTTCTTCTTCTGCTCCAGCGGCGGGAACTGGTTGCCCCGCCACGCCACGAAGATGGGAGGCACGGCCCTGTGCACCGGATAATACTCCGGATTGAGCTGCACCCAGGTTTGTTCCGCGATGGGCTGATAGCCGCTGATGTTGACCAGCGCCACCCCTAACCAGACTCCCAGCATCCTATGCCCTCCTGATCCCCTCGTTCACCGACCCCATCCCGTGACGCCTCACACAATGGTTCAGAAAACAGACACATAGCAGCTTAGCACTGAGCAATCGCATTGAGCACCCGTTTATCGGAAACCGGATAGGGCGTCCCCAGCTGCTGGGCGAAGAACGACACCCTCAGCTCCTCTATCATCCAGCGGATATTGGCCACCTCGACCGGGATCAGCTGGGATTTGGGGATCTTGGCGAGCAGCGCCTTGTAATCGGCCTCCACGCTGTGCACCTTGAGCATGTAGACCCTGTCCCGGTTCGGATCGATGGCGAGCTTCTCAAGCCGCCGCTCGATGGCGCGCAGGTAGCGCAGCAAATCAGGCAGGCGCTGCCAGCCGGTCTCGGTGACGAAGCCCTTGTGAATGAGATTGCCGAGCTGCTGCTGGATGTCCGACATGGCAAAGGCGGTATCGAGCTGCATCTTGCCCTTGAGCCGCTTCTTGATCTCATGGGAGAGGGTCAGCACTGCCTCCACCTGCTTGGCCACCTCGACCACCGCATCGTTGAGCTCGGCGCGCACGAACTCCTTGAGCGCCTCGAAACCCGCCTCGTCCCAGGCCAGGCCGCCATGCTGCTCGATGAGCTTGTCACAGCCACAGGCGATGCAGTCATCGATGAGATCGCTCACCTTGCCAAAGGGGTTGAAGTAGAGACCGAGCTTGGCCTTGTTCGGCAGCTTCTCCTGCAGGTACTTGATGGGCGATGGTACCCCCAGCAAGATGAGGCGTCGCTGACCCGCCCACATCAGCTGCTGCTGGACCACAGGGCTCTCCACCAGCTGGATGGCGACCGAATCCTTCTGATCGATCAGGGCTGGATAGGCCTTCACCTCGAAGCCGGCGCGCTTCTGGCTGTACTCCTTGGGCAACTCACCAAAGCTCCACAGGGTGAGGCCGGACTGCTCTATGTCGTCGTCCGCTACCTGGGACAGGGTCTCCTGCACCTTGCCACGCAAGGATTCTTTCAGCGCCTCCAGATCCTTGCCCTCCGCCACCTTCTTGTGTTTGTCATCCACGACTCTGAAGGTGAGTTTCAGGTGATCGGGCACAGCTGACCAATCCCAGGACTCGCGGGGTACTGTCACCCCTGTCATGCGGCGCAGCTGGCGCTCCATCTCATCCAGCAGCGGCCCCTGCTCCGGGCTGATGCTGGCGAGCAGGGCGTCGGCATAGTTCGGCGCCGGCACGAAGTTCTTGCGCATGGGCTTGGGCATGGACTTGATAAGGGCCACCAAGAGCTCGTGACGCAGTCCCGGGATCAGCCACTCGAAACCCTTCACCTCCACCTGGTTGAGCAGCGGCAGCGGGATATGCAGGGTGACGCCATCGGCCGCCTCCCCCGGTTCGAACTGGTAGCTGAGCTTTAACTTGAGCCGCCCCTGCTGCCAGAAGTTCGGGTAGTCGAGATCGCTGATGTGGGCCGCATCCCCCTTCATCAGCATCTCTTTCTCGAAGTTCAGCAGATCAGGATCCTGCTTCTGCGCCTCCTTCCACCACTTGTCGAAGTGACGGGCCGAGATGACCTCTTCCGGCAAGCGGGCGTCATAGAAGCGGAACAAGTCCTCGTCATCCACCAGGATGTCGCGCCGCCGCGACTTGTGCTCCAGCGCCTCCACCTCGGCCAAGAGCTTGCGGTTCTCGCCAAAGAAGCGGTGACGGGTCTCGAAATCTCCCTCCACCAGGGCACGGCGGATAAACAGCTCACGGCACTGGGCGGGATCGATGCGACTGAAGTTGATGAGCCGCTCGTTGACCAAAGTCAGGCCGTAGAGGGTCACCTTCTCCTTGGCCATGACGGCGCCATTTTTCTTCGACCAGTGGGGGTCGCTGTGATGCAGCTTGATGAGATGCCCCGCCAGCGGCTCCACCCACTCGGGTTCAATCTTGCCGTTGATGCGGGCGTAGAGGCGTGAGGTCTCCACCAGCTCGGCGGCCATCACCCATTTCGGCGGCTTCTTGAACAGGCCGGAGGCCGGGAACAGGTGGAAGCGGCCGTTGCGGGCACCGAGGAACTCGGGCTTCTCCAAATCCTTGTTGCCGATATGGCTCAAGAGGCCGGTCAACAGGGCACAGTGCACCGTCTTGAAGTCGGCGGGCTCCGAATTGGTTTTAAAGCCGAGCTCTTTCACCGTCTGGCGCAGCTGGAAGTGGATGTCCTGCCACTCGCGTACCCGCAGGTAGGAGAGAAACTCCTTCTGACACAGGCGGCGGAACGGGTTGCTGCCCAGCAGATCCTGCTGCTCTTTGAGGTAATTCCAGAGGTTTACGAAGGCGAGGAAGTCGGAATCCTTGTCTTCGAAGCGTCTGTGCTGCTCGTCGGCAGCTTGTTTCTTCTCCATGGGGCGCTCGCGGGGATCCTGAATGCTCAGACCCGCTGTGATCACCATGACTTCGCTCAGACAGCCGGTTTGCGCCGCCGTGATCACCATCTTCGCAAGACGCGGATCAAGGGGAATGCGCGACAGCTGGCGGCCGCTCTCGGTCAGTTGCAACCTGGGCTCCTGTTCGCCAGCGCCACTCTGATCACGGGAAGGCAACTCCTTGACCGCTTCCAATTCTTTCAGCAGGGTCAGGCCATCCTTGATGTGACGGGATTCGGGCGGCTCGACGAAGGGGAAGGCCTCCATGTTGCCAAGGCCGAGCGCCAGCATCTGCAAGATGACCGAGGCCAGGTTGGTGCGCAGGATCTCGGGATCCGTGAAGGCCGGGCGATTGTTGAAATCCTCCTCCGAATAGAGGCGGATACAGATACCGTCCGCCACACGGCCGCAACGACCCTTGCGCTGGTTCGCGCTGGCCTGGGAAACGGGCTCGATGGGCAGGCGCTGCACCTTGGTGCGCCAGGAGTAGCGGCTGATGCGGGCGGTACCGGGATCAATCACATAGCGGATACCTGGCACCGTGAGGGAGGTTTCCGCCACGTTGGTGGCCAGCACGATGCGCCGCCCCGCGTGTTGCTGGAATACCTTGTTCTGCTCGGCATTGGAGAGACGCGCATAGAGCGGCAGCACCTCTGTGTCGCGCAGGTTGAGTTTGCGCAGGGCATCGGCGGTGTCGCGGATCTCCCGCTCGCCGTTCATGAAGATGAGGATATCCCCGAGCCCTTCCCGGGCCAGCTCTTCGACGGCGTCGAAGATCCCCTGCAGCTCGTCGCGCTCGTCCCCGCTCTCCTTGCCGTCGCTCTTTTTGTCTTCAAACAAGGGACGATAGCGCACCTCCACCGGGTAGGTACGGCCGGACACTTCGATGATAGGTGCCTGGTTGAAGTGACGGGAGAAGCGCTGCGGGTCTATGGTGGCCGAGGTGATGATCACCTTGAGATCGGGCCGCCTTGGCAACAGCTGCTTGAGGTAGCCCAGGATGAAGTCGATGTTGAGGCTGCGCTCGTGGGCCTCATCGATGATGATGGTGTCGTACTGGGTCAGCATGCGGTCGTGCTGGATCTCCGCCAGCAGGATACCGTCTGTCATCAGCTTGATGTGAGTCTGCTCGCTCACCTGATCGGTGAAGCGCACCTTGTAACCCACGTATTGACCGAGCTCGGACTCCATCTCCTCGGCGATGCGGGCCGCCACGGTGCGGGCCGCCAGACGGCGTGGCTGGGTGTGGCCGATATAGCCCTTCACCCCGCGCCCGAGCGCGAGACAGATCTTGGGGATCTGGGTGGTCTTGCCCGAGCCGGTTTCGCCGGCGATGATCACCACCTGATGTTCACTGATGGCTTTGGCGATCTCCGCCTGCTTCTGGCTGACCGGCAAGTTGTCCGGGTAGGTGACCTTGGGAACGCCCGCCAGGCGGGACTGGTAGCGCGCCTCGACGAGATCCAGATCCGCCGCTATGGTCTCCAATACGGCGGCCTGTTTGGCCTCTGGCAGCTTCTTGACCCCGTGCAGACGGCTGGAAAGGCGACGGGCATCGAGATTCATGCAGGCAGATAAGCGACGGCGCAACGCCTCGATAGAGAGAGACAAGGTACAGATTCCTTATAAAAAGCCCAACCGGGCCATATCGATAGCTGGAAGCGATCCTAAAGAGCGGGGGGGAGCGGTGCAAGCCTTAAAGCGGCTCGCCTTCGGCTGAGGTGCCTGTTTGGCCCCAAACACCGGCAAATAAAGCGCGCAGGACATCACGGAGATAAAAAAGAGCAGGCACAGGGCCTGCTCTCATGAGGATGAGGGCTATCAGACCCTGGCCTGGCGCACGAAGCAGGTGCCGAGCTGGGCATGGATCGCCTGCATCACGTTGTGGCGGCTGATGACCCCGAGCAGTCGCCCCCCCTCCACCACGGGATAGATCTTGGGCTTTTGGCCCATCATCATCTCCGCCAGATCCAGAATGCTGGTGTCGGGCCCCACCGCCAGCACCTCCTTGCGCATCACGTCTCTGACCTGGGCCACTTGCTCGCAGTGATAGGCCTCTTTGAGCATGACGGCGATGCAGTCCTGCTCCGACACCCAGCCGATCAGATGGCCCTGTGCATCCACCACTGGGCCGCCGAGCTGGTGACTGTTGAGAAACTTGGTGACCGCGTTTTGTACCATCATGTCCGCGCCGAACGTGATGGGTTTGGTCTGCATATAATCCTTCGCCTTGAGTGATTCCATGACGCTTCCCCCAACCTGCCTCCCGGGCGGGAGGCGCAAGCCGGGCGGTATGTCCGGCTCACTCCAAGCATAGCCTGCCGGGGTCAGGAGATGGATTGCAGCAACAGCAGCAGCTCGTTCTGGCTGTGGCAGTCGGTCTTCTTGAACACCCCCTTCAGGGTGGAGCGCACGGTTTCCACTTTGACCCCCCGCAGCTCGGCGATGTCGTTGCTGCTATAACCCTTGCTCATCAGCACCAGCAGCTCCTTCTCCCCTATGGTGAGGGGATAGAGGCTGGCCAGGGCTTCGATATCCGGGTTGAAGGAGTGCTCAGGGTCGCGCAGCACCACCTCCACATAGCGCTCGAAGCGGCTTAACCCGCTCATCAGGGTGCACTGGATCAGCAGCGGCCTTAAATTGGCCTGACGGGGGATGGACATATAGGCGCTGGCGCCCGGCAACAAATAGACAAAGCCGTTCAATATCTCCTTGAACTGGCGTTGTTGTTCCTTATTTTGCAGTGAAAAAATACCATGCTGGGCCCGCAGCTCCACATTTTCATCAGAGATACGGTTAAACGCCACATTGGAATAATGAATATGTCCCTTGTCATCTATGATGGCACTGGGTTTATTATGGTTTTTAACCAATTGTTGCAGTTGATAATTCTGGGTCTCCAGGGCAAGCAGGTTCCAGTAATGCTGGCTCCATGCCGCCAGACCAGAATAGATCTCTGTCAGAGAGGTCAGATCCTGAGCGCTGAAATCATCTTGAGCGGCGCCACGATAACTGCACAGACTGCTGAGCCCGCGCCCCTTCACCCGACAGACACCGCCCGCCGCAAACTGGGCACCGAAACTTGCCAGCAGGCCCGGTGAATTGGAGATGGCGTTGGCGTTGACGATACCCTGGCAGCCCTTGTCCAGATAGTGATTGAACCACACATCCTGGCGATGGTGTTGCACATAGAACTGCTGCTGGGCCTCGGTCAGACCGCTCGCGAAGAGCTTGATCCCGTCACTCTTGTCATCATCCCGTAATAAAAACAGGGAGGAACTGCCGGACAAGTCGGAGCGAAATTGGTCTACTACCAACTTAATGTCAGAATCATTAATACCGCACTCATATAACTGGCTGATATAGGGCGATATCCTTTCTTTTACTAATGCCTTCACACCCGAACTCCTAATTCTTATTTTTATTGAAGAGGCATCTTACTCTGCAATGGGAAACTCGAAAAGTAGTCAAATGAACAAAGGTTTTATGACCAATCGATAAATAGTAATGCGCAAACTACATATGAAAACGGGCTGCAGAAATTTTTAAATCCAAACTAATGTTTCATATTGAATTTGTCGTTATAGCTCGGGTTTGACTGCATTTTCTGTGTTGGATGGGCGCCCTCCTGCCGACGCTTATGATTTGCTCGGATCTTTCCTGGCTGTTTCGTGCGCCCTGTGACTTTCCGTGACGCGTTTTCTCGCCCAGAGACAGCCTCAGATACTCGATCCTCCATCCCTTCAGCCCCTGGCAATGCCCTGGAGCAGGCCACTGCTGCCTCCACCTGCAGCCCGTCGTTTACCAAAAACTCATGCGAATCCCAATGATTAAAAATGTGCATTATTGGTTAATTTTATGTTTCCACCCCATGTGGCATCATGCATTGTATATACAAATCAACCATCGACAGGAGTTGAATCATGCTGTTCACAAGGAGGAGAAATGGAGCCTGAGAATGTAATCGCCGTCCCGGTCAAATCGGGGAGTGGCATCAAGTTGTTGCTGGCCAGCCTGTTTGGGATCGCCATCTTTTTCGTGCCGTTCGAGCTCGCCGGGCGCAGCACCATACTGGTGGATCACCTGGCCGGTGCCCTGATGGCGCAGCGCCCGCTCGCCCTTGGCCTCATACTGCTGCTGATCGCTTATGGTGCCATCAGCCCACTGCTGGATGGTCGCTGGCGCGCCCGTCCCATCGACACCCTGCTGAGCCTGTTCAAACTGCTTGGGCTCGGGCTAGCCATCTTGTATGTCACGAAACTCGGGCCGGCCTGGCTGATGACGCCGGATCGCCTGCCCTTCCTGTTTGACAAACTGGCCATGTCGGTGGGCCTCATCGTTCCCATCGGCGCCATGGCCCTCACCTTCCTGCTCGGCTTCGGCCTGCTGGAGCTCATCGGTGTGCTGATGCAGCCAGTGATGCGCCCGCTGTGGCGCACCCCGGGTCACTCCGCCATCGATGCGGTGGCCTCTTTCGTTGGCAGCTATTCGGTCGGCTTGCTCATCACCAACCGGGTTTTCCTCGCGGGCAAATACACGGTGCGAGAAGCCGTCATCATCGCCACCGGCTTCTCCACTGTTTCTGCCGCCTTCATGATCATCGTGGCCAAGACCCTCAACCTGATGGAACACTGGAATTTCTACTTCTGGTCGACCCTGGTAATCACCTTCGTCATCACCGCCATCCTGGCGCGCGTCCCGCCCATCTCCGGCATGGATCATCAAGGGGAAACCGATGAACCGCTGCCGGCAGACAAGAGCCGCTGGCAGGCCGCGCTGGAATCCGGGCTGGCCCAATCCAGTCAGGCGGATCCCGTGCTGCGCCAGTTGCAAGACAACCTGAAGGATGGTCTCAACATGGCCGCCGCCGTGGTGCCCACCATATTGTCGGTCGGCCTGCTGGGTCTGCTGCTGGCCCAGCACACGCCACTGTTCGATCTGCTGGGCTGGTTGCTGTGGCCCCTGACCTGGCTGCTGGGTCTCGGCGAGCCGCTGGAAACCGCCAGGGCACTGTCCGCCGGTCTCGCCGAGATGTTCCTGCCCGCCATCTTGCTAAAAGATGCGGATCTGCTGGTGCGTTATGTGACGGCCGTGGTGTCGGTAAGCTCGGTGCTCTTCTTCTCCGCCTCGATTCCCTGCATCCTGGCGACCAGGATCCCCATCAGCGTGGGCCAGCTGGTGGTGATCTGGCTGCTGCGCACCCTGCTCGGCATCCTGCTGGCCGCCCTCTGTGGTCGGCTGGCCATGGCCCTCGGTTGGCTGAGCTAGCCGCCACCCTAACCACAAATCAACAAAGCGCCATCAGGCGCTTTGTTGTATCTGCTTAGTCCCACACCTGGCGTGTGGCTCAGGACGCTATCTGGGCGAAGCGCCCGCTGTTGAAGTCATCGATGGCCTGCACTATTTCCGCCTGGCTGTTCATGACGAAGGGGCCATAACCGACGATGGGCTCGTCGATGGGCTCGCCGCTGAGCAGCAGTACGAGCGCATCCTCCCGGGCCTCGAGCTGCAACTGGCTGCCCTTGGGATCCAGCAGCACCAGCTGTGCCTCTCCCGCCTCCTGACCATTGACCCGCACAGTCCCCTTGAGCACTACGATGGCCGTGTTCCAACCATCAACGACGGGGACCTCAGCGCTGGCGCCGCCGTTTAGCCGCACGTCCCACAGGTTCATGGGGGTGAAGGTATGGGCGGGCCCCGTCACGCCGGCATATTCACCGGCGATGATGCGCACCAGCCCGGCCCCGTCGGCAAGGGCATGCTCGGGGATGCTGTCACTGCCGATGGCCTGATAGCCAGGCGCCGACATCTTGTGCTTGGCGGGCAGGTTGACCCAGAGTTGCACCATGTCGAGGGTACCCCCTGCCTGGGTGAATGCCTCCGAGTGAAACTCGTCGTGCATGATGCCAGCCGCCGCCGTCATCCATTGTACATCCCCCGGGCCTATGGTGCCGCCCTGCCCGGTCGAGTCGCGGTGCGCCACCTCCCCCTTGTAGACCAAGGTGACCGTCTCGAAACCCCGGTGCGGATGCTGCCCTACCCCTCTTGGGGAGTTGGCCGGTGCGAAATCCGCTGGCCCGGCCCTGTCCAGCAACAGGAAGGGGCTGAGCGCCTTGCCATGGCTCTGGTAAGAGAACAGGGATCGCACCGGGAAACCGTCGCCAACCCAGTGGGGACGCGGCGCGCTGTAGATGCCTATGACCTTTTTCATGATGCTCTCCAGATGGATGTGACTGTCTGAGCTCATTATGTAGATGGAACGCTGTGCGCAGTAGACGTAATATTGGGCACCAGCGTCCTATTTTGTGAACGATAAGGCCATGAACCAGGATCTCAACGATCTCTATTACTACGTCCAGGTGGTGGACAACGGCGGCTTCGCCCAGGCAGGTCGGGCCCTTGGTATCCCCAAATCCAAACTCAGCCGCCGCATCGCCCTGCTGGAGGAGCGGCTGGGGGTGCGTCTGCTGCAGCGCTCCAGCCGCAGCTTCCAGGTCACCGAGCTGGGACAGGCCTACTACGCCCGCTGCCGGGCCATGCTGGTGGAGGCCGAGGCGGCCCAGTCCCTCATCGACGCCACCCGCACCGAGCCCTGCGGCCTGGTCAGGCTCGCCTGCCCCATCGATTTGCTCCATGCCCATGTGGGCAAGATGCTGGTGGCGTTCGCGCAGGCCTATCCCGACGTCAGTATTCAGCTGATCGGGGTCAACCGGGCGGTGGATCTGGTGGCGGAGGGGTTGGACATCGCCATTCGGGTGAGGCCCTTGCCGCTGGAGGACAGCGATCTGGCCATGCGGGTGCTGGGGTATGCAAACCAGTGTTTGCTGGCGAGCCCCGCCCTGCTGGCCCGCCACGGGGAACCCAAGGGGCCGGCGGATCTGCTCACCTGGCCGAGTCTGGGTCACGGCGCCACCATGGAGGGGCATCAGTGGCGATTGCAGGGACCAAAGGGTGCCCAAGTGAAGCAGCACCATAGTCCCACCCTGGTCACCACCGACATGCTGACCCTGCGCCAGGCGGCCATCAGCGGCATAGGCATGGTTCAGCTGCCCACTATGATGGTGCGGGAGGCGCTGGATGATGGCAACCTGGTGCGTCTGCTCCCCGGCTGGGCGCCGCGCCGGGAGCTTATCCATGCGGTGTTCCCGAGTCGGCGGGGGTTGCTGCCATCGGTGCGCGCCCTGATCGATCATCTCGCCCAGCACTTTGCCCCTTTATCAGAGCATTGATCTATATATTATGTAATTTTCGATATTATATATGGATGCGATGCGGCGAAGGCACCCAGTCTCGCCCTGTCCGCACCGACAAATCCACTGTGGCAGGCTCGCAGACGATACCCCGGACTCCAGGGTCATGAGTGAGAAAATGCGGGAGTAAGCAAGGAAGGTGCTGAAGCTGTGACTCCAGGTCAAGTCACGTAGCGGCGCCCTTTTTTTGCGCACGGCGTCGGCTCCGACACTTTTGCTCTCAGGCAGTGGATGGGAAGCGGCGATGACAGCCTCACACTCCCATCAAGGCACGCGAATCTAACCGCCCGGCACTGCCACCACGGCTAGCCCCGCAGGCGGAACATCACAGAACCATTGAAAAAACGCAGCCGACCGGAGTCTCCCCCGATCGGCTGCGTTATCACTCGTGCTGCGTCCTTATAGCAGGCCTGGATCCCCCAGACAAGGCGGAGATCATGACAGGCCAGCAAGGACAACGGCAGCGTATCGCTCGCTGCCGTTAGCACCAATCACGCCTTAGAATGGCAGCTTCATGCCCGGCGGCAGTTGCATGCCACCGGTCAGCTCGCCCATCTTGGACTTGTTCTGCTCTTCCACCCGACGCACGGCGTCGTTGACGGCAGCGGCGACCAGATCTTCCAGCATCTCCTTGTCGTCTTCCATCAGGCTCGGATCGATCTCGATACGGCGCACGCTGTGGCTACCGGCCATGGTGACCTTGACCATGCCAGCACCGGCTTCGCCGACTACTTCCATCTGGGCAAGCTGCTCTTGCATCTTCTGCATGCGCTCTTGCATCTGTTGGGCCTGCTTCATCAGGTTACCCATTCCACCTTTACCAAACATAGGTCGTCTCTCGTCTTGAAATCCGGCATACAGCGCCGGGCTGTGGGCTTGTTCTGCCCTAGATGGGGGCAGCCATAGTATTTTTCAACCGGGAGCCAGGCTCCCGGCATGGGTTTTATCAGTGACTGAGCGGCTCGATACTCTCGGGATGGAGCACGGCGCCGAATCGCTGCTGTAGAAATTGTACATGGGGATCCTCGGCCAGATCCCGGGCCACCTGCTCGCGCACCCCAAGGTAGAGGCGATGCTCTATCTCGAGCGGCGTCTCCCGCGCCGGATCCGTGCCCAGGGTGACTTCCACCACCACGGCCTGACCGAACTCGGGGCCTATGATCTGCGCCAGATCGGCGCGGGCCCGATCGCTCACCAGATGACGCTGCTCGGGTTTGAGGGTCAGCAAGACCCTCTCTCCCTCGCGGGTCATCACGGAGTTGATGGCAAGCTGCCGCAGCCGGCCACCGACCCCGGTACGGGCAATCAGCTCAGCCCAGGGATCGCCACAGTTTGCGAGCAAGGAAGAGGGAATGAGCCTTGCGACTTCTTCCCCTTCCTCCTGTTCTGCATCCCCTTCCAGCTCGTCCCAGTCGATGGTCTCCATCACCTGGGCCGGCGTGGACGGCTCGCTCGCGGCGGCTATCTCGGGAGCGGCAATGGGTGCAGGAGGCGAGGTCGGCGCGGTCTTGCTCGCAGGCACCCCATCCAGATCCCAGGGCGGCAGATCGTCCTGGCTTGGGCTCGTCCTACTCGGCGCACCTGGTGCCTGAGGCGGGGAAACGGGGGCATGCGCGGCAACTTGCGCCGACATCTCGGCGCCATAGCTCTGGCTCAGGTACTCCTCGTAGTCGCTGCCACTCTCCTCATAGTCATCCAGTGGCGGCATATCCTCGTACCCCAGCGCCACATGCTGTGAACCTGATTGAGGTGCGGCGGGCTGCCAGGGGGCAGTTTGCTCGACTGGCACTGTTGGCACTGCGCGCGCCGGCGCTTGGGGAGCAGCGGAGATCGGTGCAGGTGCAGCCACCGGCTTGGTGGGCGTTGCCCGCGGCGCCGCGGCACTGGCTGTGGTGCCGGCGTCGGGGCGCAGGCGGCTGCGCAGCAGATTGCGCTTGCCAAGCAGGCTCTGCATGCTCGACGCGGGGGATGGGGCCGACTCGGACGCCATCATCTCGGCCTGCGGCTTCCCGGTTTCAGGGGGGATAGCAGAAGCCTCGACGGGCGCTGTCATCAACAAGGACTCGGCGACCGTTTCGGGCGTCGGCACCTCCCTTGAAACATCCGCCACCAGCGGCTCGGGCTGCGCCTCATAGCCCATCTGCCGGGCCGCCTGTAGCAGCTCCTCCTGCTCGGCAAAGAGCGGGGCACTCAGCTCATCAATATCGCTATCCAGCGCCTCATCGGCACCAGCCGGCGCTTGGATGGCTGGCTTGTCACTCGCAGGGAGAACCCCATCCGGGCTAGGGCTAACGGGGGCAGGCTGACTGGCGGCAGTCACCGCCACAGGGACAGGCTCAGCCCCGCGAGGCTTTCCCAGGCTGGCCGGTGCAACCCCCATCCCTGCCACGGGTGCCCCCGCCATGGAGACGGGCAAGGCACTCAGGTTGGCGGGGTGCAGCGCCTCGCGGCGCGGCGAGAAGGCCAGCATGCGCAAACAGGTCATCTCAAGGGCGGTGCGACCATCCGGTGCCCAGGGCAAGTCCTTGCGGCCCCCCAGCACGATTTGATAGCACAGTTGCACCTCTTCCGGGCTCATGGCCCCCGCCAGTTGCAGCAGGGCATCGGCATCGGCCCCCTGCTCCTGCACGCTGGCGGGCAGCAGCTGCGCCATGGCGACCCGATGGAGCAGGGCTTCCAGCTCGGCGTGCAGCTGATCGAAATCCGGCCCCAGGGTGGCGATTTCGGTGATCTTGGCCATGGTCGCCGGGGCGTCCTGGCGCAAGATGGCTTCCAGCAACTGGTGCAGGTGGTGATGATCGAGCGTCCCCAGCATGGTCAGCACGCTGTCCAGACGCACGCTGCCGTTGCCATGGGCCAGCGCCTGATCGGTCAGGCTCAGGGCATCGCGCATGCTGCCATCCGCCGCCTTGGCGAGCGCCAGCAAGGCGCGGGGCTCGAACGGCTGACCTTCCTGATCCAGCACCCATTCCAGTTGCTTGGCGATCTGGCTCTGATCCAGGCTCTTCAGGTGGAACTGCAGGCAGCGGGAGAGAATGGTGATGGGCAGCTTCTGCGGATCCGTGGTGGCCAGCAGGAACTTCACATAGGGAGGCGGCTCTTCCAGGGTTTTGAGCAGGGCGTTGAAGCTGTGGCGCGACAGCATGTGCACCTCATCGATGAGGTACACCTTGAAGCGGCCGCGGGCCGGACGGTACTGGACGTTGTCCAGGAGTTCGCGGGTGTCTTCCACCTTGGTGCGGGACGCCGCATCGATCTCCAGCAGATCGACGAAGTTGCCCTGATCGATCTCGCGGCAGGTATCGCAGACGCCGCACGGGTGGCTGCTGATCCCCTGCTCGCAGTTGAGGCTCTTGGCCAGGATGCGGGCGATGGTGGTCTTGCCAACCCCGCGGGTGCCGCTCAGCAGATAGGCGTGATGGAGCCGCCCCTGATCCAGGGCATTGGTCAAGGCGGTCAGCACATGTTGCTGGCCAACCACTTGTTCAAACGTATGGGGGCGCCATTTGCGCGCCAGAACCTGATAGCTCATAGATCTCGATGCTGGAAGACGAGGCATTGAGCCGGATGCTAACACAAATGCGGGGCGGGCTGTATGGGCGAAGGGCCGTCTTGGGAGGGATCGCTGGATTTTCAAACCGATGCCCGTTCGGGCACCGGTTTGCGGCAGATGAGAGGTTGACGAGGCCCCGTCATCCACCGGATAGGCGGCTTACTCGCCCGCGAGCTCGACCAGGGAGACCACCTTGACGCCAGCGGCGGTCAGGCGGGCATCACCACCGAGGGACGGCAGGGAGATGATGAAGGCGGCATCGGCCACTTCACCACCGGCGCGGCGGATAAGCTTGACGGTGGCATCGACGGTGCCGCCGGTGGCCAGCAGATCGTCGACGACCAGCACCTTGTCACCGGGGACTATGGCGTCGGTGTGCAGTTGCAGGGTGTCGGTACCGTATTCGAGGGCATAGGACTCCTCGATGACGGCGCGGGGCAGCTTGCCTGGTTTGCGCACCGGCACGAAGCCGAGGCCCATGGCGAACGCAACCGGAGCGCCGAAGATGAAGCCACGGGCTTCGGTGCCGACGATCTTGGTGATCCCTTGATCACGATAATGCTCAGCCAGCAGATCGATGGTGGCCTTGAAGGCCTCGGCATTCTCGATAAGGCTGGTGATGTCGCGAAACAGGATGCCCGGCTTCGGGTAGTCGGGAATGGTCTTGATGCTCGCTTCGATAAACTTCAGGGTATCCGGATTCATTATTTGATCGCTTATTTTTTGAGCCCAGTTGTGGCGTCTCATCTGATGTCGCCAGGGGGCAATAAAAAGGCCCGTCACGCAAAAATGACGGGCCGACTCCATAGCATTATTGCTGCAATAGCTTAGGGATTTCACTTCTCCATTGCAACTGGCTCCAGCACCGGCAGACGCATTAACCAGGTGAGCAGGATCACCATTATGGCAACGAGCAGCAGCCGTACCCAGGGCATGGGCACCACCAGCAGCGACACCGAGAAGGAGATCAGGATGAAGATGATGGCCCGGCGCCTGGCATGGCGACGGATGCCGCGATACTGCTGCCAATCAACGATGGGGGGACCAAACCAGGGGTGAGCCAGCAGCCAGCGATGGAAACGGGGGGACGAGCGGGCAAACAGCGCCGCCGCCAGCAACATGAAGGGGGTGGTTGGCAGCAGTGGCAACACGATTCCGACGATCCCAGTGGCAAAGGCCAACCAGCCAAGGGCCATCAAACACCAACGCTTCATCAGGACTCCGGTACAATACATCTTTCCCTAGCCTAGCAGACTTGCCCCCTCCCCCGACAGCGCCGCGATGGACTGCGAACGCTGTCTGCGCGTTATCTAGGCGCTAAGTACGTTACACTCCACGGGAGTCCGATTTACCCTGGGTACAAAGCTGACCGCTCGACTTACATCCCTCTACCATCTCACTTCTTTTTTGACCCCCATCCTGCCGGGTCCAGTTATGCGCGTTATCTCGACGCCCCCCATGCAGGGCATGCCGGATATGCACTCCTGCTGGCGCAACAGCTGACATCTGCCCCCGTTGCCACTAGAATCTCACCTCTTTCTTGGCTTCCATCTCTGCGGTACCGGTTATGGGCGTTATCTCGACGCCCCCATGCAGATCGGGCCGGATATGCACTCCTGCTGGCGCAACAGCTGACATCTGCCCCCGTTGCCACTACAATCTCGCCTCTTTCTTGGCTTCCATCTCTGCGGTACCGGTTATGCGCGTTATTTTGGCCCCCATGCAGGGGGTGCTGGATCACCTGATGCGGGAGGTACTCACCTCCGTCAACGATTACGACCTCTGCGTCAGCGAATTTATCCGGGTCGTCGATCAGCTGTTGCCCGCCAAGGTGTTCTATCGCCTCTGCCCCGAACTGCGCCAGGATGGCAAGACCCGTGCCGGCACCCCGGTGCGGGTGCAACTGCTGGGCCAGCACCCTGAGTGGCTGGCCGAGAACGCGGTGCGCGCCATCGAACTCGGCTCCCCGGGGGTCGATCTCAACTTCGGCTGCCCCGCCCCCACGGTCAACAAGAGCAAGGGTGGCGCCGTGCTGCTCAAGGAGCCCGAGACCATCTATCGCATCGTCAAGGCGGTGCGCGAAGCCGTGCCTGCCCACCTGCCGGTCAGCGCCAAGATCCGCCTCGGTTACGATGACAAGGAGCTCTATCTGGACAACGCCCAGGCCGTGTATCAGGCGGGCGCCTGTGAGCTCGCGGTACACGCTCGCACCAAGCGGGAAGGCTACAAGGCGCCGGCCCATTGGGAGTACGTGGATGCCATTCGCCGCGCCCTGCCCATTCCGGTCACCGCCAACGGCGAGATCTGGGATCACCAGGATGCCCTCAAGTGCGCCCAGGTTTCCGGCTGCGATGCGCTCATGGTGGGTCGCGGCGCCATCTCCTTGCCCAACCTCGCCAACGTGATGAAGACCGGCTGCGCCCACATGAGCTGGGCCGAAGTGCTGCACCTGATGGTGAACTATACCGAGCAGGACTTGGCGAGCGAGAAGGCCGACTACTATCCCAGCCGGATCAAACAGTGGTTCAGTTACCTCAAGCGCGAATATCCTGAGGCCGACGTGTTATTTCGGGATATTCGTCTGCACAAGGAGACAGGACCTATTCGGGAAGCCCTGCTGCAAGCCGCGAAAACTGTGAGCTAACCGACCTTTACTTGACTCATGTCATCTTGATAATCCGCGCATTTCCCTATACTGGCCGAGTTTTATCATCCGTCTTTGGGGGCCAGTGTGTGTGAAATGACGCAAGCCCAGTTAGCCGAATGGCGTGATCGCCTGCAAGCAGACTGGGCGCAAGTAAGAGAAGAGCTGATTGCCCAGCTCAAGGCCAGCCGACGGGACGAATGGGCGGAAAAGGTGGGGCATTGCGAGCGGGATCAGCTAGTTGATCTGACCAGCCGACTCGATCTGCCGAAGGTGGAGCAGTGCGTGGCGCGGCTCAAGCGCATCGATGCCGCCCTCTGCCAGATGGACTTGGGCCTCTATGGCCTCTGCTCCGACTGTGAGGAGCCGCTCGCCATCGATCAACTCGAGCAGGATCCCACCCTGCAACGCTGCCCGCGCTGTGAGGCACGTTATCGCAAGGGTTTCCACGCCCACGAACTCTGATGGGGCACCCGTTGTGCCCCTCATGATCTTATCTATTTAGTCCGACCTCCCTCCCCCAGCACCCGTTGCCACCTCTTCAGCAGCACCTCTGTTTGGATATTCAATCTCCTACAGTCGACACAACTGCTATTGATAGATATGGCAATACAAAAGGGAAGCCAGAGGCTTCCCTTTTAATCGTTTCTTTGCCTGGTACAGGGCGGGGCTGAGGTCCCGGACACATAAGTCCGTGACTCAAGCTTCGTCAGTCATACCCCGCTTTCCCGGGGCATGCTGGCACCCGTTCGGCCAGTGGCGGCTGATGAGTTCTACTGGGCCAGCAGGTGACCCACCAGCTCATTGCGCCAGCCTTGCAGCAGCATGGGCTTGTCGGCGCGGGCGCGCTCCTCGTCATTCATGCGCCAGCTCCAGGTGAAGTACTGGTGAATGATCTTCTTGCTCGCCACCAGCTCAGGGGGGATGTTGCTGGCCTTGGCCTTCTCTTCCACCATGCCCTTGATGCGCTTGAGCTCCGCCTTGTACTGGGGGTAGTCCACCAGGCGGCGAATGGGCTCGGGCCAGCTTTCCGGCGCGCTCTGCTGGGCGGCAGCAACGATATCCAGCATCCTCTTGCCGTGGATCTTGATCTCGATCGGGGCCAGACCCAGCTCGTTGAGGTCGCGCAGGGAGGTGGGCTTGCGCTCCGCCACCTTGAACAGGTGCAGCTCCTTGACCACGAAGTTCAGGGCCAGATCCCGGCGCACCGCCTCTTGCTGGCGCCAGGCGGCCAGCTCGCGCAGGATGGCGAGTTCGCGCCGTCCCAGCTGCCAGGCGTTGATGATCTCAAGATAAGCCTGACGGGGATCGCTGCCCTGGGTCTTGCGGGCGCAGTGGTTCTGGCACTCCTGTTCGAACCAGGCCTGCTTGCCGCTCTCTTGCAGCTGCGCCATCACCTTGGTGTAGAGCGGCATCAGATAGAAGACATCGGCGGCCGCGTATTCCAGCTGACGGGCGGTCAGCGGGCGGGCCAGCCAGTCGGTGCGCGCCTGATCTTTTTCAAGGGCCACCCCGAGAAACTCCTGCACCAGGGCGCCGAAGCCCACGGATACGCCGTGGCCGAGGAAGGCGGCCGCCAGCTGGGTGTCGTGCATCAGGTTGGGCAGATGACCCGCCTGATGCTGGATGAGCTCCAGATCCTCGCCGGAGGCGTGCAAGATGGCCACCTGCCCCGCCCGGCCGAGACGCTGCCAGAGCCCGGACAAATCCAGGGTCAGAGGATCCAGCAGAGCCAGCTGATGACCGTCATAGATCTGGAACAGACCGAGCTGGGGATAATAGGTACGGGTGCGAACGAATTCGGTATCGATGGCCAGGGGAACGTCGGCCAGGGAAGCCAGATACCGTTCCAGTTCGGCTTGCTGTGAAATGAGTTGATATTGCATCTATACCTGCACCTTGGTCGAAGATAAGGGTCGAAGTTCGGAGCCCAAAAAAGAAAAAACCGTGGGCTGACCCACGGTTTTGCATGACATCAGCTGTCTGCCCGCTACTGCTTCGCAATCTCCTCGTCGCGCAGCACGCGGCGCAGGATCTTGCCCACATTGGTCTTGGGAAGTTCGTCACGAAATTCTACCAGTTTCGGTACCTTATAGGCAGTCAGATGTTTGCGGCAGTGGGCAATTATCTCGTCCTCCTGCAGCTTTGCATCTTTCTTGACCACGAAGATCTTCACCAGCTCGCCGGACACCTTGTGGGGCACCCCCACGGCGGCCACTTCCAGCACCTTGGGATGCAGGGCCACCACGTCTTCGATCTCGTTCGGATAGACGTTGAAGCCGGAGACCAAAATCATGTCCTTCTTGCGATCGACGATCTTGAAGAAACCCTGCTCGTCGCACACAGCGATGTCACCGGTACAGAGCCAGCCATCCTGCATCACCTCGGCGGTGGCTTCCGGCCGCTGCCAGTAGCCGGTCATCACCTGGGGGCCACGCACCTGCATCTCACCGGGGGCGCCGAGCTCTGTGATCACAACGCCCTTGTCATCCACCAGACGGATCTCGGTGGAGCAGACCGGCAGACCGATGGAGCCGTTGTAGTCCACCAGATCGTAGGGACAGACGCTCACCAGGGGCGAGCATTCGGTCAGGCCATAGCCTTCCAGCAGCGGGGTCTCGGTCAGCGCTTTCCACTGCTCGGCCACCGCCCGCTGCACCGCCATGCCGCCGCCTATGGTGAGCTTGAGGCGGGAGAAGTCCATGTTCTGGAATTCGCCGTTGTTGACCAGGGCGTTGAACAGGGTGTTGACCCCTGTGATGCAGGTGAAGGGGTACTTCTTGATCTCTTTGACAAAGCCCGGGATGTCGCGGGGGTTGCTGATGAGCAGGTTGTAGCCGCCGAGGCGCATGAACAGCAGGCAGTTCACGGTCAGGGCGAACACGTGGTAGAGCGGCAGCGCGGTGACCACGAACTCCTTGCCCTTCTCCAGCACGGGGCCATAGACGCCGAGGCACTGCTCGACGTTGGCAATCATGTTGCGGTGGGTCAGCATGGCGCCCTTGGAGAGACCCGTGGTGCCCCCCGTGTATTGCAGGAAGGCGATGTCCTGATTGCTGATCTCCGGCTTGATGTACTGCAGGTAGCGGCCCTTGGCCAGGGCCTGGCGCATGGTGCTGGCGTGGGGCAGGTTGTATTTGGGCACCAGCTTCTTGACGTATTTCACCACGAAGTTGACGAGCGTGCCCTTGGCCAGCCCCAGGTTATCCCCCATCCGGGTCAAGATCACGTGCTTGACCGGGGTGTCGTAGACCACTTTTTCCAGGGTATGGGCGAAGTTGGAGACGATGACGATGGCCTTGGCACCTGAGTCTTTGAGCTGATGTTCCAGCTCCCGCGGGGTATAGAGGGGGTTGACGTTCACCACCGTCATGCCGGCGCGCAAGATGCCAAACACGGCGATGGGGTATTGCAGCAGGTTCGGCATCATCACCGCCACCCGATCACCCTTGGCGAGCTTGAGCTCGTTTTGCAGGTAGGCGGCGAAGGCGCGGGACTGCTCCTCCAGCCGGCGATAGGTGATGGTCTGCCCCATGTTGACGAAGGCGGGCTGATCGGCAAACTGGGTCACCGACTCCTCGAACATCTCGACCAGAGAGCCGTATTGGTCTGGATTGATCTCGGCGGGGACCCCTTCCGGATAACGTTTCAGCCAGACTTTTTCCACGAACTTCTCCTGCATAACTAGCACCTGTGCGCTCACTGTGTTGCCTCCGTCCCTGTCCACATCAATTTCAATCAGTTGTTTTAAGCTTGAGCTCTAGTGTCGCCATATTTACATAAGGCAACATCGATTAACAGCAAATTAACAACGAGAAAGTGTGAGGGAGAAAGCAAACCTGAAATGATGTAAAGCCGCCGATCCTAACGGATCTGACAGAAATTTTCGATACAAACGGCGGTTTTTGCTGAATTATCCATATGAAAATGATGATTTCCTGCCACGACTGCCATTTCTATCTGCCTGAAGGCCCCGGCCCTCTGCTGCCACTGCGCCAGCAGCGCCTCAAACCCCTGCTCGCCACGGATAAACAGCACGGGACAGGCAATGGCCCGGATCAGCGCCTGGGCCTGCCCCTCGCTCATGCGCAGCGGCGAGAGATCCCGCAACCTGGGATCGCTACGCCAGTGCCAGCGCCCCTCCCGCACCACGAGCTGCCGCTCGCAGATAAGGCGCGCCGCCGCCGGCGAGATGTCCGCCACCTTGCAACGGGCCGCCACGGCTTCGTCGAGAGAGGCAAAACCGGCCGATGCCCGCTCTCGGGTGCGACTGCGATTGAGGATAGCCCGCCGCACCTGCTCCGGCACCGATTCATCGGGCTGGCTGAGCGGCCCCAGCCCCTCCAGCAGGATGAGTCGTTCGATTTGCTCGGGGAAGACACCGGCATAGGCACAGGCGATCAGCGCCCCGAGCGAATGGCCGAGCAGCACGAAGCGCTGCCAACCGGCGGCCTGGCTTATCTGATGGAGATCGTCCAGCCAGTCGATAAAGACGTAGGGGGTCGATTTGTGATCGGAATGCCCATGCCCGGGCAGGTCGATACAGATGAGGTGAAAATCATCGAGATAAGGGGCAAGGGGCAGGAAGCTCGCGCCATTGTCGAGCCAGCCGTGCAGGGCGATGAGCAGAGGTTTGCCCTGCCGGTCGTTATCCAGCAGGGCAACCTCACGGCCATCGGCCAGGGGCAGTCGGTATTCGCGCATCGACACCCTGTTCATCACCAGTAGCGGTGCAGCGACCGTCTCGGCCAGTAGGGATCATAGAAGGGGTCGTAGAAATAAGGGTCCGCATAGCGGATCTCCACCTCTTTGACCGGCGACCACAGCTTGCTGGCGGTCACCTTGAGCACGGAGAAGCGGTACTTGTGCTTGCCAATCGCGCTCTCCTCCGGCGCCTCCAGGGTACCGAGCACCGTCAGGCTGCGCCCCTTGGCATAGAGGCCGGGATCCGCAAAGCCCTTCATGACGGCGAGAAATCGCCCCGGGCTCTGCTCGGTCTGCTCCGGCACGCCATTGCTTTTCAGCGGCAGGTAGACCACCTCTATGATGCTCTGATCCTGCTCGTTGTGAACCGCGGCGATGACTCCGCTCCAGCGGGCAGGCTTGCCTTCCATGCCCGCAAGCGCCGGCTGATAGGCCACCAGGGCGCTCTCTGGCTCATAGGCCAGCTCCTTGGGCACAGAGCTGCAGCCACCAAGCAGCAGCCCCATCAGACCCAGCACTATCATGCGCTTCATCATTCGCTCTCCTTATGGACTCTCAATTCACAATGGCAGTGCCTTGCTAGCAGGTCGAGGTTATTCCCGGCCCGGCAGCTTCTTCCAGGTCACCTTGTCACGCAGGTAGACAGGGCTGGCTTGCTCCACCGCCACCGCCTCCCCCGCGAGCCAGGCGCTGCGGGCCAGCGGCAACATGTCCAGCGCCGCCGGGAAGCGTACCTGCTGGCTCGGGACAAGGGTCTCGGCCATGGTGCCCAGCACCTCGCCATAGGTTTCAAAGCCGGTGCCCACCGCAGACCAGTTGCCCGGAAGCACTGCGTCAGCGCCGAACTCGCTCGCCAGCAGGGCGGGATCGCTCACCACCTCTTCCCCCACCAGCGCCATGCAGTCACCCTGCAGCTCATAGCGGCCGAAGTAGACCTCGTTCATGCGCGCATCGATGGCGCTGAGTACGCGGGTTGCCCCCTCCTGCCGGTGCACCCCTTGGGCCATGGCCGCCAGGGTGGAGATACCGATGAGCGGCACACCGGCCCCAAACGCCAGCCCCTGGGCCACGCTGATCCCAATGCGTACGCCGGTGAAGGAGCCCGGGCCCCGGCCAAAGGCGATGGCATCGAGCTGGTCCAACGATAAACCGGCCTCGTCTAACACAGCCTGAACCATGGGCAGGATTTTACGGGTGTGATCCCGCGGCGCCTCTTCCCAGCGGGCGTACTGCTTGTCCCCCACCAGCAGGGCGGCGGAGCAGGCTTCGGTGGCGGTATCAACGGCCAGGATCTTCAACTCATCCATTCTTTTTTATTCTCTTCACATCAATCGGTTAAGTCATCTGCAGTAATCATACTGCAGTATATACAGAGCATGTCAGGCAGCGCCCGGGCAGGCGACATCATGCCCGGCGGGGAGATGAGCGGGCTAGGCATGCTCACTGGTTCCCCTTGAAAAAGTCCCCCAGGGTCGCGAGCTCTCGCGTGCGCGGGATGGCGGGCAGGCTCTTGATAAAGGTGGCGCCATAGGGTTTGTTGACCATGCGCGGATCACAGATGACCAGCACGCCGTGATCAGACCGATCACGAATGAGTCGCCCGACCCCTTGCTTGAGCGCAATCACCGCCTTGGGCAGCTGGATGTCGGCGAAGGGATCCCCTCCCTTCAACTTGCAATCGTCGACCCGCGCCTTGAGCAGAGGGTCGTCGGGGCTTGCGAACGGCAGCTTGTCGATGATAACACAGGACAATGCGGCCCCCCGTACGTCTATCCCCTCCCAGAAGCTGCTGGTGGCCACCAGCACGGCGCGGCCATTCTCGACGAACGCCTTGAGCAGCCGCTGCTTGTTGTCCTCCCCCTGCAGCAAGACGGTGCGGCCAATTTCGCGGCGCAGCACCTCCGCCACCTGGCGCATCACCTGATGACTGGTGCAGAGGAAGAAGCAGCCCCCCGGCGTCTTGTTGATGAGCGGGATCATCAAGGTTGCAAGCTGCTCTCCCCGCCCGAAGGCGTTGGGCTCGGGCAGGAAGCGCGGCACGCACAGCCGTGCCTGCTCGGCGTAATCGAACGGGCTGTCGAGGACGAGCTCGGCGCTGCCGGCGAGTCCCAGCTCGGTCTTGAAGTGATCGAAGCGCATATCCACCGTCAGGGTCGCCGAGGTAAACACCCAGGCCACCTCGGGGCGCAGCACCTCGGCGCCGAAGCGATCGGCCACCGACAGCGGGGTGAGGTTGAGGGTAAAGTGCAGCCGCGAGCAGTCGTACCAGTAGGAGAAACCTGTCTGGTTGATGGCGAGCACCTCGCCCAGGCGAGTACGCAGCTCGCTTATCCGCTCGAAGGCGTGATCGAGCTGCTCACCACGGCCGAGGGCGAGTTTGAGCACCTCGTAGCACAAGCCCAGCGCATCGTTAAGCCGCGCCAGCGCCTGGGCCCAGAGCGGCTGGCGCAGCATGTCGCGGGTATTGCCACGGCCCCCGTCCACCCCGAAGGCGAGCCGCAAGTCCTGGCTTGCGATGGCTAGCCTGTCCGCCGCCTTGCCAAGCTGCCCCATGTCGTGGGCCTCGGCGCGATAGGCAAGCTGGATGTCCTGGGCCAGATCCGAGATGGTGCGGCTGCCCACCGACTTGCCGAAGTAGTTGGTGGCTATCTCCGGCAGCTGGTGCGCTTCGTCGAACACATAGACCTGAGCCTCCGGCACCAATTCGCCAAATCCCGTGTCTTTCACCGCCATATCGGCGAAGAAGAGGTGATGATTGATCACCACTACCTGGGCATCCATGGCCCGGCGCCGGGCCACCACCAGGTGGCAGTCATCGTAATAGGGGCAGTCGCGACCCAGGCAGTTGTCATTGGTGCTGGTGATATGGGGCAGGATCTCGGCATTTTCCTGCAGCTCGGGAATATCCCCCACATCGCCGGTATCGGTGGCGGTGGACCAGGACTTCACCTTGACCAGATCGCTCAGCACCTCGGGCTTTTGCAGATGGGATTCACTGAGCAGACGGTTCATGCGCTCGATGCACAGATAATTGCTGCGCCCCTTGAGCAGGGCCACCGGCGGGGTATAGGAGAGCGCCTCTGTGATGGTGGGCAGATCACGATAGAAGAGCTGCTCCTGAAGGTTCTTGGAGCCGGTGCTGATCACCACCCGCTTGCCGGACTCCAGCGCCGGCACCAGGTAGGCGTAGGTCTTGCCGGTGCCCGTCCCCGCCTCCACCAGCAGGCGTCCCCCGCTCTTGATGGCGCGCGCCACTGCCTCGGCCATTTCCAGTTGCGGCGCACGGGCGACAAAGCCATCGATGTGGCTGGCCAGGGGGCCGTCTGGCTTGAACAGGGTCTGTATGGTCAAAAGGGAGTCCCGCGCAAAAGCGGTCATTATGCCAAAAGTGAGGAGAAAGCGGGATCGCTAAATCGCATCGCGAGGCAGGTGTCTGTACGCGGGTCGTCGCTCACATCGCCGCACAGGGTGAACGGCATCCGCGCCGTGCACATATTGACCTCAAGGAAAGCGAGCGAGCGGGCGAATCTCACACGAAGAGATCGATTTTATGCTCGGGATCCGGCTTGTGATCATCATCCTTTGTCGCTGGTTGATCACGCCTAGCCTGGGGATGGGGTGACTGCTGCGAGCCGCCGCCACCGCCATCGGCACTGGTCTTGCGCAACTTGTGCTTCTGGCTTATCTGGGTCACCTCCCGCTTGATGTCATCGGGACTCGGGGCCGCGGGTGCTCTGGGCAAGATGGGGAATAACAGGTCCTGACTGGGCATGATGTGACTCCGGCTGAGCTGATTGATTAGTTATCGACCGAACAATCGTTTTCTTGATTTTAATCCATCAAGCCGCATTCTCGGGTTGCATTTTCCGTCAAGGTCGGTAATGTAAATCAGGCGTCATCTACGACATCTTTTTTGTAAAGGATTCATTACATGAAGTTCAGCCAACTGAAGACTCATCACCACCATCATCATCCCGAATAGTCTTTCAGGAGGTTGACTGCTGGAAGACACTTAACTGGTGACTTCCAAAAGGACCGCAAGATTCATAAACCCTCGGAAGCACACACTTCCGAGGGTTTTTTCGTTTTTGACTAGAAGGAAATCGAGCAATGGAAACACAACGTCTGCGCATCGCCATGCAAAAATCCGGTCGCCTGAGCCAGGACTCCCAGGCCCTGTTCAAGAGCTGCGGCCTCAAGATCAACCTGCGTGAGCAGCGTCTCATCGCCCACGTCGAGAACATGCCCATAGACATACTGCGAGTGCGCGATGACGACATCCCGGGTCTGGTGATGGAAGGGGTGGTCGACCTTGGCATCATAGGCGAGAACGTGCTGGAAGAAGTCCAGCTCATCCGCGCCGCCCAGGGCCAGCCCTCTGCGGTCAAGACCCTCAAGCAGCTCGATTTCGGTGGCTGCCGCCTCTCCCTCGCCATCCCGAGCGACGCCGACTATCAAGGCCCGGCGAGCCTGGCTGGCAAGCGCATCGCCACCTCCTACCCGGGCCTGCTCAAACGCTTCTTCGACGAGCAGGGCCTTGGCTTCAAGAGCGTGATGCTGGGAGGCTCGGTGGAAGTGGCGCCGCGCGCCGGCCTGGCGGATGCCATCTGCGATCTGGTCTCCACCGGCGCGACCCTGGAGGCCAACGGCTTGAAAGAAGTGGAGGTGATCTATCGCTCCAAGGCGGTGCTGGTACAGGCCCCCAATCCCTTAAGCGACGCCAAGCAGAAGATCATCGACAAGCTGCTGCCCCGCATCCAGGGCATGCAACAGGCCCGTGAGAGCAAGTACATCATGCTGCACGCCCCGAAAGAGAAACTCGAGGCCATCACCTCCCTGCTGCCGGGAGCCGAGCGTCCCACCATCATGCAACTGGCCGGCGACACCAATCAGGTGGCCCTGCACGTGGTCTCCAGCGAAACCCTGTTCTGGGAGACCATGGAGCAGCTCAAGGCCCTGGGTGCCAGCTCCATCCTGGTGCTGCCCATCGAAAAGATGATGGAGTAAGGACGGATATATGCAGACCCTGATCTGGAAGACCCTCTCCCCCGCCCAGCAGGCCGATGTGCTGACCCGGCCTGCCCTTGGCGACGAAGCCAGTATCGGCAACCTGGTGAAGGAAATCATCGGTGCGGTGCGTGCCCGCGGTGACGAAGCCCTGCGCGAGCTCGCCCAACGCTTCGAGCGCGCCCCCCGCGAGCAGTTGCGAGTGAGCGAGGCCGAGACGGACGCCGCCTGTGCACGCCTCGGTGATGACATCAAAGATGCTATCAACGCCGCCATCAGCAACATTAATGCCTTCCACGCAGCCCAAGTGCAGCAGATTGTACGCGTGGAGACCCAACCTGGCGTCGTTTGTGAGCTGCGTACCCAGCCCATCAGCCGGGTCGGCCTCTATGTGCCGGGGGGCAGCGCGCCGCTCCCCTCCACCGTCATGATGCTGGCGATCCCCGCACGCCTGGCCGGTTGCCGTGAGGTGGTGCTCTGCACCCCGTCCCCCGCCAGCGACGAGATCCTGTTCGCCGCCCGCGCCTGTGGCGTCAAGCAAGTGTTTGCCATCGGCGGCGCCCAGGCCATCGCCGCCATGGCCTATGGCACCGAGTCCATCCCCAAGGTGGACAAGATCTTCGGCCCGGGCAACGCCTATGTGACCGAGGCCAAGGGCCAAGTCTCCCGCGACTGGCGCGGCGCCGCCATCGACATGCCGGCCGGCCCCTCCGAGGTGCTGGTCATCGCCGACGACAGCGCCAACCCGGCCTTCGTGGCATCGGATCTGCTCTCTCAGGCCGAGCACGGCCCGGACAGCCAGGTGGTGCTGGTGACCACCTCACCCCGTCTGGCCGATGCCATCAGCGGTGAGCTCAAGGCCCAGCTGGCCCGGCTCAGCCGCCGGGACATCGCGGCCAAGGCGCTCGGCGCCAGCCTGGTGATCCTGTGCGACGATTTGGACGAAGCCTGCGCCATCTCCAACACCTATGCCCCGGAACACCTGATAGTGCAGACCGAGGCACCGCGCGACCTCCTGGGCAAGCTCGAGAACGCCGGCTCCATCTTCCTCGGCCAATGGACACCAGAATCCGTGGGGGATTACGCCAGCGGCACCAACCATACCCTGCCCACCTACGGCTATGCCCGCACCTGCTCGAGCCTGGGGCTGGCGGATTACCAGCGCCGCTACACGGTGCAGGAGCTGAGCGCGGAAGGCATCAAGGGGCTCGGCCCTATCGTCGAGCGCATCGCCGAGGCCGAGGGGCTCGATGCCCACAAGAACGCCGTTACCCTGAGGCTGAAGGCACTGCAGAAGGGGCAATCATGAAGATGACAACCCCAGCGGGCCTCATCGCCCGCCCAAACAACGCCGTCACGTTGAGATTGAACGCCTTGTCTAACAAGCAGCAGAAGGATTTGTCATGAGCATCGCCAATCTGGCTCGCCGCGTGGTGCGGGCCCTCACCCCTTATCAGTCCGCCCGTCGCATCGGCGGCAAGGGCCATGTCTGGCTCAACGCCAACGAGGCGCCGCTGGCCTATCCCTTCGCCATCGAGGGCAACCGCCTCAACCGCTACCCCGAGTGCCAGCCGGCCGAGGTGGTCAAGGGCTACGCCACCTATGCGGGGGTCAACCCGGATCAGGTGCTGGTGAGCCGTGGCGCCGACGAGGCCATCGAGCTGCTCATTCGCACCTTCTGCGAGGCCGGGGAAGATCAGATCCTCATCTGCCCGCCCACCTACGGCATGTACGCCATCAGCGCCGAGACCTGTGGCGTGGGCATAGTCGAGCAACCGCTGACCCCCAGCCGCCAACCGGACTGGCCCGCCATCCAGGATCGCCTCTCGGACGTGAAACTGGTGTTCCTCTGCTCCCCCAACAACCCGACCGGGGATCTGGTGGGCCGCAAGGGGCTCATCAAGCTGCTGGAGAAGGCCCAGGATCGCGCCATTATCGTGGTGGACGAGGCCTATATCGAGTTCTGCCCGGAGGCGAGCGTGGTGGACCTGCTCGCCCGCTTCCCGAACCTGGTAGTGACCCGCACCCTCTCCAAGGCCTTTGCCCTGGCCGGGATCCGCTGCGGCTTCACCTTAGGTGACCCTGAGGTCATCGCCATGCTAGCCAAGGTGATCGCCCCTTACCCCATTCCCGACCCCATAGCACAGATAGCGAGCCAGGCCCTCTCCAGCACAGGGCTGGAGTTGATGCAGGAGCGGGTATTGGAGCTCAACAAGCAAAAAGCCATCATCAAGGCCGAGCTCACCCGCCTCCCCTGCGTGCAGGAGATCTTCGAGGACAAGGGCAACTTCGTGCTGGTGCGTTTCAAAGATGGCGCCGCCGTCTTCGCCGCCATGAAGGCCGCCGGCATCATATTGCGGGACTTCTCCAGCAAACCTGGGCTCGATAACAGCATCCGCATCACCATCGGCTATCAGGGAGAGATGGACGCCGTGCTTGCCGTGCTGCGCACCCTGCCGGCCGACGGCGCCACCACCAGCCCGACTGCCAGCAACCAGCCCGCCGCCAGCGTATAAGGATGAATGAGATGAAGACCCCGTTTTTGTTTATCGACCGCGACGGCACCCTGATCGAGGAGCCGGTGACCGACAAGCAGGTGGACAGCCTCGCCAAGCTGCGCTTCGAGCCCATGGTGATCCCGGTGCTGCGCGAATTGCAGGCCGCCGGCTACGTGCTGGTGATGGTGACCAATCAGGATGGGCTCGGCACTGCCAGCCTGCCCCTTGAGAACTTCCAGCCTCCCCACGATCTGATGATGCACCTGTTCGAATCCCAGGGCGTGCACTGGGAGCAGGTGCTGATCTGCCCCCACTTCCCCACCGACGGTTGCAGCTGCCGCAAGCCCCACCTTGGCATGGTGAAGGAGTACCTGGCCTCGGGTCGCATCGACTTTGCCAACTCCTTCGTCATTGGCGACCGGGGGACGGACTTGCAACTCGCCGAGAACATGGGCATTCGCGGCATCCGCTATCAGCCGCAAGATCACGACTGGCTCGCCATCCGTGATCAGCTGCTCTCCAAGGGGCGCATCGCCGAGGTGGAGCGCTACACCAAGGAGACCCGCATCCAGGTGGCGGTGGATCTCGACAAGAGCGGTGGCAACCAGATAGTCACCGGCATCGGCTTCTTCGATCACATGCTGGATCAAATTGCCACCCACGCCGGTTTCAGGTTAAAGCTCAAAGTTAGCGGCGATCTGCACATCGACGATCACCACACGGTGGAAGATGTCGGTCTGGCGCTGGGTCAGGCCCTGCGCCAGGCGCTCGGCGACAAGCGCGGTATCGGTCGCTTCGGCTTCGTGCTGGCCATGGACGAGGTGCAGGCGGTGATCGATGGCCGTCCGCGCCAGAGCGAGGATGCCACCTCCCTCACCGAGCTGGATGTGGCCACGGCGCTGGACTTGAGCGGCCGCCCCTACTTCGTGTTCGACTGCCCGAGCGGCTTTGGCCGCGACAGCGTGGGGGAGATGGCCACCGAGATGGTGCCCCACTTCTTCCGCTCCCTGTCGGACGCCATGGCCATCACCCTGCAGATGAAGGTCGGCAGCGGCAACACCCACCACCAGGTGGAGGCGCTGTTCAAGGGCTTTGGCCGCGCCCTACGCCAGGCCATCCGGGTCGAGGGGAGCGAGCTGCCCTCCAGCAAGGGAGTGTTGTGATGAGCGCACAGAATCTCGTCATTATCGATACCGGCTGCGCCAATCTGGCCTCGGTGCGGATGGCGTTTGAGCGCCTCGGCGTGACCCCACTGGTGAGTCGAAACGCTGCCGATATCGAGCAGGCCGACAAGCTGATCCTGCCGGGCGTCGGCACAGCCGTCGCCGCCATGCGCAACCTCAACGAGCGTGGTCTGGTGCCGCTTATTCGTGCCGCCAAACAGCCCCTGCTGGGCTTTTGCCTCGGCATGCAGATGCTGGCCGAGGCCTCCGAGGAGACCATGGCGGGCGAGGATGACAACAGCGGCGCGCTGATCGAGGGCCTTGGTATCGTCCCCGGCAAGATCCGCTTGATGGAGGTGGGCAATCTGCGCCTGCCCCACATGGGCTGGAACCAGATAGTGCACGACGAGACGCACCCGCTGCTTGCAGGCATCCCGAGCGGCAGCTACTTCTACTTCGTGCACTCCTACGCCCTGGAGGTGACCGGCGCCACGCTCGCGACCTGCGATTACGGCAGCCCCTTCACCGCCATCGTGGGGCGGGACAACTTCTTTGGCGCCCAATTCCACCCGGAGCGATCCGGCAGTGCCGGCGCCCGCCTGCTGCAAAACTTTCTGGACTTATAAGGCAAGGAACCGCGAATGATTATTCCAGCAATTGATCTCATTAACGGTCAGGTAGTGCGCCTCTATCAGGGGGACTACGGCCAAAAGACAGCATACAGCGACGCGCCCCAGGCACGATTCGATGACTATGTAGCCCAAGGGGCGCAGCAACTGCACCTGGTGGATCTGGACGGCGCCAAGGATGCCAAGGCCCGCCAACTTGCCCTTATCACCCGGCTGCTCGCCACCACAGGTGCCCCCGTACAGGTGGGCGGCGGGGTACGTAGCGAACAAGACGTGGCAGACTTGCTGACCGCCGGCGCCAACCGGGTGGTGATAGGCTCCACCGCGGTCAAGTCCCCGGATCTGGTGGCGAGCTGGATGGAGAAATACGGCCCGGAGCGCATCGTGCTGGCGCTGGACGTGAACATAGACAGCGACGGCAAACGCCAGATAGCGGTGGCGGGCTGGCAGGAGAACAGTGGGGTAGGCCTTGAGGAGCTTATCGAGCGCTTCCTCCCCTTTGGTCTCAAGCACGTACTCTGCACCGACATTAGCCGTGACGGGACCCTCCAGGGCAGCAATGTCGAACTCTACCGGGACTTGTGTGCCCGCTTCCCCACCGTGGCCTTCCAGGCCTCCGGCGGCATCGGCGGTCTCTCGGATATCGAGGCCCTCAAGGGCTCAGGCGTCAAGGGGATCATCCTCGGCCGCGCGCTGCTCGAGGGCAAGTTCGATGTGGCGGGCGCCATCGCCTGCTGGGCGAGTCAACCCATTGCAGGAGACAACTGATGCTGGCAAGACGCATTATTCCCTGCCTCGACGTTAAAGACGGCGTCGTGGTCAAGGGCGTGCAATTTCGCAATCACGAGGTGATGGGGGGCATAGTCGAACTGGCCCGCCGTTACGCCGAGGAAGGGGCCGACGAGCTGGTGTTCTATGACATCACGGCCTCGAGCGATGCCCGTGTGGTGGACAAGAGCTGGGTGAGCCGGGTGGCGGAAGTCATCGACATCCCCTTCTGCGTCGCCGGCGGCATCCGATGCGTGGAAGATGCGCGCCAGATCCTGGAATTTGGCGCCGACAAGGTATCCATCAACTCCCCGGCCCTGGCGGATCCCCGCCTTATCACGGCGCTGGCAGAGCGCTTCGGCGTGCAGTGCGTGGTGGTGGGCATCGACTCCTACTTCGACGCCGAGACAGGCCAGTATCAAGTCAAGCAGTTCACCGGTGACGAGAGCCGCACCCGCACCACCGCCTGGACCACGATGGAGTGGGTCAAGGAGGTGCAAAAGCGCGGCGCAGGCGAAATCGTACTGAACGTGATGAATCAGGATGGCATGCGCCAGGGTTACGATCTCGAGCAGCTCACGCTGGTGCGGGCCCTGTGCAAGGTGCCGCTGATTGCCTCGGGCGGCGCTGGCACCATGGCGCACTTTCGCGATGCCTTCACCCTGGCCGACGTGGACGGGGCCCTGGCGGCCTCCGTGTTCCACAAGGGCCTTATCCCCATTCCCGAATTGAAACGCTGGCTGAAAAACGAAGGAGTCGCCATTCGTGAATAATCCATCCATAGATACCCCCCTGATCGAGCGCCTGGACTGGGCAAAATGTGACGGCATGATCCCCGCCATCGTCCAACACGCCGCGAGCGGTCAGGTGCTGATGCAGGGCTTTATGACCCGTGAAGCCCTGGAGAAGACCCAGGCCAGCGGCCAGGTCACTTTTTTTAGTCGCAGCAAGCAGCGGCTCTGGACCAAGGGGGAGAGCTCGGGCCATGTGCTCAAACTCGTCGCCATCAGTACCGATTGTGACAACGATTCCCTGCTTGTCGCCGCCGAGCCGGTGGGCCCCACCTGCCATCTGGGCACTCCCTCCTGCTTCGATGGCCACCCGCTGCCGCCGCTCGGTTTCTTGGCCGAGCTCGAGCAGATTCTGGCCGGGCGCAAGGGCGCCGATCCCGCCACCAGCTACACCGCCAGCCTCTATGGCAAGGGCACCAAGCGCATCGCCCAGAAGGTGGGTGAAGAAGGTGTGGAAGTGGCGCTCGCCGCCATGGCCAAGGACAGGGAAGAGCTCATCAACGAATCTGCTGACTTGCTCTACCACCTGACAGTCCTGCTGCAAAACGAGGGGCTGGGGCTGAAAGACGTGGTACAACGGCTCGCCGATCGCCACAATAAATAAGATGCAATGACATAAACAACGGGCCTGATGGCCCGTTTTTATGAGTATCACTCTGCCATCAAGGCTTGGGAAACCACACTTCGCCTGTCTATATAATCACAGCCAGTTCACTTGAACATGGCATTCCTAATGCTGATTATCTGGTTTTAATGTGGTTATATCTGTGACAAAGTGATGCAATAAGAATTTTCAATATGTATCAAAACAAGGCTACTAACTTCCGCTTGTTAAGTGTTAGTTAAGTATCAGTGTGCGATACTGTTTTTCATCTGGTCATGTTCTGTAGTTTGCCCAAGCCAAACTTATTGTTGGCTAGATAGGTTCGATATAAAAACAGTAAGTTTGGATGAAAAGTAAAAGCATTAAATTTGTGCACAAACATCGTCATGCACATGAAATGCCCTGTGCAGATTATCCAATATGATTCTGTGTTTTAATTTTCACGTAAGCACTTACCCCCTACATATTGACACTATAAGAACCACATTCAATATCTTGCTGCTTTATTTAAAATAAAAGGACATCTGAAAAATGAAAACATCTTTTATTGCTGCATCACTCTTGGCCCTCTCAGGCAATGCACTCGCATCAACGGAAAGCTGGGAAGGATTTTATATTGGTGGAAATCTTGGGTATGGCGCCGGTGACATCAAGGATCAAAGCAACCCGGATGCGGCCGAGCAATCCATGGATGGCATGACAGGCGGCATCCAGGCCGGACACAATTGGCAGTTTGAAAACAACATTGTGTTAGGTGTCGAGGCCGGATTGTCTTTCAATGACATCAACGAATCCTGGCATGATCAAGAGAACAACCAGTTCAGTCCGTATTATGGAAAAGACGGAATAAAGCAATCGGGATCGTTCAACATCAAGCTTGGTTACGCTATCGACAATTTCTTGCCGTACGTGACCACCGGCATCACAGTCGCAAAAATGGAGCATTCACTTGGATGTGACAAGTCCTCCGTACCCACCACAACCGGTTGCAACTCAAACTTTAACACCAGCACCTCCGATATTGGGGCTGGTGCTAACATAGGTGCCGGTGTCATGTATAAATTCAATAAGAATTTCTCAGGGGGTATCGAGTATCTCTACACCGACTTGGGAACCAGCTCCGTAAGTCTGAATGATCCCAATTACCCATCAGCCAGCGAACGCAATATGGACACCAGCTTCAGTACCATAACAGCGAAAATTAATTATCACTTCTAACTTAAGATTCGTTAGCTAATGAGTGGCACGATAGTGGCTTTTTTCCACTATCGTGCTTTTATCACTTCTTGATTCCGTGAATCACATTTTATCTTTATCTGATAAAGTTTTATTACCTAATTCACCGATCAGTGCGCAGCTCCATCAGCTACCGACATGGGTACATTGAAGGCAAGAGATGACGAGGCAAGCCCCCGCTCAGGGAGTCGTCTATTCCTGGATTGGCCACGATAATGGTCTACGTTCCCTTATTATTTTTCAGATCCGTTATGAGCAAGTTTCAGGTGTTTGCCACCCCGGATGCCCCCGCCGCCTTCACCCTGCTCGACATGGGTGCGGGCAACTTCCTGGTGGAGAAGGCAGCCTTGCTCGATCAGGGCTTCGAGGTCATAGGTGAGCCCATACTGGCGCTGGATGCCTGCGCTGCGGCCCACGCCCATCAACTCAACCTCGCCAACCCCAGCCGCCCCTATGGTAGCCCCGGCACCATAGGCCTCTTTCATTACATCTTGCTCCACGCCCCCAGGCTGTTTGGCAAGGAAAAGCCACCCCGCTATTGAATGAAGCGAGTCTGACTGAAGCTGGCCTGAACAAGGGGGCCTTTTGACGCCGCAGATGGGGACTGCTCAAAGGGGATTTTCCCCTCAATAATGGCACCATCCCTCCCCTCCACCGTCAGAGGCCTTATGAGCAAATACCAGTTCTTCCGCCAGGAGCAGGATCCCGCCAGCGTAACCTTCCTGCTGATGTCCTCCCCCTCCTTCTTGTCCGAGAAGGCGCAACTGCTCGAGCAGGGTTTCGAAGTGGTGGGAGATTATATCGACGCGGCAGACGATGAAGAGGCCATCGCCAAGTTCAGAAGCGGCATGATTGAGCCCCTCTCCGAGTACACCAAAGCCACAGAAGAAGGGGGACTCTATTACTTTCTCAGCGGAGTGGCCGAGTCTATTGGCAAGCGGCTGAAGGGGGAAAAGGCTCCACGCTGACTCGCTTTGCATGGCGTTGAACCTTGGCTACTTGGGCCGGAAACTCGTCTTGCGGCGAATCAGAGTCTGCCGGAACACCTTGTCCCATCATTTCCCATAAAAAAGACGGGCCCAGGCCCGTCCTTTTATTGTCTGTAGTGCCTGTCACACCAGCTGCTGGCGTAGCATGAATTTTTGCACCTTGCCGGTGGAGGTTTTGGGCAGCGGGGTGAAGATGATGCGCTTGGGGGCCTTGAAGTGGGCCATCTGCTCGCGGCAGAACGCAATCAACTCCGCCTGGCTGAGCTCCCTGCCCTCCTTGAGTTTGACGAAGGCGCAGGGCACCTCCCCCCATTTCTCGTCCGGCATGGCGATCACCGCCGCCTCCTCCACGTCGGGGTGGCGGTAGAGCACGTCTTCCACCTCCAGGCTGGAGATGTTCTCCCCGCCGGAGATGATGATGTCCTTGGATCTGTCCTTGATCTCCACGTAACCATCCGGGTGCCAGACCGCGAGATCCCCGCTTCGAAACCATCCCTCCGCCATCGCCTCCTCGCTGGCAGAGGGGTTCTTGAGATAGCCCCGCATCACCACGTTGCCGCGCAAGAAGATCTCCCCCATGGTCTTGCCATCCTGGGGCACGGGCTCGCCGCTGACGGGGTTCGCCACCCGCATCTCCCCCTGCAGGGGAGCCGTCACCCCCTGGCGCGCCTTGAGGCGAGAAAGCGCCGTGGCATCCAGCCCCTCCCAACTGCGCTGGGGCTCGCACACCACGCAGGGGCCATAGGTTTCGGTCAGACCGTAGACATGGGTGACGGCGATCCCCATGGCCTCCATGCCGGCGATCACGCTGGCCGGCGGCGCCGCCCCTGCGGTCATCGCCTTGATGGGATGATTGAGCCCCACCTTGAGGGTCGGATCCGCGTTATTGAGCATGTTGAGCACGATGGGCGCGCCGCAGAAGTGGCTCACCTTGTGCTCGTGCATGGCTTCGAAGATGGGTTTGGCCTGCACGTGGCGCAGGCAGACACTCACCCCGGCAACGGTCGCCAGGGTCCAGGGGAAGCACCAACCATTGCAGTGGAACATAGGCAGGGTCCACAGATAGACGCTGTGCTTGGGCAGCTCCCAGGAGAGCACGTTGTTGATGGCGTTCAAGTGTGCGCCGCGATGGTGATAGACCACCCCCTTGGGGTTGCCCGTGGTGCCCGAGGTGTAATTCAGCGATATCGCCTGCCACTCGTCCCTTGGCAACCAATGTGGCTCACTCTCGTCCCCCGTGGCGAGAAAGGCCTCGTAGTCGAGCGCCCCAACCAGCTCTCCCTCCCGATAGAGGGGATCGTCGATGGCGATGATCAGCGGCTGATGTTCAATCAAGGCCAGCGCCTTGCGAACCAGGGCGCCAAACTCCCGGTCCACCAGCAGCACCTTGCTCTGGGCATGCTGAAAGATGAAGGCCATGGACTCGGCATCCAGGCGGGTATTGAGGGTGTTGAGCACGGCGCCGCTCATGGGCACCCCGAAGTGGGCCTCGAACATGGCGGGCACATTCGGCGCGACGATGGAGACAGTGTCCCCCTCGCCTATGCCATGCCGGCGCAGGGCCGAGGCAAGGCGGCGGCAGCGCACCTCGGTCTGGGCCCAGCTCTGGCGCAATGGGCCATGGACAAGCGCCGGATAGTCGGGATAGACCCGGGCCGCCCTGGCCAGGAAGCTCAAGGGGGTGAGCGCCTCGAAGTTGGCGGCGTTTTTATCGAGGCCTGTCTCGTAGATGTTCTGCTTTGTCATCGGGTTCCTTCCTCACATGGGGTGCAAAGCGGCAGATGCAGCCGTGAAAGCGCCCTGGCATCGTGCCGGTGGCCGCTTCCTCATACTGAGTGCAAGGGTATCAATGGGGATCCGCCGCAGGTATTAGCGAAACGTCTTAGGCCGATGTGAACGCGGTGGCCGACTCGCCGATGGCCTCTCGCCCCCTAACCGGATCAGCACCTCTCACCGCTGCGCTTGTCGCCAAACACAGACGCCTTTTTGAGGAGGTCATTTTTTGCGCAGTCAGGCCCTGTCGCAGACAAGGCCCAGTTTGCTTGAGCCAGGGGAGCAAAATGACAAGAATGTCTACAAGCCCAGAGAGCGGGCAATCACAGTAGACAGGAGTAAAGAGATGAACAAATCCATGTTGGCAGGTGTCGGGATCGGTATTGCCTCTGCGCTGGCATTGTCGGCGGCGGCCAGCGGATCCCTCTTCACATCCGAACCCCAGTTTGCCGAGGTGCTGGCCAGCAAGCCGGTCACCGAAACCATCAAGACCCCCCGTCAGGAGTGTCGCAACGTCACCGTCACCCACCGCAAGCCGGTGCAGGATGAGCACAAGATCCTGGGTACCGTAGTGGGCGCCGCCCTGGGTGGCGTCGTCGGTCACCAGTTTGGCGGCGGCAGCGGCAAGAAGGTGGCCACCGCCGCTGGTGCCGTGGCCGGGGGCTATGCGGGCAACCAGGTGCAGGGCAACATGCAGGCCGGTGATACCTACACCACCCAGGAGCAGCGCTGCAAGACGGTGCAAGACAGCAGCACCCGCACCCTGGGCTATGACGTGACCTATCGTCTCGCCGGCCAGGAAGGGGTCATTCGCATGGAAAAACAACCCGGCCCCACCATCCCGGTCAAGGATGGCAAGCTGGTACTGAGCAACGCGCAGGGTTGATACTCCGTTAGGAGCGCCCTGCCATGAAAAAGGCCCACCAATGCGGTGGGCCTTTTCCATTTATGATGTTCCCACATTGGGCATCAGCCGCCCAAATGCAACGCCAGCCAGACCGCCAGCGGGATCACCAGCACGGAGAGCGCATTGCCGCCGAGCACGATGCTGGCCACCTTCTCCGGTTGGCACTGGTACTGCTCGCACAACATGTAATTCAGCACCGCCGGCGGCAGCGCCACCGACAGGGTCAGCAGCGGGATCCACGCCGGATCCAGCGGCAACAGCCAAACCACGAAAGCCAGCGACAAGCCCCCCGCCAGCAGGTAGAGCAGGTTGCACTTGAGGGCCAACCCCAGATGCTCCAGCTCCCCTTCCATCAGCCGGATGCCGAGGGCAAACAGCATGAGCGGCACCGACAGCTGACCCAAGAGTGATGCGCTGGTCACCACATAAGCGGGCAGCGGGATCTGCAGGTTCGCCACCAGCAGACCCGCCAGCGCCGCCCACAGCATGGGGCTGCGCAGCCAGAGCCAGCGGGAGGCATTGGCCGAGAGCAGGAAGATCCCCACCGAGAAGTGCAGCAGGTTGGAGAGCACGAACAGGATCACAATGGCGCCGAGCTGCTGCTCGCCAAACGCCAGCACCATCAAGGGGATACCGAGATTGCCCGTGTTGCGAAACATGGCGGGCAGGATCAGCGCCGCCCGCTCCATCTCCTTGAATCTGACCAGGGAGAGCAGCAGGCCGGGCAGCAGGATCACCAGGGCGCCGGCGGCGATGAGGGGCAGGTGATCCCCGAGCGCCAGCGGGTACTTGATCAGCGCCGAGAACACCAGCGCCGGGGTGAACAGCTCTATGTTGGCGCGGTTGACATAGCCAAGCTCGGCGCCTCCGCGCAGCCTGCCGTAGAGAGCGCCGAAGGCCACCACGGCAAACACAGGGATGACGATGTCGAGCAGGGTCGCAAACATGGGGCGGCTTACAGCTCCCGGGCGGGCTTGCCCATCAGCAAAATAGGGTCGAGCGTCACCTCCAGCTGGCCATTGCTCACCCAGAGCTGACCGTCCGAGACGGTGCAGGTGAGCTGCATGGTGCGCTCCACCATGGCGGTGAGCGGCAGGGTCTGGCTGTCGGAGAGCTCTATGATGCTCAAATTGTCATGCTGGCTGAGCTTGCCCTGGTTCTGCTTCCACCAAACGCTGGTGCCACGCCCGCCGTACAGATAGAGCACCACCTGGCGGGAGCGATTGCAGGCTTTTTTAAGCCGCTTCTCATCGGGCTGACCGAGCTCGACCCAGAGCTCAATCTCATCGGAATAATTTTTCAGCCAGAGCTCGGGCTCATCATCCGCCGACAGCCCCTTGGTGAACTCCAGCCGCTCGGCGGCGTGCCAGGCGAAGGCCGCCAGCCGGATCATCATGCGCTCGTCGGTCTCGGAGGGGTGACGAGCCAGGGTGAGGGAGAAATCCTGATACAGATGGCGATCCATGTCGGACAGACTGAGTTGGGCCTTGAATACGGTTGCCTTGAGAGCCATAGAAACCTTGAATACCTTGAAGTGGAAAACGCGCCGAAAAGCTGCGCGCCAGTGTAATCAAAATCGGCGCAGGGTTCGACCACCTTGGTCGAACATTTGGTGAGGCGGTGCGGATAAGCCCCTGTGCCGGCTCAAAAAACAAATGCCAGCCCGAAGGCTGGCATTTGACGGTATGAACCGGACTGGATCACTTCTCGGCGGACTTGACCCCAAAGAGGTTGAGCAGCACGCAGCAGGTCACTGCGACAGCCACAAATCCGCTCAGGAAGATAAAGGGCATGGCCCCGTACCCCAAAATGTTCCAGATGGTTTGTTCAAGCAGACTCATTATGTGTCCTTCATCCAGTGAAATGGGTGTCCCTTTCGGCGGCGGGTATGCTCCCGCGCTCCTGATGGCCCTATTTGAACTCATCCGGCGCCAGAGGCCTATGCCACCAAAGTAATAAATGGGGCGCTAGTTTGCGCTAGATCAATAATTTAGCCCCATTTTATCCACAATAACGCCTCGCCTCCCCTCGCTGAACCATAGCCCACTCAGACCGGATCGCACCAAATGGAAGAGGCGGCCCTGGGGCCGCCTCCTGGTCATGACAGACTCGACGCCTTCCTATCAATAGAAGGTCTGCTGCTCCGCCGCCATCGCCTTGAGTCGGGCACAGGGGGCGAAACGATCTCCGTGCCGTTTCTGGTAGTGCTCGAGACGACCAACCAGATGGGCGATGCCGAGGCTGTCCATGTAGCGGAAGGGGCCGCCCAGGAACGGCGGGAAGCCGATGCCGAAGATGGCGCCAATGTCGCCGTCACGGGCCGAGGCCACCACGCCTGCGTCCAGCGCCATGGCCGCTTCGTTGAGCATCATCAGCACGCAGCGCTCCGCTATCTCCTGGCGGGCCAGCTTGGGAGAGACAGACACACCGAGCACCGCATAGACGCTGTCGTCCACCGTCTTCTTGCCTTCCTTGCCGGTGAGCTTGTTGCGCGGCGCGGCCTTGCCATAGAGGTAGAAGCCCTTGCCGTTCTTGCGCCCCTTGCGATCGTTTTGCAGCAGCTTGTCAAAGGCCGCCGGCGCCTGGAACTGCTCGCCGCCGAGCTCTTTCTCCAGAATGGGGGAGATCTTGGCCCCGACGTCGATGCCCACCTCGTCCAGCAGCTGGATGGGGCCGACCGGGAAGCCAAAGTCGAGCAGGGCGCCGTCCAGCACCTCCACCGGCTCCCCTTCCAGCACCAGGCGCGCCGCCTCGTTCATGTAAGGAGCCAGGATCCGGTTCACGTAGAAGCCGGCCTCGTCTTTGACCACGATCGGGGTCT
Source organism: Aeromonas lusitana (assembly GCF_002812985.1). Lineage (GTDB taxonomy): Bacteria > Pseudomonadota > Gammaproteobacteria > Enterobacterales > Aeromonadaceae > Aeromonas > Aeromonas lusitana. The sequence goes on from NZ_PGCP01000003.1 coordinate 145,734, forward strand.
TGCCCTGGGCGCGGGCGAAGGCCAATGTGGTGGCCACCGTCTCGGCACTGGTGCCGGCGTGGGGGATGATTTCCGCCAGCGGCATCTTGTCCACCGGGCTGAAGTAGTGCAGACCCACGACGCGCTCAGGATGGGCGGCATTGGCCGCGATCTGGTGGATGGGCAGGGAGGAGGTATTGGAAGCAAATACCGTATGCTCGCCGCATTCGCGCTCCACGTCCTGCACCATCTGATGCTTCAAGGCGAGATCCTCGAACACCGCCTCGATCACCATGTCGACACGGTGGAAGCCAGAGTAATCCAGAGTGCCTGACAGCATGTTCATCTGCCTTTCCAGATCGCTTCGCAATATCTGACGACGTTTCAGCTTCTTGGACAGCAGATCATGACTGTAACGCATGGCGTTGCCGATACCGGCGCTCGCTACGTCCTTGATCCGCACCGGTATCCCGGCCTTGGTGGCGGTGACGAAGGCGATGCCGCCCCCCATCAGGCCACCGCCGAGCACGGCGGCATGGGTTATCTTGCGCGGGGTTGCGCCCTGATAGGCCACCTCTTTCTTCATCTCTGTGGTGGCGAAGAAGAGGGAGCGCAGGGAGGCGGATTCCGGCGTCATCACCAGCTCGCCAAAGTGGCGGGCCTCGGCGGTGAGACCGGCCTGCATCCCCTCCTCCACCCCGATGCGTACCACTTCGAGGATCCGCTCCGGCGCCGGGTAGTTGCCGCGGGTCTTGCTCATCACCCCCTTGCGGGCCTGATCGAACAACACCTTGCGACCCAGGGCATTGGTTTCCAGCAGCTTGCCCTGCAGATCCCGCTTCAGCGCATGGCGCGGCTTGCCCTTCTTGGCAAGCTGGATGGCCGCCTCCAGCAGGATGGATTGAGGCACGACGTCGTCTGCCAGGCCGAGTTTCTTCGCCTGTTTGGCACGCACCTGCTTGCCGGTCAGGATGAGGTCGAGGGCCTTGGCCACCCCGATAAGGCGCGGCAGGCGCTGGGTACCGCCGGAGCCCGGCAGCAGGCCGAGCTGCACTTCCGGCAGGCCCAGCACCGTCTTGCCGTGATCCGTGATGACCCGGCCGTGACAGGCCAGGGCCAGCTCCAGCCCGCCGCCGAGGCAGGGACCGTGAATGGCGGCGATCACCGGGATGCTCAGGGCCTCGATCTCGGCAAACACCTGCTGCCCTTCCCGGGCCAGAGTCTGGGCATCGGTGGCACTGGTGCAGGCCGCCAGCATGGCGATGTCAGCCCCGGCGACGAAGGAATCCTTCTTGCCGGAGACCACCACCAGGCCGATCAGATCCTTGTTGGCTTTGACTTCGGCCAGCAGGTTACGGATCTCACCGGCAAACGAGGCCTTGAGGGTATTCATGCTCTCGCCGGGCACATCCATGGTCAGGATGCCGATGCCGTCCTTGCGAATCTCCAGCGCGAAGGTATTGGTGCTCATCTTGTTCGTCTCCATCATTCCACCTCCAGCACCATGGCTGCCCCCAGTCCACCCGCGGCGCAGGCGGTGTTGAGCGCAAGCCCCCCACCCCGGCGGCGCAGCTCGTTGAGGGTTTGGGTGATCATGCGCGCCCCTGTGGCGGCAAACGGGTGGCCATAGGCCAGGGAACCGCCGAGCACGTTGAACTTGTCCATGTCCACCTCACCGATGGCACTGTCACGCCCCAGCTTGTCCCGGGCAAACTCCTTGCTTGCGAACATCTTGAGGTTCGCCAGGGTCTGGGCGGCGAACGCCTCGTGCATATCTATCAGGGTCAGATCGGCCAGCGTGATGCCGGCGCGGTCCAGCGCCAACGGGGTGGCGTAAGAGGGACCCATCAGCATGTCCTGCCACACATCGATGGCGGAGAAGGCGAAGCTGCGGATGTAACCCAGGGGTTCCAGTCCCAGCTCCTTGGCCCGCCCCTCGCGCATCAGCAGCACGGCGGCGGCGCCGTCGGTCAGCGGGGTGGCGTTGGCGGCGGTAACTGAGCCGTGCAACCGGTCAAATACCGGTTTGAGCTTGGCGTAGCTCGCCAAGTCAGAGCTCTCGCGGATGTTGTTGTCACGCTCGAGCGGCGACTTGTAGGGGGGCACGTGGGCGGTGAACACTTCGTGGCTCAACTTGCCCTCGGCCCACGCCTGCGCCGCCAGGGTATGGGAGCGGTGCGCCAGAGCGTCTTGCGCCTCCCGGCTGATGCCGTGGCTCTTGGCCATCTGCTCGGCGGTCTGGCCCATGGAGAGACCGGTGGAGTATTCGGCCACCGCCGGCGGCACCGGCATCAGGTCTTTCAGGCGCAGACGGCGCAAGATATTGAAGCGTTGCTGAAGGTTACGAGCCTTGTTCAAGTCCACCAGGGCGCGCGCCAGGGACTTGCTGACCCCGATGGGCAGCACGGAAGAAGAGTCGGCGCCGCCTGCGATGGCGATGTCGACTGTGCCGGCCACGATGGACTCGGTGACGTTGGCCACCGCCTGGAAACTGGTGGCGCAGGCGCGCGACACGCTATAGGCGTCGGTGCTGACGCTCATGCCGGTGCCGAGCACTATCTCGCGGGCGATGTTCGGCGCTTCCGGCATCTGCACCACTTGGCCGAACACCAGCTGATCGATGAGCTTGGGATCGAGATCGGTGCGGGCGAGCAGTTCGCTCACCACCAGCTTGCCGAGATCCACCGCGGGCACGCCATGAAAGGCGGTGGCCTGCTTGGCAAAGGGGGTGCGCAGACCCGCCACGACGGCAATCCGTTCGCCCTGGCGTGTCGTCAGTTTCAATGGCTGTTTCATCCTGGCTCCTTGGGTTGAAGGGTAGAGGTCTGACCTCATTGCGCCACATCTTAACAATCCAATCACAACTTTCATACGCCTGATTGAAACTAAATTGTCCTCATCTTGGCCCCCTCCCTCGCCCTCTTGGGGTATCTGGGGTATAAAAAGAGCAACTTCTATTAAAACAACGGGTTCATTCCATGGCAGCGGCCGGGTTCAGAGCACTTAGGGACTATCTTGGCAGTCAAATTCTGGGGCAGGGATCCCTCATCGACGGGCTCCTGATCGCCCTGTTATGTGAAGGACATGTGTTGATCGAAGGGGCCCCCGGCCTTGCCAAGACCCGGGCGGTCAAGGCGCTGGCTGGCGTGGTGGAGGGGCGCTTTGCCCGCATCCAGTTCACCCCGGACCTGCTGCCCGCCGATCTCACCGGCAGCGAGGTGTTTCACCCGCAAGATGCGAGCTTCGTGTTCCAACCCGGTCCCCTGTTCAACCACCTGGTGCTGGCGGACGAGATCAACCGGGCGCCGGCCAAGGTGCAATCCGCCCTGCTGGAAGCCATGGCCGAGCATCAGATCACCGTCGGCAAGAAGAGCTGGCGCTTGCCGCCGTTGTTTATGGTGGCCGCCACGCAAAATCCGATAGAACAGGAAGGGACCTATCCCCTGCCGGAGGCCCAGCTCGATCGCTTCTTGCTCAAGCTCATGGTGGATTACCCGAGCCCTGCCATGGAGCTCGCCATCTTGCAGCTCAACGCCCGGGGCGAGCAGTTGCAGCCACCGCCTCTGACCTTGAGTCAGGAGGCGCTGCTGGCGGCGAGAAACGAGGTGCTGGCCGTGCAGATGCAGCCGAGGCTCGAGCACTATCTGGTGCAGATCGTCTGCGCCACCCGGCCACAAAGCGGTCTCTGCCCCGAGCTTGCCCCCCTCATCTCGGTCGGTGCCAGCCCCAGGGCCAGCATAGGGCTGGCGCGCGCCGCTCGGGCGCGGGCCTGGCTCGCCGGGCGCGACTTCGTGCTGCCGGAAGATATCCAGCAGCTGGCCCCCGCCATCTTGCGTCATCGCCTCATTCCGAGCTATCAGGCGCTCGCCGACAACCTCGACAACGAGGCGCTGATCGCGCTCCTGCTGGATGCCATACCGTGCCCATGAGCCCTTGCCCGCTGACGCCCATCCCTCTGCAAGGCCGGATCTCGTGTCTCTGACGACGAGCCCTGATCCCCGCCATCACCCGGATATCGCCCTGTCACTGGCGAGCCTGCTGGCGATCCGGCTCTGGGCTCGCTCCGGCCCAAGAGCCCGGGTGCATCAGGCGAGGCAGGGGCGGCTCGGACGGGTGCCGGGTCTGAGTTTTCGCGAGCTGCGGGCCTATCAGGCCGGGGATGAGGTGCGCCACATCGATTGGCGCGTCACCGCTCGCCTCGGCCGCCCCTACACCCGCCTCTATGGGGAGGAGCTGGAGCAGGCCCACTGGCTGCTGCTGGATCTCTCCCCGGCCATGTATTTCGGTTCGGGGCAACAGCTCAAGGCGCGCCTTGGCTGCGAGCTGGCCGCCGCCCTGCTCTGGCAGAGAGAGAAGCAGGCCAATACCCTGATCTGTCACGGGCACGAGCCCAAGATACAAATTCAGCGCGGCTCCCTGATGCCCTTGCTGGAGACCCTCTGCCTGCAATACGAGGCAGGCCTTGACCGCATCGCCCCCGCCCAGCCCCTGGCCCATACCCTGGCCCGGCTCAGCCTGCCGCAAGGGGCCAGGCTCACCATCATCGGCGATCATCGGCCCTGCGAGGAGGCCTTGCGCCAACGGCTGCAACTGCTCGGCCGGCGCCACGACATTCACTACTGGCAGATCCGGGATCCCCTGGAGGCGAGCCTGCCGACCCAGGGACAACTGGCGGTGCAGGCAGGCAAACATAGCGGCTGGCTCGATGGCAGCAGCATCAAGTTCAACCAAAAGTATGAAGAGGCAGCGAGAAACACTGCCGAACTCGCGCAGCAACAGCTGCTGCCGCTGGTGCAGCGCCTCTATCGCCTCGACAACGGCAAGCCGCTGCAACGCCAATGGCAGGAGGGCGGATGCCGTCTGCTCTGATCGCCGCCCAGGCCAGTTCCCTCCCGGCCACCCAACTGCACGAGATCCAGGCGCAGTTGCGCGACATTCACCCGGGGCCGGCCCTGACCAGTGCCACCGATCCGCGTCTGCTGGCCTTGGGTTGGCTGCTGATCGCCTTGCTCGGCCTGTTACTGATCATACTGCTGACCACCATGCTCTGGCGCCAGCGCCGCTGGGCGCGCCAGATAGCCTGGCAAGAGGCCGATCTGGTGCCTCGCCTGCAGAGCGTGTTGCGCACTGCCGCCCTCACCCGCTGGCCGGAGGCGCGCTCCCTGCAAGGAGATGCCTGGCTCATCTGGCTCGATGAGAAAGGGGGCAGCCGATTCAGGGAGCTGGCGGCGCACTGGCCTGACTGGCTCTACGGCCAGCAAGTGCCGGATGAAAAGCAGCGGGCGCAGCTCAAGCGGGCTTATCTGCGCTGGGGGCGCCGCTGTGTCAGTGCACCATCTCTGATGAGACCAGGCCCCGGGCGTCAACGCCGCACAAGCCAAGGCGAGAGGTGCTGATGATCCTCGCCTGGCCCTGGTTTGCCCTCGCCCTGGTGCTGCCCTTGCTGGTGCGCTTCGGCCTGCCGCCCCTCTTAACCGACAAGCGAGGCCGCACCCGACTCGTCCACGACGGTTTTCCGCTTCTGTTACCCCAGGCCGGGCAGCCGGTCTGGTGCATGGCCCTGTGCTGGTGCGCCCTGGTGCTGGCCCTGTGTCGCCCCCAATGGCAGAGCGAGCCCCTCATTCACTATCAGGCCAGCCGGGATCTCATCCTGGCGGTGGATCTCTCCGACAGCATGCGCACCCAGGACATGCTGGATGAGGGGGAGCAGCGCGACCGGCTCGGCGCCGTCAAGGAGCAGCTCAAGTCCTTGATCCGCGCCCGGGCGGGGGATCGCATCGCCCTGGTGGTGTTTGCCGATCACGCCTACCTGCTCTCCCCCCTGACCGAGGAGATCCCGGCCCTGCTGCGACTGGCCGATGAACTGGATTTCGATCTGGTGGGCCCCACCACGGCGATCGGTGAGGCCATCCTGCTCTCGCACCAACACGCGGATCTCACCAGACCCACGGCCCTCTTGCTGGTCACGGACGGCCGCAACACGGCGGGCAATGCGGATCCCCTGGCCGAGGCCAAACGCGCCGCCGCGGCGGGTATTCGCCTCTATACCCTGGGGGTCGGCGCCGATCCCGATACCTTCGCCGGCGTTCAGTTCCAAGCTGGGCTGGATCCCAGCGCCGAGCTGGATGAGCCTCTGCTGCAACAGATTGCCGAGCTCGGCCATGGACGCTATTTCCGTGCCCGCTCCCAGAGCGATCTCGCCGCCATCAATCAGGCCCTCGACAGCCTGGAGCCCGTCGCCCGCCCGCAAACCCTCTATCAACCCAATCTGGAGCTCTACCCCTGGCCCCTGGCGCTGGCCTGGTTGCTGCTGATGTGGCCCGCTCGTCTGCGCGGCGCTGCCCCATCCTGGCTCAGGCTGAACAGGGCCTTCTGGCGCCGCCCACCTCGCCAGCCGCCGGAGCCACCTCATGCTTGATTACCTGCGGGAGTCCTCATCATGGAGCTGATGCTGCTGCGCCCGCTCTGGCTGCTGGCTCTGCTGCCCTGGCTGTGGCAGGGCTGGCGTCGCCGCCGTCAACCCGCCCTGCTCGCCCCCGCCATGCAGGCCTATCTGCTGCCCAGGCAAGGGCGCCGCACTCCCTGGCTCTGGCTGGCCTGCCTGCCGATGATCCTGGCCTTGAGCGGCCCGGCCCTGCGCCAGCAGAGCCAGTCCATCACTATGCCAGCCCTCGACATCTGGCTGCTGGATCTCTCAGAGACCATGCTGGCCCAGGATCTGCCACCGGATAGGGCGACCCGGGTGCGCTTGCAACTGCAGGACATGCTGGCCGGATCCGAGCCCAAGCAGGAGGCGCGCCCCATCGCCCTCATCCTGTTTGCCGATGATGCCTACCTCACCATGCCCCCCAGCCGGGATCACAGGGCCATCTCGCTGCTACTACCGGACTTGCGCCCGGCCATCATGCCCCAGCTGACCCCGCACAGGGGCAGCGCCCCCGAGCGGGCCGTTGAGCTCGCCCTCGCGCAGATCCCCGCCGGCCAGCGGGCACGGCTGCTGCTCATCACGGACGGCTTATCTCCCGCCCAGATGGAGAAGATCGCCGCCCTCTGGCCCTGCCAGGACTCGCTGCTTTGTCGCGCCTCCTCCACCGCAAGGCTCGACATCCTGCTGGCCAACGGGGGCAAGGCCGCAGAACTCCCTCCCTCCGGCGGGCAGGGATTAGGCAGCAGCTTGGGTCGCAGATTGCCGCCCCCCGATGGGGCCGCCATGGCGCAACTCGCGACCAGGCTGGGGGGAGATCTGCAGTGGTTGCAGGCCGGGATGCCAAGGTTTGCGCCGCTGCCCATGAGCCAGGTGCAGGCGAGCGCCCCGTCCCGGGATCTGGGGCCCTGGTTGCTCATTCCCCTGCTGCCGCTGGCCCTGCTGGCGCGCATCGGATCGGCCTGGCTGATCCTGCTCGGCGCAGGCATGAGCCTCATTCATCCCCCAGCCCTGCAAGCGAGCCCGGCGCCGTCTACCCAGGACCGTCTTGCCTGGCAGGCCTACCAGCAGGGGCACTATCTGGCGGCCGCCCGCGACTTCCAGGATCCCGTCTGGCAGGGCAACGCCTGGTACAGGGCCGGCGATTACGCTCGGGCTGCCGCGGCCTATGCCCGCGCCAGCAGCGCCAGCAGCGCCACCGCCCACTACAACCGGGGCAATGCCCTGGTGCAACTCGGCGATCTAAAGGGCGCTGAACAGGCTTATCTCGCAGCCATTGCGCTCGAGCCCCGCCACCAAGATGCGCTTTATAACCTGGCCTTGCTGCGTCCCCTGCCGCCACAGTCGGCCCCCTCCTCCCAGCGCCCTGAGCCGCGGGAGGCGCCCGAGCAGAGCGCCGCTCCGGATAAGCCGCAGCCACCGGCCCCGCCCGTGTTGTTGCTGGAGCAGCGGCTGCGCAAAGAGGCCCAGCGCCGCGCTCAGCTCCTGCAAGAAGATGCCCCCGGTTTCAAGGTGGAGGAGTCCAGGTGATGTGCTGGTCAAGGCCGCGCCCAATGCTGTGCTGGCTGCTGCTCCGCGGTTTTTTGCTCCGCTGCTTTTTGCTCCGCTGCTTTTTGATCTTCTGGGCCTTGCTGGCGACCCAGGTGCTGGCCGCCCCACCCCGGGCCGAGTTGTTACCGGGGGCAAATGAGGGGGACTGGCTGCTCGTCATTGAAGCGGATGGGCAGAGGCGCAGTGAGGAGCTCAGCCTCACCCCCCTGCTGCGCCAGTTTGCGGTGGGCCGGGTGACAATGAGCCGCGTCACCACTGAGGTGAAGAGCCTGACCCGCTGGCAGATCCCGCTGCACCGGGTGGCGAGGGAGGCGAGCCAGGTGCCCTCCTTGTCCCTTGGCGAGGAGCACACCCCCCCATTGCCGCTGTCGGCTTCCCCTTCATCGGATCAGGACCTGGCAGACTCACCGGCTGAGGCGCCTCGACCATCCCCCGTCGAGTTGCAAACCAGCGTGCTGCACCAGGGGCCCCTCTACCCGGGCCAACCCTTCCTCTATCAGCTCACCCTCTGGCTGCCCGACAACATGGAGGCCCCCAACCTGAGCGAGCCGGTGGGCCCTGGCTTTACCATACGACGGCTCGGCAACGATCAGTGGGAGTCGCCGGCGAGCCTGGGCATGCCGGGGCGATTGACCCGAAAATGGCTGCTGCAGGCCAAGATGCCCGGGCTTCACCCACTGGAATCCCCCCGCTTTCAGGGGCGAATGCCCGGTCAGCGAGGAGCAAGTGAATCTTTTTCGGCCAGGGCGGCGACCCAGTTCGTCAAGGTAGACAAGGCGCCAGTGGAGCCGGTGGCGAGCAGCCTGGTGCTGAGCCAGCAATTCATCCCGGCAAGCGGGGTCAAGGTTGGGGAACCTATCATCCGCATCCTGACCCTGGTGATGGAGGGAGGGGATGGCAATCGCGTGCCGCAGCTGGCGATGCCCCCCCTACCTGCCCACATGCAGGCGAAGACTGATGGGGAACAACAGCAGGAGCGTTACGTGGCCAAGGGAGCGCTGCGCTTCGAGCGCCAGTGGCGCCAGGCCTTGACGGCCGATGTTGCGGGCGACTATCCCTTGCCTGCCCTGGATCTGCCCTGGTTCAATACCCAGAGCGGCCAGATTGAGCACGCCCACCTGCCTGCCCAGATCCTGCACTTCGCGCCCGTCCCCGCATCCCCTGCCGATGAGCCCGCCGCCGCTGGCGAGCGGCTGCTCTATTGGGTACTCGCCATTCTGCTGCTGCGCACCCTGTGGCGACACTGGCCACGCTGGCGCGCCTTTTATCGCCTGCAATCCGAACTGGCACAGCGGGAGCCGGACTCGAGCCGCTGGGCCCTGCTGAGCTGGGCGGATCTGCGCTGGGGAGGATCCCATCTACATCTTGCCCACCTGCCCTGTCATTCGGACCCCGCCATCGGGTTCCTGCTCGATGCGCTGGACAGGGCCTGTTTCGCCCCGCCCTCCACCAGCGGTGGCGAGCCCGACTGGCAGGCCCTTGGCAAGGGGCTGTGCGCCTTCGAAACTTTTGCGATAGCCTATAGCCTCAGGAAACTGGCATGGGTGCATAGCTAACCACTGCAAGCCACCTCAGATAAAAAGGAAGCCCAGTCATGGCGTTAGGTTTTTTCAGAAAAAAAAGCTCTGGGACGGGAAAGGATCCCGCGACCACACCGGTCTATGGGGGTATGGCAGACAAACAAACCAAATACGAAGCCCTGGTCCACGCCCTGCATGCAGACATCTACCGCTACGCCTACTGGCTGTGCCGGGATCCGCAGGTCGCCGAAGATCTGGTGCAAGAGACCTTCCTGCGCGCCTGGAAGGCCATCGATACCCTGATCGACGACAAAGCCGCCAAGGCCTGGCTCATCACCATACTTCGGCGGGAGAATGCCAGGCGCTTCGAGCGCAAACAGTTCGATCTCATCGATCTCGATGAGCATCCTCAAAGCGATCAGGATGCCCTGCACAGTGAGCAGGAGATGGAAAATGAATGGCTGAGGCGTCACATCGCCCGCCTGCCCGCCGAATACCAGGAGCCTCTGCTGCTGCAAGTGCTGGGAGGATTCAGCGGCGAGGAGATAGCGGCTCAGCTCGGCCTCAACAAGAACACCGTCATGACCCGGCTGTTTCGGGCTCGCAATCAGATAAAAGAGGCCATGGAGTCAGCAGCACAACAGAGAGGACACACAAATGGATGAGCTTGAGTTTCGCCGTCGGGCCATCGCCCATCCAATGGATCAGGATCCTGCGTTCCTCGACGCGGCAGAGGCTTCCCCTGCCAATCGCAAATATCTGGACGAGATGAAGCAACTGGATCGCCAGCTCCAGCGCACCCTCAAGGTCGAGGTGCCCGCCGGGCTCGCCGAGCGGATCCTGCTCAGACAAGCCGTCGAGGCTGATGACGAGGTCGTGGTGCCGCTGCCGCCCCCGGTGGCACGCACTGGCTGGCGTCCTCTCGCCATCGCGGCTTCGGTCGCCTTCCTGCTGGGCATGAGCACACGCTGGATAAGCTGGCCAGCAGAGGCCCCCGCCGAGTTCTCCCTGGCCCAGGTCGCCATGGCCCATGTCTATGGCGAAGAGCCCTTCATCAAGGGGGTGGACGAGAAGGTGAGCCTGCAGACCATCAACGCCAAGATGGAGAAATACGGCGCCACCCTGATGGACATGGACGGTATGAAGGTGACCTATGTCAACCACTGTGCCTTCTATCAGGGGCCGGCACTGCACATGGTGATCCAGGGCAAGATGGGACCTGTCACCCTGTTCCTGGTGCCCAAGCATGTGCCGCTCACCCTGCAGCCCGAGTTTGAGGATGGTCGCCTCAAGGGGGAGATACTGCCGCTCAAGGGGGCCAACATGGTGCTGATCGGCGACATGCAGGAGCCACTCGCACCGGTTGCGAAGCAGCTGGAGTCCCATCTGCACTGGTCCATTTAACAGACCTTAACCCGGGCTGACTGCCAAATCAGCCGACTCGACACCACAGGCAGACGCGCTCGTTGTCTGCCTGTTCTTCTCAACATCCCGACAATTCCCTGCTTATTGCCTGCCTGAAGTCACAAATCTGCTAATTTATTTGAGCGACACAAACGAAACCAATTGTTTGCAATTCATCCAATAACGGATAAATTCGACTAATAAAACGGCAAGTTAAAACAAATGATTAACACAATGGAAACTTTTATGTATTCTGCTGTCACTGGTCTGATTTCTTACCTCCTACCAGATCCATAGAATCACGCCAGAAGTGAATGGGAAGAAGCTTACATAACAACAGATCTTGTCGTGTATAGCGGCCAAAGAGCCGTGATATCGACAGAAAATCTGCTTACAAGAGAGAACACTATGACAACTGCCTTTTTCAAGAAAAGCCTGATCGCCGCGGCCGTCACTCTGGTCAGTACCCAGACCTTTGCTGCCGCCTTCCAGCTGAACGAGCACTCGGCCTCCGGCCTGGGTCGCGCCTACGCTGGGGAAGCCGCCATCGCGGATAACGCATCCGTGCTGGCCCGCAACCCGGCCGCCATGACCACCTTCGACAAGATGGCGTTCTCTGTGTCCGGCACCTACATCAAGCCTGATGTGGATGTTGAGGGTAACCTTTACGCGGGTCCGCTCAACCGGGGCAATGCCAGCGAGAGCGACATAGCACCGGACGCCTTCGTACCGGCCACCTACTTCATCCAGCCCCTGAACGATCAGTGGGCCTGGGGTCTGGGTCTGTTCTCCAACTACGGTCTCTCCACCGAATACTCCAAAACCTTCCCGGCTGGCGCCGGTGCCGGTGATACCGAGCTGTTGACCTTCAACATCAACCCGAACATCGCTTATCGCATCAACTCCAACTTCAGCATCGGCGCCGGCATCAACGCCGTCTATGCCCAGGCCGAGCTGAACCGCTACGCCGGTGCCCTGGCTGCCGCCATTCCTGGCGCCTCCTCTGACACTCGTCTGGCTCACCTGAAGGGTGATACCTGGGGCTTTGGCTGGAACGTCGGCACCCTGTACGAGATCAACGACAGCAACCGTCTGGCCCTGACCTACCGCTCCCAGGTGGATCTGAGCTTTGACGGCGACTTCCAGGGTGCCACCTCCGGCAACCGTGTGGTCGATGGCAATCTGAAACTGGATCTGCCGGCCCAGGCCGAGTTCGCCGGTTACCACCGTCTGAACCAGCAGTTCGCCGTGCACTACTCCGTCAACTGGACCGACTGGAGCGCCTTCCAGGAGCTCAAGGCCACCAGCAACGGCTGCGCGGGCGGTGTCTGCCTGCAGAAAGACGAGAAGTTCAAGGATGCCATGCGCTACTCCCTGGGCGGTACCTGGTACATCAACCCGGCCTGGGAAGCGCGTCTGGGCTTCGCTTACGACAACAGCCCGATCGAGCCGGAATACCGCAGCCTGAGCATTCCTGACTCCGACCGCGTCTGGTACAGCGCCGGTGCCACCTACCACATCGACCAGAGCATGAGCGTCGATTTCGGCATGGCCTACCTGGACGGCAAGGAAGTGGACGTGAACGAAGGCGTGCGCAGCCACACAGACGCGCTGCGCTGGAAGGGCACCTCCCACGGTAACGCCCTGCTGGCCTCTGCCCAGTTCAACATGAAATTCTGATTTCATTCAGATCAAGAGAGCGCCCAAGGGCGCTCTTTTTTTATACCAAGACTTCATTTCAGCGTACAGATGTAGCAAACAGCTGTACGCTTTTCGTTTTTTATCAGCCTGTTAGACCCTAATCCTCCAGCATTTAATCCCGTTTTGGCCAAGGCCGCCCCGCCCCCGTTGCCTTACTGGTCATACCATATAAAATCCCGCCCCCAACCAAAAAACAGAATGAACCCCAAGTTCATCCCAAGGAAAAGCAATGCTCCCGAACATGAAGCCCTCCCTCATCGCCCTGCTGGTGGTATCGAGCCAGGCCCAGGCGGCCGGTTTCCAGCTGGCGGAACAGTCCGCCACCGGCATGGGCCGCGCCTTTGCCGGTGAGGCGGCCATCGCCGACAATGCCAGCGTGCTGTCACGCAACGCCGCCGCCATGACCCGCTTCGACAGCACCGCCTTCTCCGGTGGCGTCATCTATATCCATCCCGACGTCAACATAGAGGGGACCACCCGGGTGCCGACCGCCATGGGCCCAGTCAGTCTGGATGCGAGCGCCCACGATATCGCCGGGGATGCCTGGGTGCCCAACGCCTATCTCATCATGCCCCTTAACGATCAATGGCGGCTCGGTCTCGCCGCCACCTCCTACTATGGTCTCGGGGTTCAGATGCCGGACAACTACAATGCCGGCCACTTCGGCAATGTCTCCGACATCAAGACCATGGATCTGGGGGTCTCCCTCGCCTATCGCATCAACGAGATGTGGAGCCTCGGCGCCGGCCTCTCCGCCATTCATGGCGAGGGGGAAGTGGGGGGTACCTTCCCGTCCAACAACAAGATAGCCAAGCACCTCAAGGGGGATGGCTGGGCCCTTGGCTGGAATATGGGTGCCCTGCTGGAGCTGTCTGAATCGACCCGCCTCGGTCTCTCCTATCGCCACGACGTCAACCTGACCCTGTCCGGCGATGCCATCGGCACCGATCTGCAGGGGCGTACCTTCACCGACACCGGCAGCCTGGATCTGCCCCTGCCCGCCACCGCGGAGCTGGCGCTGTTTCATCAGCTGACCCCGGCGCTGGCGCTGCATTCGAGCATCAACTGGACCAACTGGAGCAAGTTCGTGCAGCTCGAATCCGAGCTCGATCACTACGGCACCATGCACATCAAGGACGAGCACTGGAACGACAGCTGGCGCTACGCCCTGGGCCTCACCTATCGGCTGGATCCCAAGTGGCAGCTGCGCTCCGGCATTGCCTATGACAGCAGCCCGGTACCCGCCGATCGCCGCACCATCTCGATCCCTGACTCGGATCGGATCTGGTACAGCGCTGGCGTCGGCTACCAGTGGGACAGCAAGCTCTCTCTGGACGTCGGCGTAACCCTGCTCGATGGCAAGAAGGTGGACGTGACCGAAACCATGCAGCTCAAGCCCGGCGTGCCGCAGACCACATCCAGCTTCCAGGGCACCTCGGAAGGGGACGCCTGGCTGGCGGGCCTGCAGCTCAATTACCTGCTCTAATCCGAGCCGGGTGTGACCCAACACTCTGCCAGTTGTTGACCAGTCCAGACCGGTCAAGGCTGGCATAGTGTTTCGCTTCCCCATAGAATCAAGCCAGCACCCATGCTGGAGAGATGCATGTATTCCTATGTAGCAAGGCAGCCCATTCTGGACAGGGAGATGAAAACCCACGCCTATGAGCTGCTGTTTCGCAATAGCCTGGATAATGTGTTTCCCCGCATCTCCGCCCAGCAGGCAACCGCCCGGCTGGTGGCCGAGCAGTTCTTGCAGCAAAACATCGATCAGCTCCTCGGCGGGCGCCCCTGCTTCATCAATTTCCCCCACTCCCTGTTGCTGGAAGGCTTAGCCGAGTGCCTGCCCCAGGACAAGGTGGTGATCGAGATCCTTGAAGACGCGGAGCCGGATGATGCCTTGCTTGCCAAGGTTGTCCAGCTGCATCGCCAGGGCTATCGACTGGCGCTGGACGATTTCACCCTCTCCCCGGCCTGGGAGCGTTTCCTGCCCTATATCCAGATCATCAAGTTCGATCTGCGGGCCACCTCCCTTGCCAGCATAGAGCGCTTCATGGCGAGTCACCGCGCGCTTCCCCTCACCTATCTCGCCGAGAAGGTGGAGGACAAGGGCGAGTTCGAGCGCATGAAGGCGCTGGGGGTCGAACTGTTCCAGGGCTTCTTCTTCAGCCGGCCCGAGATGGTGCAGCAGACCACCATGCAGCCGGCGCAACTGGTCGTCATGCAACTTCTCAACGTGGTCAACCAGCCAGAGCTCGATCTGGATCGGATAGAGCAGCTGCTCAACCAGGATGTCTCCCTCTCTCTCAAGTTGCTGCGCTACGTCAATCACTTGAAGAGCCACCCCCACCCCATCGCCTCGTTTCGCCAGGCGGCGGGCTATCTGGGGCATGCCCAGCTCAAGCGCTTCGTGACCCTGATCGCCGCCACCAGCGCGGGCCACAACAAGAGCGCCGAGCTCTATCAGATGTCCCTCATCCGCGCCCGTTTCTGCGAGCTGCTGGCCCACACCCATGCGCCGACCCAGCAGGCGCAGCAGGCCTTCATCACTGGCCTCTTCTCCCTGCTGGACGTGCTGATGGGGCAACCCCTGGATCAACTGCTCGGCCCCATCCCGCTCACCGGCGAGATCCGCGGCGCCCTGCTCAGCCGCGCGGGCAACCTGGGCTTCTACCTGACGTTTTGTGAAGATTACGAGAATGCGAACTGGCCAAAAGTCACCGCCGGCACAGCCAGGCTCGGCCTCAACGAGGAGAAGGTCAGCAACCTCTATCTGGCCGCCACGGCCTGGGTCAACGAGCAGTTGCACGCCATGGCGGGTGCGGACTAGCGCGGGCCCCCTCTTTCCCGCAAGGCTCCATAAAAAAACGTCCCTCTCGGGACGTTTTGGTTTAGAACAGCATATTGAACTGCACCGAGGCCAGGAAGGCGTTGCCCTCGCGGCTCCCCTCGAAATAGTAGCGATTGTCCGGGCTGTTGTGGGCTATGCCCTCGCGCACCTCGCTCACCTCGCCATCGATGTAGGCCATGCCGAGATCGATGCTCTTGGTCTCATCGAGATGGTAGGTCGCCCCCAGGCTGTACCACCATTTGTCGCTGTCCGGCAGGCTGATGGTGGCGTGCTCGCTCTGCACCGCAGACTCGTCATAGGCGATGCCGGCGCGCGCCTCCCACTCTGGGCTCACATACCAGGTCGCCCCCACCGCGTAGCGCATCGCATCCTGCAACTGCTCGTTCTTGCTGAGGCAAACGCCGCCCGGCAAGGTGCACTGGCTGCTGGTCGCCTCCAGCTGTTCAAAGGCGCTCCAGTCGGTCCACATGATGGAGTAGTGCAGGGCAAGCGCTGGGTTCAGGCGATGGTAGCCGGAGAGCTCGGCGATGGCCGGCATGGGGATCTCCACCTCGGCCTCGGCGCTGGTGCCCGGCACAGTGCCGATGGCACCGTGGTAATCCCCCTCCAGGGTCACGTCTATCTGGGAGCGGTAGGTCAGGGCCAGGCGGTTATGCTCGTTGATCTCAAACAGGGTGCCGACGTTCCAGCCCCAGCCGTTGCCGGCGCCATCGAAGTTCGCCAGGGTCTGGTGGGCACCATTTGCCTCGCCATTGCCATTGACCCTGTCCACGTAACCGGTCGCCAGCGTGTAGTCGATGCCGGCGCCCACGCTCCAGCTCTCATTGATGCGATAGGCGACGCTCGGGTTCAGGTTGACGCTCATCAAGGAGGTCTCTCCCCCCACCAGCCCCGCCATGCCGGACATACGGCTGCCATCGGCCCCGAAGCCATCGTCGAAGCGAGTGCCCAGGCCATAGTTGGTCATCATGGCAAACCCCAGCGCCCACTGGTCGTTGATGGGCTGGATAAGATAGGCGGCGGGGATCACCGCATTGGGGCCGGCATTGCCGTGGCTGGCCTCGCTCGCCCCGAAGGGCCTGACGAACTCCCCCTCCACGCTGTAGTCCGGATCCACCATGGTCGCCGCCACCGAGACGGCGGTCTTGTCGAACATCATCATGGCGGCGGGATTGCGGCCCAGCACGGCGGCGCTGTCGGCGATGGCTCCCTCCCCCGCGAAGGCGCGGCCAAGGCCGGCGGCTGAGTGTTCGTTTATCTGAAAACCGGAGGCGATGGCATCGGGGGCGAGCAGGGTCAGGGTGCTGGCCAGGGTCGTGGCGAGGCGGTACTTGGATTGGGAACTCATCAAGGGATCTCGGTTTCGCCTCCTCATGAGGCGAGCATGGATATCGGCGCGCGGCGCCGGGCGTGAACAGCCGCCGCCATCACTAGGATTGGTGCCCCAGCGGCCTGACGACGTGCACTGGCCGAATGCGCGCAGGCATAGAATAACGGGCGAGCAAGATACCCCATGGATGCTTAATCGAGGCCTAATGAGTCATAGGTTACTGATGGATAACCCAATAACGTGGAGGATGCTTAGACATGGCAGACGAGAGGTGCCGACCTGGGCGCCGGGACAAGTGAGAGGAATGAAGCAAAGAGACAAAGCACTGCATGACATTTATTAAACAGCGATAACTCGCTGATAAAACATCAAAGCGCAGTAATTTATGGATTTAAAACCAACAAAAATTGGCGCACTCCACTGATGGGAGTGCGCCACTTTAACATCTCTTACCGGGGGATCTCGATGGCCATGGCGGTGGCCTCGCCGCCACCGATGCACAGGCTTGCCACTCCCCGCGTCAGGCTGCGGGCCCGCAGGGCGTGGATCAGGGTCACCAGGATGCGGGCGCCACTTGCCCCGAGCGGATGCCCCAGGGCACAGGCACCACCGTTCACGTTCAACTTGTGATGGGGAATGTGGCAGCCCGCCATGGCCAGCATGCTCACCATGGCGAAGGCCTCGTTCACCTCGAACAGGTCAACCTTCTCCACCGACCAGCCGATCCGCGCCAGCAGCTTGTCGATGGCGCCGATGGGGGCGCTGGTGAACTCGGCCGGCAAGGCGGCGTGGCTCTGATAACCCACAATGCGCGCCAGCACAGGCAGCCCCAGCTCGGCCGCCGTCTCGGCGCGCATCAGCACCAGGGCCGCGGCCCCGTCCGAAATGGAGCTCGAATTCGCCGCCGTGATGGTGCCGGTCTTGCTGAACGCGGGCTTGAGGCCGGGTATCTTGTCCGGTCTGGCCTTGCCCGGCTGCTCGTCATCGGCCAGCAATAACTGCTCCCCCGCCAGCACGGGAACGAGCTCGGCCGCGAAGGCGCCACCCTGCTGGGCCGCCAGGGCCCGCTCCAGGGAGCTGATGGCAAACGCATCCATGTCGGCCCGGGTCAGTCCGGCCCGATCGGCGCTGGCCTGGGCGTAGTGGCCCATCAGCTGCCCCTCATAGGCATCCTGCAAGCCGTCGAGGAACAGGTGATCCAGCAGGCTCCCATGGCCCATGCGATAGCCGGTGCGAGCCTTGTCCAGCAGATAAGGGGCCCGGCTCATGCTCTCCATGCCCCCGGCCACCACCACCTTGGCCTCACCGAGGCGCAGGCTGTCTGCGGCCAGCATCACCGTCTTCATGCCGGAGCCACACACCTTGTTGACCGTGGTGCAGGGCGCGCTGTCCGGCAGGCCCGCCCTCCGCGCTGCCTGGCGCGCCGGTGCCTGGCCGAGCCCGGCGCTCAGCACATTGCCCATGTAGACCTCGTCCACCTGCTCACCCTTGAGCCCAGCCGCTTCCATGGCGGCCCTGATGGCACAGGCGCCGAGTTCGGGGGCGCTCAGGGCGCTCAAGGCGCCCTGGAAGGCGCCCATGGGGGTACGCTTGGCCGCTACGATGACAATATCCATTCGTCTTTCACTCCTTTAGTTACATAGGGATAACATATGCCGCCGACGGGGCGGGAACAAGACTTGCGGGGAAGTTGACGTTTGGGTAAGGTGCCAGCCAGCCTTGACAACCAGATGACAACACCATGACCCAAACCAGGGATGACGTGCGGACGTTCAGCATCAGCGAGCTGGCCCGCGAATTTGATGTGACCACCCGCAGCATCCGCTTCTATGAGGATCAGGGGCTGCTGAACCCGACCCGTCAGGGCCAGACCCGGATCTACAGCCGCCAGGACAGGGTACGCCTCAAACTGACCCTGCGCGGCAAGCGCCTGGGCTTCAGCCTGGCGGATATTCGCGACCTGTTCGATCTCTATGACGCGGACAAGAGCAGCCGCACCCAGCTGCAGACCATGCTGGGGCTGGTAGCGGACAAGCGCGAGACCCTGCAGCAGCAACTGGAAGACATCAAGATGGTGTTGCTGGAACTCGAAGCCGCCGAGCAGCGCTGCCAGCAAGCTCTGGCCCAGCTCTAGCCTTCAATCTCATCGCGCCTTTTCTCGAGAACGGCGCCCATAAAAAAGAGGGAAGCGGTTGCTTCCCTCTTTTGCATTCGGTGATAACCACCCCATCAGGCTGTGCCTTTACTCAGGCCTGCTTGCTCCAGCGATCCGGATCGTAATCCGGGCTGTAGCGATCGACGATCACGGCGCAGGCCGCATCGCCTGTGATGTTGAGGGCGGTGCGGATCATGTCGAACAGACGATCCAGCGCGAACAACAGCGGCAAGCCTTCGATGGGAATGCCCGCCGCCAGCAGCACGGCTACCACCAGGAAGCTCGGCCCCGGTACCCCGGCCTGGCCGATGGCCCCCAGGGTGGAGGTGAGTATGATGGCGGCCCAGGCACCGGCGGAGAGATCGATGTTGTAGACCTGGGCGAAGAAGATGGCGACCAGACCGTAATAGATGGCGTTGCCGCTCATGTTGATGGTGGCACCAAGGGGCAGCACGAAGGCGGCGGTGGCGTTGGTCACCTTCAGCTCCTGCTCGCAGGTCTCCATGTTGACCGGCAGGGTCGCCATGGAGGAGGCGGTGGAGAAGGCCACGATCTGCGGCTTCTTCATCGCCGAGAAGTACTTGCGCACAGGCGTGTTGGAGAAGAGCGCGATCAGCAGCGGATAGACCACGAAGCCGAAGATCAGGATGGCGCCCACGTAGACCAGGAACAGCTTGATCACCAGGGTCAGTACGTCGAAGCCGTAGGTACCGATGGCATCGGCCATCAGGCCGAACACCCCGATGGGGGCGATCAGCATCACTTTGTTGATCATCCAGACGAAAGCATCCACCAGGGTGTTGAGCCCGTCGGTGATGGGCTTGGCGCGCTCGCGGGGTTGTTTCGCCAGGGCGATACCGAGGAACATGCAGAACACCAGGATCTGCAAGATGTTCGCCTCGTTCAGGGACTGGAACACGTTGGTCGGGATCATGCCAAGCAGGGTGGCGACGGCATCAGGCAGGGCACCCTTGTCGGCATAGTCACCGGTAAACATGGCGGCCGTGGTGCCAAAATCGACCCCGACGCCGGGTTTGAAGACTTGCCCCATCACCAGCGCCAGCAGGACCGCCAGCGCCGAGGTGCCGAGGAAGAAGGCGAGCGTGGTCGCCCCTATCTTGCCCGCAGCCGGGCTGGCACCCAGGTTGGCGGCTCCGGACAGGATGGCCACCGCCACCAGGGGGATCACCAGCATCTTGATCAGCTGGATGAAGAGAGTACCGAAGGGCGCGAAGACAGTGGCTTGCTCGCCCATGAGCGCGCCGGCCATGGCCCCCAGTATCATGGCAACCACGACCTGGAAGCCAATGTTCTTGATTAATCCTTTTTTAAACACAGAATGTTCCTTAAATGAGCAACTATTGACACTTTCCTAGTGCAATTCACTACCCAGGGTAATAAAGCTGCCTCATTACCCTGAGGTCGCGTTTTATCTCATATTTATTCGCCGTTTAACATCCAGTTTCCTGAACGCAGCGCATTTAACATCTTATTGATAAAATGCAGACTCATAAGATCCATCCTGATTTTTCCCCATTTCACCATGACAAGAGCCGAAAAGGTGTGCTACGTTGACCCGTCAATCATGCATACAGGGAAGAAAAGATGCTGAAAGTTAACGAGTATTTCGATGGAAATGTTAAATCTATCGGTTTCGAGCAGAAAAGCGAGAAAGCCACGGTCGGCGTGATGGATGTGGGTGATTACCTGTTCAACACCGCCGCCCCCGAGCGGATGACGGTGATCAAGGGCGCCCTGCGCATCCAGCTGGCCGATGAAGACGACTGGCACACCTACCGTCAGGGCCAATCCTTTGACGTGGCCGGCCACTCCTCCTTCAAGCTGGAAGTGGAGACACCGACCGCCTATCTGTGCGAGTTCCTCGACTGAGGCGTTCGCCCGCACTGACAAGATCGCCATGAGGTGCCAACCCGGCCCTCGTGGCGCCTTCTCCTCTACCTTTATTTGTGCACCGCTATCACACGCCGCCATTTCCCCTCTTTTCATCGACTACAAAAAATTTACAATGTTTAGACGAAATCCATAATCGGAGTACGTCATGATCAGCGTGTTCGACCTGTTTTCCATCGGGATCGGCCCCTCTTCTTCCCACACTGTGGGGCCAATGCGGGCCGCCTTTGCCTTCGTCAATGCGCTCAAGCAGACAGGACAGCTCCCCCAGACCGATCGGGTCGTCACCGAGTGCTACGGCTCCCTCGGCCAGACCGGCAAGGGCCATGGCACCGGCAAGGCCATCATACTGGGGCTCGCCGGCTTCGAGCCGGAATCCGTCGACATAGAGGGGATCCCGGACTTTCTCAACCAGGTGGAGCACAGCCAGTCCCTGCGCCTTGGCGGTGAGCACCCCAGCCAGTTCCCCCGGGTCGGCGCCATCCTCTTCAACCGGCGCAAGACTCTGCCCGCCCACTCCAACGGCATGACACTGCGCGCCTTCCAGGGCGAAACCCTGCTGTTTGAGCAGACCTACTACTCCATCGGTGGCGGCTTCATCATCGAAGAGAGTCACTTCGCCAACGCCAAGGAGGAGGCGGCCCGCTTCGATGCCGAGCACCCCATTCCCTACCCGTTCGAGAGCGGCGCCGAGCTGCTGGCCCACTGCCAGGAGAGCGGCCTCTCCATCTCAGGACTCATGCTGGCCAACGAGAAGGTGTTTCGCAGCGAGGCCGAGATCAAGATGGGGCTGCGCAAGATCTGGCAGGCGATGCAGGGCTGCGTCGAGCGCGGTTGCCGCAGCGAAGGGGTGCTGCCGGGAGGGCTCAAGGTGAAGCGCCGAGCCCCCATCCTCTATCGTCAGCTCAACGGGGAGACCAATTTCAACAAGGATCCCCTGATGGTGATGGAGTGGGTGGATCTGTTTGCCCTCGCCGTCAACGAGGAGAACGCCGCCGGCGGCCGGGTGGTGACGGCGCCGACCAATGGCGCCGCCGGTATCATCCCCGCCGTGCTGCACTATTACGATCGCTTCGTGCGCAAGGTGGATGACGAGCTCTTGATGCACTATTTCCTCACCGCCGCCGCCATCGGCATCCTCTACAAGAAGAATGCCTCCCTGTCGGGGGCCGAGGTGGGCTGTCAAGGGGAAGTGGGGGTCGCCTGCTCCATGGCCGCCGGTGCCCTGGCCGAGCTGCTTGGCGGCAGCCCGCCCATCGTCGAAAACGCCGCCGAAATAGGCATGGAGCACAACTTGGGGCTGACCTGCGATCCCATCGGCGGCCTGGTGCAGGTGCCCTGCATCGAGCGCAACGCCATGGGAGCGGTCAAGGCGATCAACGCCGCCCGCCTCGCCCTGCGCGGCACCGGCGAGCACAAGGTGTCGCTGGACAAGGTGATCAAGACCATGTGGGAAACCGGCAACGACATGAAGACCAAGTACAAGGAAACCGCCCGTGGCGGACTCGCCGTCAACATCACCGAATGTTAACGTCAGGTAACTTGGCGGCATTTGACACTCATCTACCCGGCTCGTCCGGGTATTTTTTCGCAAAACGTTTGCCAAGCGCTTAACAAAATGGATAACCATCAAAATTAATTTTATACTCGCGCCGTCAATTCAACAAAAATAGATCTGTTTCAACTTTTTTTAGGCATTGAACCGTTACACTAGCGTTATCTGGTTCATTGGCCGTTTGACGACAGACCCGTCCCATGGATCACCCCCTTTCTGCGAGCGGGCATGGCGCCCCCTTCTTACCCTGAGGTAATTGTTACATGATCAGCGTTTTTGATATCTTCAAAATCGGTGTTGGCCCCTCCTCTTCCCACACTGTCGGCCCGATGAAAGCAGCCAAACAGTTCGTGGATGAACTGCGTGCTGGCGGCAAGATCCGTGACATCACCCGGATCCAGGTCGACGTCTATGGTTCCCTCTCCTGGACCGGTAAAGGCCACCACACAGACACCGCCATCATCATGGGTCTGGCCGGTAACCTGCCGGAGAATGTCGACATCGACGGCATCCCCGAATTCATCTCCCGCGTGGAGCAGACCGGTCGTCTGCCCATCGGTCTGCACTGCCATACCGTCAGCTTCCCCCGCGAAGCCATGGTGTTCCACGATGAAGCCCTGCCGCTGCACGAAAACGGCATGAAGCTGACCGCCTTCATCGAAGACGAGGCCGTCTACAGCAAGACCTATTACTCCATCGGCGGTGGCTTCATCGTTGACGAAGAGAACTTCGGCAAGGCCGACAACGGCGACATGTCCGTGCGTTACCCGTTCAAGAGCGCGGCCGAGCTGCTCGCCCATTGTGGCCAGACCGGTCTCTCTGTCTCCGCCCTGATGCTGGAAAACGAGAAGTGCTTCAATACCCCGGAAGAGATCTACAAGAAGCTTGGCAAGATCTGGACCACCATGCGTGAAGGGATCGAGCGCGGCTGCCGCACTGAAGGCGTCCTGGCCGGCCCACTGCGCGTACCGCGCCGTGCCGCTCCCCTCTATCGTCAGCTGACCACCAACGAGAATCTCTCCAACGATCCCATGAACATCGTCGACTGGGTCAACATGTTCGCCCTGGCGGTCAGTGAAGAGAACGCCGCCGGTGGCCGTGTGGTCACGGCGCCGACCAACGGCGCCGCCGGTATCATCCCGGCCGTGCTGGCCTACTACGACAAGTTCATCCAGCCGGTGGGTCGCGACGAGTACACCCGTTTCTACCTGGCCGCCGCTGCCGTTGGCATGCTCTACAAGATGAACGCCTCCATCTCCGGCGCCGAAGTGGGCTGCCAGGGTGAAGTGGGTGTCTCCTGCTCCATGGCCGCCGCCGGTCTGACCGAGCTGATGGGCGGCAGCCCGGAGCATGTGTGTGAAGCCGCCGAGATCGGCATGGAGCACAACCTGGGTCTGACCTGTGATCCGGTCGCGGGTCAGGTGCAGGTGCCCTGCATCGAGCGTAACGCCATCGCCGCCATGAAGGCAGTCAACGCCTCCCGCATGGCCCTGCGTCGCACCTCCAAGCCGCGGGTGTCCCTGGACAAGGTCATCGAGACCATGTACATCACCGGCAAGGACATGGACTCCAAGTACCGTGAGACTTCCCGTGGTGGCCTGGCCATCAAGGTGATGCAGGTTGCCTGCGAATAAGCCGGCACCAGAAATACAAAAAGGCGGGATATGCTCCCGCCTTTTTTATTGCCCGTTATTTCCCAACAAAAGCCCGCATGCGCCGATAAGGTGAAGCGGCGACCTGCTATTTCAGGATACCTGCCCGGCTGAATATCCACGGCTGACGCAAGCTACTGCCTTTATTCCACTGTGATTATTCCGAGATGCGATCCGCCAGGGTCCCCACCGCCACCACGAAATAGGGGGAGCGATTCCAGTGGCGCAGCACCCGATAATTGTCATAGGCGAGATAACTGCGGCCATGGACGTCATCGGGCCGAATGAGGGAAGCCTCCATATCGACCTTTGGCAGTGCCGAGCCATCTTGCTGGCGCACCCCCAGGGCCTGCCAGGCCGAGAGCGGCTTGCGGACCTCGAGCCCCAGCAGCGCCGGGTCGAGGGAGTCCGGTACCCGCACCCGCCGACCCCAGGTCTCATCTTCCCGCCAGCCATTCTGATGGAGATAATTGGCAGCCGAACCAAATACATCCGCAAGATCTCCCCACAGATCCTTTCTGCCATCCCCGTCCTGATCCACCGCGTATTTCAAGAAAGAGGAAGGCATGAATTGCACCTGCCCCATGGCACCCGCCCAGGAGCCTTTAAATGCCGCGGGAGTCAAATGCCCCTGTTCCAGGATCTGCAGGGCATCGAATAACTGCCCCTTGAAGAAGGCCTCTCGCCGCCCTTCCCAGGCGAGGGTGGCCAGGGAGGATATCAGGGGAAAATTGCCGGTCAATTTCCCGAAATTGGTTTCGATGCCCCACAAAGCGACAATAAAACGGGGCTGCACCCCATATTCCCGACCTATTTTCGTGAGCAGCGGCAGATGCTGGCGATATAAGGCTCTCGCCTGATTGACTTTCCATTGGGGCACGGCGCGGGGAATATAGGTATCCAGCGTCAGTTTGAATTCCGGCTGGTTTTTGTCGTGCTTGATGGCGGCCTCGATGAGGCGAATATCGGCAAAGGCGGCCTGTACGGTCGCCGCCGATATCCCGGCCGTGAGCGCCTCTTGCTTGAGTCCGGCCACATACTGTTCGAAGTCGGGACTGGCCTGCAGCGGCGTACTCAATACACCGCCGAGCAATAACAGCGCCAGCCGACCCCGCATCAGGAAGCGGCCTTTAATTGCGCCTTGTGCTGCTCCAGCAAGTTCTCTGGCGGCGGCGGCACCTGCAGATAGAACCCCTGCAGCTTCAGTGCCTCCATCACCTTCTGGGTGGAGGCTATCCCCAAGGGCTTGGCTGGGTCCAATTTGGTCATCAATACCAGTTCGGGACGACCGAAGGTACTCATCAGTGCCTCTGGCACCCGGGAGAAATCCTCTCTTCTTTCAATAAAGAGATAGGTCTCGGCTTTTTTGCGACTTTTATAGACTGCACACAACATGGAACTTGATATAATCCAATCGGTTTATTGCCTCTGATGGTGGCAAACTATAACATCGGAAATTGAATAACAATAACGGATTACCGTCTCGGTTCGGGGAAGATTCATGGTTGAGCGCGATAACGAATTGAAAGGGACTACCTTCACTATTTCTGTGTTGCATCTCAGCGATGGCAATCCGGCCCGGATCCGTCAATTGTTGGCGGCCAAGGTAGCCCTGGCCCCCCAGTTTTTTAATTGTGCCCCCCTCGTCATCAATGTGGAACGGCTCGCGGCGATCCCGGATTTTGAACAACTCAGGGAGTTGGTCGAGTCGGAGGACTTCGTGCTGGTCGGCATCACGGGGGCCAAAGATGAGGCGATGAAGACCGCGGCCAAGGCGGCGGGGCTCGCTGTCATGGTCTCGGGCAAGAGCCGCAAGGCTGAGCCGGAGCCACAGCCAGAACCTGTGCCGGTGCCGGTCAAGGTCGAGGCCCCCGTCGAGGTGGCGCCCGCCCCGCTGGTGCCGAGCAAGGTACACGTGGGCCCGGTGCGCTCCGGCCAACAGATCTATGCCGCCGGCAGCTCGCTGGTGGTACTGGGTTCGGTCAGCCCGGGGGCGGAAGTGCTCGCCGATGACAGCATCCACATTTATGGCGCCCTGCGTGGCAGGGCCATTGCCGGTGCCAAGGGCAACACCCGGGCCCGCATCTATTGTCAGCAATTGCAGGCCGAGCTGCTCTCCATCGCTGGCACCTTCCAGCTGAGCGATGCATTGCCGGCAGGCCTGATCCAAGAGCCAGTCCATATCCGGCTGGACAACGAACAACTCCGTATAGACCGTATCAAATAGAGTTACAAGGAAGCGAGAATGGCGCGAATCATAGTCGTTACATCGGGCAAAGGCGGCGTTGGCAAGACTACCACCAGCGCAGCCCTGAGCACCGGTTTGGCTCAACGTGGCCACAAGACAGTGGTCATCGATTTTGACATTGGCCTGAGAAATCTGGATCTCATCATGGGCTGCGAGCGGCGCGTGGTGTACGACTTCGTCAACGTGATCAATGGTGAGGCCAACCTCAACCAGGCGCTGATCAAAGACAAGCGCTCCGAGAATCTGTTCATCCTGCCCGCCTCCCAGACCCGGGACAAGGACGCGCTGACCCGCGAAGGGGTCGAGAAGATCCTGGATCAGCTGACCGAGATGAAGTTCGACTACATCGTTTGCGACTCCCCGGCCGGTATCGAATCCGGTGCCCTGATGGCGCTCTACTTCGCCGACGAGGCCATCGTCACCACCAACCCGGAAGTCTCGTCCGTGCGTGATTCGGATCGCATCCTCGGCATCCTGGCCTCCAAGTCCCGCCGCGCCGAGCGTGGTGAAGACCCCATCAAGGAGCATCTGCTGCTGACCCGCTACTGCCCGACCCGCGTCAACCGTGGCGACATGCTGAGCGTGCAGGATGTGCAGGAGATCCTGGCCATCAAACTGCTCGGGGTGATCCCGGAATCCCAGGCGGTGCTGCGCGCCTCCAACTCGGGGGAGCCGGTCATTCTGGACAAGGAGTCCGATGCCGGTCAGGCCTACGAAGATGCGGTCTCGCGTCTGCTGGGCGACAGCAAGGATTTTCGTTTTCTGGAAGAAGAAAAGAAGGGCTTCTTTAGCCGACTGTTCGGGAGTTAAACATGTCATTATTGGATTATTTTCGTTCCAACAAGAAACAAAGCACCGCACAACTGGCCAAAGAGCGGTTGCAGATCATAGTCGCCCACGAGCGTTCATCCAGAGGGGGGCCGGATTACCTGCCCCAACTCAAGCAGGATCTGCTCGACGTGATCCGCAAGTATGTGCAGATCGACCCGGACAAGATCACCGTCCAGCTCGATAAGAAGAGTGACGAGCTGTCGGTACTGGAGCTCAATATCACCTTCGCCGACGACAAGAAGGGATGAGCTGACGCCCCATGCGTGACCCCTTCCCCCAATGAAGACCGGATCCTTTCGCAGGATCCGGTTTTTTATTATCTCAAATCCGGCCAGCACGCTGCTGTGGCTCGCCAAGGAAGCAGGGGCCAGCTAGAATAGCGCCCGCCACCGTTCGCTCACGATGGGGCTTCTTATTCTTATTCTCTGGAACAGATGACTTATGTCTTTGAATGACGAAATGCACAGCGTCGAGGAACTGCTCGAAACCGCCCTCGAACTCTTTATGGAGCTGGCCTCCGACAACCTGCCTGAGCAGGAGATCGCCCTGTTCAACCAGGAGTTCAACAGCCGCGGCCTGCTGGCAGAGAGCGACCCGGCCGATGACTGGGAAGCGGACGTCGGTTTTGCCGTGAGCGATGAAGAGTATGCCGAGATCTGGGTCGGCCTTGGCAACGCAGAAGAAGAGTATGAGCACCTGTTCGCCCGCATGCTGCTCTCCCGCCGTGTCGACGAGAAGTTCTGCCACATCGAATGGCTACCCCAATAATTCCCGACCCCGATGATCCTGGCCAGTATGCCTGGGAGTCCGAGCCTGAACCGAAACGGCCGGCGCTGATGCGCCGGCTGCTGGGCTTGCTCGCAAAGTTGCTACTGGCCGCCCTGCTCAGCACCCTGGTCTCCGTGGTGCTGCTGCGCTTTATCGACCCGCCCATGTGGACCTGGCGCATCGAGCGGGCCCTGTTCCCGCCTGCCAAGATAGCCGAAGTCAAACACGACTGGGTGCCGCTTGAGCAGATTTCAAACGAGCTGCAGCTCGCGGTGATCGCCGCCGAAGATCAGCGCTTCGCCGAGCACAACGGCTTTGACATGGATGCCATCAGCTCGGCCCTCAAGCACAATCAACGCAGTGAACGGGTGCGCGGCGCCAGCACCCTGAGCCAGCAGACGGCGAAGAACCTCTTCATGTGGAGCGATCGCAGCTTCGTGCGCAAAGGCATAGAGGCCTGGTTCACCCTGCTGATGGAGCTGGGCTGGGACAAGTCCCGCATCCTCGAGGTGTACCTGAATATCGTGGAGTTCGGCCCCGGCATCTATGGCGCCGAGGCCGCCGCGCGGCACTACTTTGGCAAGCCGGCGGCCCGCTTGACCCGCTACGAGGCTTCATTGCTCGCCGCCGCCCTGCCCAATCCCTGGCGCTATCGGGTCAATCCACCCTCCCCCTATGTACAGCAGCGCTCGGCCTGGATCCGCCGCCAGATGAGCCAACTCGGTCAAGTCACCCTGAACCGGGTGCACGAGGCAGGCTAGCCCTTCTTGCCGGCGGAGTCCACCGCCGGCCCCAGATGACCGCCGACAACCTCCCGGTGCAGGGGCAGATAGTGCCACCACCAGGTCTCCCGCCGCCGCTTGATCTGCCGTCTGTGCTGTCGTCGTTTCATGCTGCACTGCCTTCTCACCTCGCCGCATGACGCGGCTTCGTTAACCTTACCCCCAGATCCTGGCATTGGACAGGGCCACAAGCCCCAGCCCCGATCTGGCCGCCATCCCCAATAATTGCTACAGTGGCGAACCTGGATGTATCTGGAGTGATTTCATGGAACAACGCAGCCCGGATCAGCTGGTCGAGTGGGCCTATGATCAGTTTCTTGAGCAGGCCGCCGATATGCTGGCCCCCGAACAAATTGTCGACATCACCCTCGAGTTCGAGCAGCGTGGCGCCGTCGAGGCGACCCTGCCCAACGCCGACTGGTCGCGGGAGCTCGGTGTGCCGGTCGACATGGAGCGCTGGGCCGAGGTGTGGGTCGGCTTGCTGGACCATCAGGAGGAGTTTGAGGTGATCTACGCCACCTTCCTGTTGCCCCGCGATCGGACGGAGCACGAGGTCCATGTGCGCTGGCACCGCCAGCAGCAGGCATAAGAAAGGCGCCCCAGGGCGCCGTTCTCGTTTCTGAATGTCTGCGGCCGACTCAGGGCCGGGCGGCGATCGCCTTGGCCAGGCAGCGGCGACACCAGCAAGAACTCACCTCGCTCATGGGCAAGGCGGGCAACTGGCTACACCAGCAGGCCGAGATACTCTCCCCCGCTGACACGGCGCAAAACGCCGGCTCGCCACAGCCAGGGCAGACATGGGTGCTGCGGGTCCCGTCCAGCTCGGCCATGCGCGCCAGCTGGGCCTCGCTGTCCATGGCGGACCACTGGCCTATCTCGGTCAGGGTGCGACCACAGCCGAGACAGAGCCCGTCCCTGGCCCGGCAGTCACCGACGCAAGGGCTCGGCACTTATGCCTCGCGCCCTTCACTGCCATCGGTTTTGCCCGCATCCACCAGGCGGATGCTGTGCTCTTCGATGACAATCTTGCCCTGCTTGTAGAGGCCGCCGATGGCTTTCTTGAAGGTGCCCTTGCTCATGTTGAACATCTTGTAGATGAGCTCGGGTTCGCTCTTGTCACCCACCGCCAAGCTGCCACCCTGCTTTTGCAGACGGGTCAGGATACGGCCACCGGCATCGTCCATCCGATCCAGCCCAGGCTTTTGCAGGGTCAGATCCAGCTTGCCGTCGTCACGCACCTGCTTGACCCAGGCGGTCAGCGGCCGGCCCGTCATCACCCGGCCGAACACCTCGTTCTTGAACAGCATGCCGGAGTACTTGCCATTGACCACCGCCTTGATGCCGAGCGGGGTGTGTTCACCGGGCAGGGCAGTCACTTCATCACCGGCCTTGAAGGGCGGGTTATGGATGCTGAGGAAACGCTCCAGGCGGCTGGTGCCCACCATGCGGCCCTCGTTGTCCAGCATCAGGTGCACCAGATAGACGTGACCCACCTGCATCGGCTTGTTCTGCTCGCGGCTTGGCACGAACAGATCCTTTTTCATGCCCCAGTCGAGGAAGGCGCCTATCTTGTTGGCGTTGACCACCTTGAGACCGGCGATGTCACCCACCATGGCAAACGGCTTGTCGGTGGTGATCACCGGCTCGCAATCCGCATCCAGATAGAGGAAGACAGGCACCTCGCTCCCTTCGGCCACGCCTTCCGGCAGCTGACGCTTGGGCAACAGCAGCTCGCCATACTCTTCGCCCGCGGCCAGCCAGGCGCCGCGCTCTTCGAGTTCAACGACGGTGAGGGTGTTCATCTTGCCAATCTGTAACATGGTGATCTCTTCTTTCAATATCCGGATGGGCCAGCCTATCAGGCCCGTCAAAAGGTGCGCAGCGCCCCTGTCAGCCCGTGGTCGGTGACAGCCAGCGTCATTTTTCATGCAGGCGCGCATGTTACCCCAGAGCCGTGACAGGACCTAGCCCCTTGCCCAATCCCTTGCACGATTTTCCCCACAAGCCGGCGGCTCAGTGGCGATTTTAGCAGCATTCGGTCCGCCGTTTGCTGCATATGACCCCATTTTTGGGTAGACTACGCCGCCGTAAAATCCAGAGGAAGCGCCGATGAACCCAGCCACCCGCACCCGTCATCTCAATCAGTGGATCCAGCACCAGAGCGGACAGGACATGAGCTACCCGGCCCTGCACGGCTTTCTCTGCGCCCGTCTGGTGGGGCCTGTGGCCCCCGATTGGCAGGCTCCCCTTGCTGGCATGCTGCCCGATGGCCATGAGCCGGACGCGCAGACGGCGGCGGCCCTTTCGCACCTTATCGACGAGCTGGAAGCCCTGGCCGATGCGGGCCAGCTGACGCTGCCGAGTCAGTGCCGTCTCTCCACCGAGACGCCGGAGCAGGTCTTCCAGCAGACTCACCCCCTCGGCCAGTGGAGCTATGGCTTCAGTCAGGGGCTGGCCGGCTGGCCCACCCCCACCGACTTGAACGATCCCCTGACCCAATTGCGTTTCAGCCTGGCCGCCGAGCTGTGCCTGTTTCGCGATCTGCCCATGGCGCGCATGCTGCACCAGGCGGCGGGCAGTGACCTGCCCTTCATGGAGTTTTGCAAGCGTCAGCGCCAACAGATGAAGACGGCCCTCAATCGCCTGCTGACCCTGGAGCAGAGCCAGGCTCCGGTGGCGGCGGCACCCGAGCAAGAGAGCGAGCAGACCCGCCAGTGGCAGCAGTGGTTCGAGCAGGCGGCGGCCTGCCGTGAGCCTCAAAAGCGCCTCGGCTGGTTTGAGAAGATAGTCGCGGATGCCACTCCCCTGTTCGATGACGCCTTCTGGCAAGGCACGGCCGGCCATGGCTGGGGCGCCGAACAGGCGCGTCCCCTGCTGGCGGCCAGGGCAGGTAGCGCCGACTGCCTGCTGCAACTGGGGCAGCTTGCCGAGGCACGGGCCGAATACCAGGCACTGCTGACACTGTGCGTGGCCGATGAACCGGGCTGCCGTCACCCCCTCTCCAGCCTCTATGTCCGCCAAGGGGATTGGGCGGCGCTACGCGCCCTGCTGGTGCGCTTCGATGAAGCCTCCTGCTGGCTGCGCTACAACCAGGCACTGATGGTATTTGCCCAGGACGGGGAAGCGGCGGCGGCCCCCCATCTGGCCGCCGCCATCCGGGCCAATCCCCATGTTCCCGCCTGCTTGCTGGGTCAACGCAAGCTGCCAAAGCAGGAGCCGCAGCACTGGCAAGGGGGCAGCCGGGACGAGGCCGTGCTCTATGCGCTGCAGAGCAAACCGGCCTGGTTTGAGCACAATGCCTTGATCTGGTTACGAAAAAGCATGGTCACAAAGGCCAATTGAAACCTTTAAAACTTTTTTCGTGGCCCAACACGTGCGCGAACGCACATTTTTCTGGTGCTTGTTCAGACAAAAGTCCTTGTGTTACGTATCATCAAGTTCAAAGTATCAAGAGAAACTGCACCCGATGCAGCCGTCACAGCAGGATGTCATATGTCAAAGATCATAGAGCTGCTCGCTCACTATCCCCCTTACCAGCTGGTCCATGCCGCTGAGATGGTGCGCGATACCTTTGAACAGTTTTACCAGCAACGCTACCAGCTGACGGTGCCCCAATGGCGCCTGATGATGGTGCTCGGCCCCAACTACCCCATCAGCCAGAAAGAGCTGGTAGAGGCGAGCGGGATGGACAAGGTACGGATCTCCCGCGAAATTCACCGCCTGGTGGAGAAAGGCATCTTGTTCACCGAGAGCAGTCCCCAGGACAAGCGCATCAGCCTGGTCTCCTTCACCCACGCCGGGCTGGTCCTGTTCCAGCAGCTCAAGACCGAAGCGGGCAGCTGGCAACACACCCTCACCGACTACCTGCCGAGCGAGGCGCGGGAAACCATCCGCCTGCACCTGCAGAGCGTGAGCGACGCCATCGAGCAGCTGCACCTGCTGGATCAGGAGCAACAGCCATGAATCTGAAGAACTTCGCTACTATGGACGTCAACATGCTGCTGAGCCTGATCAACATGCAGCTGCGTGATCGCTACGATGATCTGGACGATCTCTGCAAGGCGCAGGATCTCGACAAGGCGGCTCTGGAAGCCCGCCTCGCCAGCGGTGATTTTCACTACCAGGCTGATCAAAAACAGTTCAGATAGGGATCCGGATCACAAGCTGTCCCGTGGGACTGGCTCTGGCGGCAAAAGCTGCTAAGGTGAGAGCAACCCGATGTCGAGTCGCGGCCTGAGGTATGGATACATCAGGCTGTCACACTCGGCGGTTAGCATCACCCCAGCACCATCAGCCAAGGACGACCCCATGATCTTGACCCGACAGACCAGCCTGATCATCATCAGTGCCCTCTTCACGATCAGCCTCTTCTCCCCCCAATTGCCCGACAGCACAGAGCAGTGGCTCAGCAGCCTGCTGCTGGGATCCCTGGTGGCTGTCTGTTTGATGCTGGTCAGCGGTTGTCGCCACTTCCTGCAGGAGTGACTCGGCCCTGAAAGCTACAAAAAAATAACGCAGCCCTCGGGCTGCGTTGTTGTTTCTGTCTGGCAGAGTGCGGGCGCGTTAGATAGCCAGGGCTTCCAGCTGCTCCTTGGCCTGCTCGATGCCCTTGGCCTGGGCATCCGGGCCCATGCCCATGCCTTCGGCGTAGATGAAGTCTACGTCCTTGATGCCGATGAAGCCGAGCACGGTGCGCATGTACGGGGTCACCAGATCGGTGGCGGCGCCGACGTGCATGCCGCCGCGGGGACTAACCACCAGGGCGCGGGTGTTTTCCACCAGACCGACCGGGCCTGTCTCGGTGTAACGGAAGGTCACGCCAGCACGAGCCACCAGATCAATCCAGTTTTTCAGCTGGGTCGGGATGTTGAAGTTGTACATGGGAGCAGCAATCACTACCAGATCGCTTGCTTTGAGTTCGGCAACCAGCTCGTCGGACTGGGCCAGTACGGCCAGCTGACGCTCGCTCAGGTTCTCACCACCGCGCAGACCGAAGGCCAGCTCGCCATCCAGCACCGGCAGGTTCAGGGCAGCCAGGTCACGCACCTGGATGTTGTCATCCTGGTGATCGGCCAGGAAGCCGTCGATCAGGGCGTTGGATTGGGAATATTCACCCAGGATGCTGGACTTGAGTACGAGGATGTTGGCCATGGTAAGACTCCATTTGGTTATCAATTGGACAGTCGCACTGTCGATGGAGGTCACTATAAACACTGGCTTGCAGCCCTGATAGCGAAAATAGATGCTTAACTTGTTCAAAAAATTTGATGAGTGGGCATTTCTTCGCCAGAGCGGTACTCGCCAAGCACCCTGCCCTTGGCAGAACAAACGATTGCCGTTATGATCCGCGGCACTTTTTTGCATGACCCCGGATCCCATGGAACCCTCACGCAGGCACTCTCCCTTTGCCGGCGCCGTCTGGATGATGGTGGCAGGCCTCTGCTTCGCCGCCGTCAACAGCCTGAGCCAGTACGTCAGCTTCACCCTCGGCCTCGCCTCCACCCAGGTCGCCTTTCACCAGTACCTGATCGCCCTGATCTGCCTGCTGCCTTGGCTCATCCGCCACGGTCTGCGCCAATCCCTGATGACAAATCAGTTGCGAATGCACCTGCTGCGGGTGCTGCTGGCGGTCATCGGCATCCAGTTCTGGCTGTGGGCGCTGGCGGTGCCCATCCCCATCTGGCAGGGTATCGCCCTGCTGATGACCTCGCCGCTGTTTGCCACCCTGGGTTCTGCCCTGCTGCTCAAGGAGCAGGTGAGCCGGGCCCGCATTCTCGCAACCCTGGCGGGCTTTGCCGGCGCCATGCTGATCCTGGCCCCCTGGACCGATGACTTCAGCTGGGCCTCCCTGCTGCCGGTGGCGGCCGCCCTGTTCTGGGCCGGTTACTCCCTGCTGGTGCGTTATCAGGCGGCGAGCGAGTCGTCCCACACCATCGTCGTCTACCTGCTCATCTTCAGCACCCCGTTCAACGCCATGCTGGCGCTGCCGGAGTGGCAGTGGCCGAGCGAGACCCAGTGGCTGCTGGTGGCGGCCTCCGGCGTGCTGTCGGCCCTGGCCCAGATGTCCATCGCCCGCGCCTACAGCGTGGCCGAGGCGTCGTTTGTGCAGCCGTTCGATTTCGCCAAGCTGCCCATGAACGTGCTGGCAGGCTGGCTGGTGTTTGGCTGGGCCCCCCCGGGCCGATTGTGGCTCGGCGCCGCCATCATCATAGGCGCCATCACGCTGCTGACGCATCTCGAGCAGCGCGCTCACAAATCCGTTTCCTGAGGTACGCCATGCGTGCCTCTTTTTTTGTCCGCTCATTGGCCACCCTGTGCGCCGTACACGATGGACCATCGACATAAGGAGAGATCGAATGTTTGGAACCGCCACCCGCCCCGGCGCCACCCGTGCCCTGCTGCTTGGCTCGGGAGAGCTAGGCAAGGAAGTCGCCATCGAGTTGCAGCGCCTTGGCATCGAGGTGATCGCCGCCGACCGCTATCCCAATGCCCCCGCCATGCAGGTAGCCCATGCCGCCCATGTGCTGGACATGCTGGACGGCGCCGCCCTGCGCGCCCTGGTGGCGCAGGTCAAACCCGACCTCATCATCCCCGAGATTGAAGCCATCGCCACCGATACCCTGGCGGCGCTTGAACAGGAAGGGGTGAGAGTGGTGCCCAACGCCCGCGCCACCCAGCTCACCATGAACCGGGAGGGGATCCGGCGTCTGGCCGCCGAGGAGCTCGGCTTGCCCACCTCCAGCTATCGCTTCGCCGAGAGCAAGGAAGAGTTCGACGCCGCGGTAGCGGCCATCGGCCTGCCCTGCGTGGTCAAGCCCGTGATGAGCTCCTCCGGCAAGGGCCAGAGCCTGCTGCGCGACCTCGCCAAGCGGGACGACGCTTGGACCTATGCCCAGGAGGGGGGCCGCGCCGGTCGTGGCAAGGTGATCGTCGAGGGCTTCGTGCCCTTCGAGTACGAGATCACTCTGCTCACGGTACGGGCGGTGGATGGCATTCACTTCTGCGATCCCATAGGACACCGCCAGGAAGATGGCGATTATCGCGAATCCTGGCAGCCCCAGGCCATGAACGAGCTGGCGCTGGCCCGCGCCAAAGAAGTGGCCGCCAAGGTGGTAGAGGCCCTCGGCGGCCATGGTCTGTTCGGGGTCGAGCTGTTCGTCAGGGGGGATGACGTCTGGTTCAGCGAGGTTTCTCCCCGCCCCCACGACACCGGCATGGTGACACTCATCTCCCAGGATCTCTCCGAGTTCGCCCTGCACGTGCGCGCCATCCTGGGGCTACCCATCGGCCGCATCACCCAGTACGGGCCGAGCGCGTCCGCCGTGGTACTGCGGGACGGCCACAGCCAGGACATCCGCTATCAGAGCATTGGCGAGGCGCTGAGCCTGGTGCCGGGTGCCCAGCTGCGTCTCTTTGGCAAACCCGAGATCGCCGGTCGTCGCCGGCTCGGGGTGGCGCTCGCCCGTGGCGAGCAGTGCGATGAGGCAGTGGAAAAGGCCAAGGCGGTGGCAGCGAGGGTCGAGGTGATCTTTTAAGCGATTGCTGCCGCTCCCATGATCCGGCGCAAGGGGCAGTGAAATGCCCCTTTTGCATTTGTGCGTCCGGCTTATAATCCCCGTTCAACCTTGTCAGGAGTAGATGATGTTAACTGCCGTGATCTTCGATATGGACGGTGTCCTGATCGATTCCGAACCCTTTTGGCAGCGTGCCCAGATGGCCGTGTTCGCCGAGCTGGGCCACTTCCACACCGAGGAAGACTGCAACTCCACCATAGGGGTGCGCATCGATCAGCTGGTGGCCCACTGGTATCGCATTCGCCCCTGGAGCGGCCCCAGCCAGGAAGAGGTGGTGCAACGTATCCTGGATCAGGTGATTGCCCTCATCCTGAGCGAAGGCCAGCCCAAGGAAGGCGTGCTGGAGGCGCTGGCGCTGATGGAGGCCCGTGGTCTCAAGATCGGGCTCGCCACCTCCTCGCCCTTCTCCATGGTCGAGGCCGTGCTCGGCAAGCTTGGCATCAAGGAGCGCTTCCTCGCGGTGCACTCCGCCGAGGTGGAGCGCTTTGGCAAGCCGCACCCGGATGTCTACATCCACGCCGCCGAGAAGCTAGGGGTCCTGCCGGTGCAGTGTCTGGCCATCGAGGACAGCTTCACCGGGCTGCTGGCGGCCAAGGCCGCCTCCATGCAAGCGCTGATAGTGCCGGATCCGGCATTAGTGGGTGATCCCCGCCTCGCCATCGCCGATCATGAACTCGGCTCCCTGGCCGAGCTGGACGGCGCCATGCTGGAGCGCTGGATAGCCTGAGCCGTCGGGTGAGCAAGGCGCTGATCGTTCCCATGCGCCCGGCCTTGGCTGGCGATCCCCGTCTCGCCATCGCCGATCACGAGCTTCGCTCCCTGGCCGAGCTGGACGGCGCCATGCTGGCGCGCTGGATAGCCTGAGCCGCGGGGCGAGCAAGGCGCTGATCGTTCCCATGCGCCCTGCCCTGGTTGGCGATCCCCGTCTTGCCATCGCCAACCCTGTTGATCAGCCCCGCCCAGGCGGGGCTTTTTATATTGTCCTCACGAATCAACAGCCTGGACTCCCAGCATCAGGCCCGCGTTCAACCTGACGTTCTGCGAGACTCGCAGCCCAGCGGGATCGGGCGATACGTGCCAGCGCTTCACCCCGCAGCCCCTTGCCCTAAACGTGCGCTCGCTCGCGGTTGCGGCGCCCCTCGCCGACTAGAATCAGGGGAAAGAGGCGGCCACTCGGCCCCAGGAGGTCATCATGATCGAGTACACCAGCAAGCGTATCGTCTGCCCCCACTGCGGCCACCACACCCGGGTCGAGCTCGACGCGAGCCAGGGGGATCAGGAGTTCTACGAGGATTGCATGGCCTGCTGCAACCCCATCCACCTGCGCCTGCACAGGGACGAGGCCCGCGACTGCCTGCAGCTATTTGTGGATGCGGACGACGAGCAGATGTTCTAGCGATGTGAGGCTCGCTTTTTGCCTCGCACAAGGCAGTGATCTGAACTGCCTGAGTTATGTTTGACGAAATAAACGATCTATAAAATGCAAAAAAGGCCAGCAATCTGCTGGCCTTCTGGCATCCATCACGAGATGTCGGCTTAACTGCGAGCCGCCAACACCCGCTCGACCGTGTCGACGATGGCCTGGGTCTGGGGGTCTATCTCGATGTTGGTGCGCCAGCCTGCCTTGACCCAGCCGAGGTTGGTGCGAGCCAGAGTCTCGGGGATCAGGTTGACGCAAAACTCATGTTCCCGCACCTCGCCGACGGTCAGGCTGATGCCGTCGATGCCGATATAGCCCTTGGTCAGCACGTATTTCATGAGCTCGGGGGCGAGGCGATACCAGACCTGGCGGTTGTTCGGGGTGTCGATGACCGAGATGACGTCCGCCGTGCCCATGATATGACCGGACATGGCGTGACCACCTATCTCGTCGCCAAAGCGGGCTGCCCGCTCCACGTTCACCTTGTCCCCGACCTTCAGCTGCCCGAGGTTGGTGAGGCGCAGTGTCTCCTGCATCAGATCGAAGCTGACCAGGTCCCCCTCGACCCGGGTCACGGTCAGGCAGCAGCCGTTGTGGGCGACGGAGGCGCCGAGCGCCAGCCCCTCGCCCCAGGCCAGGCTCGGCATGCGGATCACATGGGTGCGAAAATTGGGCTGCTCGGTGAAGGCCACCAGTTCGGCGGTACCCTGTACTATGCCGGTGAACATGTCTCGTCTCCTGCTGGTCAAAAATCGCAGGCAGGTTAACCCTCGCCACTCTACAAGACAAGGCAAGACAAGCGCAGCGGCTGACAAGGCCTGCGCCGATCGCTATAGTGACGGCAGTCAGATCCAGCTCTATGAGGAAGTAAATATGCAGGTATATCAATGCTGTGAAGCCATTCGCATCGCCTACAACCAGATTGGCTCGGGGGAGCAGGGCTATGTGCCGAACGCCATCGCCGCCACCATTCGCGCCCTCAACGCCGTGGCAGGGGACGAACGAGTACCCGCGGACTTGCGCGAACAGGCCGCCTACGCCGCCGCCAACCTGCTGATCAGCGATCACGAAGACGCCTGATCCCGTCAACCCCCGCGA
The DNA here is from genome assembly GCF_002812985.1 of Aeromonas lusitana. Lineage (GTDB taxonomy): Bacteria > Pseudomonadota > Gammaproteobacteria > Enterobacterales > Aeromonadaceae > Aeromonas > Aeromonas lusitana. The sequence goes on from NZ_PGCP01000003.1 coordinate 184,485, forward strand.
ACGGTTTCCCGTTGGCGGTTTTTCAGGCTAGAATGACACCCCCGCTCTTTGTCTCCCCGGCTCCGGGGAGGCAAAAGCTCCTCTCAATTACCCGTTCTTTCTCTTTTTATCTGATCCATTCGGAGGTGTCAGTGCAACGTTATTGGTCCGAGGCGAAGCAACTCGTTCGCCTAGCCAGTCCCATTCTGGTGGCCCAGGTGGCCCAGGTCGCCATGAGCTTCGTCGATACCGTGATGGCGGGCCAGGTCAGCGCCGTGGATCTCGCGGCGGTGTCGGTGGCCTCCAGTTTCTGGCTGCCGATCATCTTGCTGACCCAGGGCATCATCATGGCCCTCACCCCCATCGTCTCCCAGCTCAACGGGGCCCGCAAACGGGACGAGGTGCGCCCGGCCGTGCATCAGGGCTTCTGGCTGGCGCTGATGGTGATCCCGATCGCCATGCTGGCGCTCTATTTCAGCCCGCTGGCGCTGCATCTGATGGACGTGGATCCCGTCATGGCCGCCAAGACTACCGGCTTCCTGCACGCCATCATGTGGGGTCTGCCCGCCTTCGTGCTGTTCCAGGTGCTGCGCAACTTCAGTGAGGGGCTCTCCCACACCATGCCCACCATGGTGATCGGCTTCGTCGGGCTGGCGGTCAATATTCCCGCGAACTACATCTTCATTCACGGTCACTTCGGCATGCCCAAGCTCGGCGGGGTCGGCTGCGGCGTGGCCACCGCCATCGTGCTGTGGGCCATGCTGCTGGCGATGATCCTCTATGTGAAGTTCTCCTCCCACTTCAAAACCATCAACCTGTTTGCCAACCTGGCCCGCCCCAATGGCAGCCGGATCTGGCGTCTGTTCCGCTTGGGCTTCCCCATCGCCATGGCCATCTTCTGCGAGGTGACCCTGTTTACCGTGGTGGCCCTGATGCTGGCACCGTTTGGCGCAGAGACGGTGGCGAGCCACCAGATAGCCCTGAACTTCTCCAGCCTGGTGTTCATGTTGCCGCTCTCCATCGGGGTGGGTGTCACCATCCGGGTCGGCCACAGCATAGGGGAAGGTCAACCGGAGCACGCCCGGGTCGCCGCCCGTACCGGCCTGATGCTGGGCATGGCGGTGGCCGCCGGCACCGCCGCCCTGACCGTGCTGCTGCGCGAGCATATCGCGGGGATCTACACCGACGACATGCAGGTGATCACCCTCGCAGCCACCTTGCTGTTCTTCGCCGCCATCTACCAGATCTCCGATTCGGTGCAGGTGGTCGCGGCCGCGGCCCTGCGTGGCTACAAGGACACCAAGGCTATTTTCTACGTCACCATAGTCGCCTACTGGGGACTCGGACTGCCCACCGGCATGATCCTGGGGCTGACCGACTGGCTGGTGCCACGCATGGGGCCGCAAGGCTTCTGGGTTGGCTTTATCGTCGGCCTGACCGGCGCCGCCCTGATGCTGGGTACCCGACTGCGTCATATCTATGGCCGCTTCGCGAGCCCGGAGGCCTGCACTGCCCTCTCTAGGGCTCAATAAAGAGGCCCAATAAGAGACGCTGCGAGGCGCGCTTTATCCGCGCCTCGCCTGCAAAATCAACAGGCTGCGCAAGAACTGGGCAAACAGTCTCCTTTGTGCATGTCCCTTGTTGACAGCCTTGGGGGGCATGGGTAGTATGCCGACCACGCCAGCAATGCTGGCGTTGTTGAAGTGGGTTTATAGCTCAGTTGGTTAGAGCACTACCTTGACATGGTAGGGGTCGTTGGTTCGAATCCAATTAAACCCACCACTTTTCGTGATGCGTCCTTAGCTCAGCTGGTTAGAGCACCACCTTGACATGGTGGGGGTCGGTGGTTCGAATCCACTAGGACGCACCATCACGAAAAACACTGTTATGCGTCCTTAGCTCAGCTGGTTAGAGCATCACCTTGACATGGTGGGGGTCGGTGGTTCGAATCCACTAGGACGCACCATAACAGTTAGTAGTTTGATAAGATTGCAGATGTGGGTTTATAGCTCAGTTGGTTAGAGCACTACCTTGACATGGTAGGGGTCGTTGGTTCGAATCCAATTAAACCCACCACTTATCGCAAAAAGCCGCACAGCGCACCCTGCGTCCTTAGCTCAGCTGGTTAGAGCATCACCTTGACATGGTGGGGGTCGGTGGTTCGAATCCACTAGGACGCACCAAATTAAAGAAGCCCGCTTGATAGCGGGCTTTTTGCATTTCAGCGTCCGACAGTTGCCGGGAGAGGAAACTGCCCTCTACCCGTATCATCTCGCCTCCCCCGACTTAGCTCTCTGCTTAGCTCTCGCCACGGATCGCGGCGCCCGTTCTGCTCACTCTGCTTTTTCACACCAGCTTCTTTGCACGCTTGCTGCGGCCTCAGGCTAGAAGAGATCCAACTGCTGGCCGCAGATCCGCTCGAACGACTCGCCGATAAAGGGCAGTATGGCGTCGGCGATGGGCTTTAACTGCTTGTCGATGTAGTGCTCGTAGTCGATGGCGCTGCGCCTGTATTCCAGCGGCTCGGGCCCGGCCACAGTGATCAGGTAGGCGATGCTGCCCCTGTGCTGATAGCGCTGGGGTCGACCGCGGCGCAGGTTCTCTTCATCCGCGAGACGCGCCGCCCGCACGTGAGGCGGCACGTTCTTCTGGTACTCCTCGAGTTTTTGGCGCAGCCGCTTGCGGTAGACAAGCAGATCGTCGTGCAGGCCGGCCCGGGTCTCGTCCACCATGGTACGCACATAGCCGCTGGGATCCTGATCATGGAATACCAGCTCGTAGAGCCGGGTCTGGAACTGCTTGGCGAGGGCTGTCCAGTCGGTGCGCACCGTCTCCAGCCCCTTGAACACCAGGTGTTCCCCCTCACCCTCTCCCACCAGACCGGCGTAGCGTTTCTTGCTGCCTTTCTCCAGGCCCCGGATGGTGGGCATCAGGAAGCGGCGATAGTGGGTCTCGTATTCGATCTCGAGGTAACAGGGCAGGTCGAACTCGGTCTTGATCAGGGTCGTCCAATTCTCGTTGATCATGCTGGCCAGCCGCTTGCCAATCGCGTCCGCCTCCTCCGGGGTCACGGCCCGGTTTAAATGCACGAAGGTGGAGTCGGTGTCGCCGTAGATAACCTCGAAGCCCTGCCCCTCTATCCACTCCCGGGTCTGCTGCATGATGCCGTGACCACGCAAGGTGATGGAGGAGGCGAGGCGCGGATCGTAGAAGCGGCAGCCCCCCGAGCCCAGCACGCCATAAAAAGAGTTCATGATAATCTTGATGGCCTGGGAGAGCGCCTTGTTCTTGGCTGCCTTGGCCCTGTCCCGCGCCGCCCACAGGGTGGCAATCAGATCGGGCAGGAAGTGCCTGGTGCGGGAGAACATGGCGCCGCGAAAGCCGGGCACTGCTGTCTTGGGCTGCTGCAAGCCTTCCACCAGCCCCATGGGATCGATGCAGAAGGTGCGAATGATGCTGGGATACAGGCTCTTGAAATCGAGCACCAGCACGTGGCGATAGAGGCCAGGCTTGGAGTCCATCACATAGCCGCCGGGGCTCGCGAGCCCCCCGTCGGCGGGCAGGTTGGGGGCCACATAGCCGCCGCGATGCAGCCGTGGCAAATAGAGATTGGTGAAGGCGGCTACCGAGCCGCCGATCCGGTCCAGCTCCAGCCCGGTGAGGGAGGCGCGCTCGATGGCAAAGGCGATGAGGTGGCAGTAATCGAAGATCTCCCACACCAGCTTGCAGTCTTCCAGGTTGTAGCGGGCCAGCGCCTCTTTATCCGAGTGGAACAGCTCGGTGATCTTCTCCCCCCGGTTTGCCACGTCCTCTATGTCCTTGCCGCGGCCAAGCAGCTCGCTTGCCACCGCATCCAGGCTGTAGCTCGCAAACTGCCAGGTGGCGCTTTTCAGGGTATCTATGCCGTCCAGTACCATGCGGCCCGGGATGATGACGTTGCCGGTCTGGGGATCCCCGCGCGATGAGCGCCAGAAGCAGAGCTCACGGCCCCGGCCGAGGCGCAGTCGCCGCTTGTTGAGCTCGGCCCGGCGCAGCAGCAGGCGAAAGTCGAAGTTCACCACGTTCCAGCCGATAACCAGGTCAGGATCGTGGCGATTGAACCAGGCCTCCAGCGCGCCGAGCAGGGCGCTCTCATCCGCCACCCACTCGATTGTCGTCTCCCACGCCTCTGAGTCCGCCTCGGAGTCCCCTATCATGATGACCCGCGCATCCTGCTCGCTGTAGAGCCCGATGGAGAAGAGAGCCCCATCCATGGCGCACTCCACGTCCAGCGACACCCAGGAGAGGCTCGGCGTCACCGCCTGGGGCGCGCAGCGCGCCTCGTTCACTTCCCAATAGCCCTGCTTGCCCCCCTTCTTCGCCACCTTGCCGCCAAAGCGCACCCCGGCTGTGATGAAACGCTCCATCAGGTAGCGCTCCGGTAGCCGGATATCCGCCTCGAAGTGCTCGAGGCCGCGAATGAGCAAGAGCTCGATGGCGCGGTGAAAGGCGCTCAGGGTGGGGAAATAACAGCCGACCACGGCGCGGCCGTCGAAGGTGTGCATGGGTAGGCGCCTAAACCGGCCGCTCACCCCGGCGCCCTTGAACAGCTCGGCCGCCTCCTGCATGTGGCGCTCGGGCAGGAAGAACACCGGCTCCTGCCCCGGCACCACCAGCCGCACCGGCCCCTGCTCGCTCCAGAGCCACATCACTATCTCGGTGCGACCGGCCAGCCCGCCATGGCCGCGCACGTCTCGCCCGTGACGGGTCAGGATGAAGCCATTGAGGGGGGCAGTGGCGGGCGTGCTGGGTTGGGAGAGCGTCATGCAGGCTAATGGCTGGGTTGATATGCCACTATTGTACGTTCATACAGTGCTTGGCTGCAATTCTTGCAAAACACCGCCATGGGCCCTTATATCGGCCAAGCCCCTGCCATCTGGCGCGGGATTGGTGCATATTTACTTTATCATCAGTTCATTGCGTCATTTCACCGGAGTGGAGCCAAGATGCGTACCGTCCTGCTTGTTCCCCTGCTGGCCCTGGGCCTTGGCGCCTGCAGCAGCGACTCCTCGTCCATCGGCGTCGGTGCCAGCGCGGGCACCAGTGTCGGCGGCTATTACGGCAGCCACTATGGCGCCTACCCCTGGTGGTATGACGACTACTTCAACTACTGGGACCACTACTACCCCTGGTGCTGTGACAACGAGGGGGATTTCGACGAGCTGATCAAGAAATGGTGGAACGGGCTCGATGCGGATCGCCAGCAGGAGATCAAAGACAAGTTCCACAACTGGCAGGATAACCAGGGACAGGCGGATCTCGCCGCCCTGCGGGGGGATTTCGCCACCCGCTGGAATGCCATGTCTCCTGAACAAAAACAGGCGCTGCGGGACAACAGCAAGTTGCGCCCCAGTGTCAGCAACCCCGATCGCACGCCTCGCTCCCCTCTGGACTATAAGGGAGATGCCCATCCCAGAGCCGATGGGACTCTGCGCCCAACGACACTCCCCAAGACAGGTGATGGCGCTCTGCTGCCCACGACGCTTCCCAAGACCGGTGATGGCACTCTGCTGCCTGCGACTTTGCCTAAGGCCGATAACGGGGCGCTGTGGCCCACGACCCAGCCCAAGGCAGGCGACGGCACCTGGACACCCTCGGCCCAGCCCAGGGTCAACAACGGGGTTGTCCCCAGGCCTCATCTGCCGAGCACCCTCGCCAGCCCGATGAGCAGGCCCGCCATGCCCCACCGGATGGCGCCTCCCATGCGCAGCTTCCCGGCAATCCGCCGCCGCTAGCCCGGATGTCATCACACACCCTTTTCACCCGCATTTTTCAAGGAGCACAAGATGGAACAACAGTGGCAACGCATTGCCTCCCGCCTCACCGACGTGGGGGGGATCCCGGTGGCCCGCGCCATTCCGGTCAAGGAGCGACGCACCATAGGCCCCTGGTGTTTTCTCGATCACATAGGGCCGACCCGCTTTGCCCCAGGGGCCAAGGGGATGAATGTAGGGCCCCATCCTCATATTTCCCTACAAACCTTCACCTGGATGCTGGAAGGCGAGATATTGCACCGTGACAGCCTGGGCAGTGAGCAGGTGATCCGCCCGGGCCAGGTCAACCTGATGACCGCCGGACGCGGTATCGCCCACACCGAGGAGTCGGTGGAGGGCCACCCCGACCTGCATGCCGCCCAGCTCTGGATTGCGCTGCCAGAGCGCAGTCAGGACACCCAGCCGCGCTTTGATCACTACCCCGAGTTGCCACGCTGGCAGGAGGGTGAGGTTACCTTCACCCTGCTTATCGGGGAGTATCAGGGGCGCCAGGCCCCTACCCTGCACTTCTCCCCCATCCTGGGGCTGGATCTGCATGCCGAACAGACCCAAAGAGTACGATTGGCGTTGGCCCCGGGTTTTGAGCACGGCCTCTTCGCCCTGCAAGGCCAGGTGAGCATCGCCGGGGAGCCCCTCGCCCCAGAGCAGCTTATCTATCTGCCGCCGGGTACATCGAGTGTGGAAGTGGAGCTGACCCAGGGCGCCCGCTTGCTGCTGATTGGCGGTGAGCCCCTGGCGCAACCCCTGCAGATCTGGTGGAACTTCGTGAGCTTTGACAGAGACGCCATTCGCACCGCGGCCCAGGATTGGGAGAGCGGTCATCCCCGTTTCGGCGAGGTGGTGGGTTATATTGGGCCACGGCTTATCGCCCCGCCCCTGGCCGGGCTCTAAGCCCGCGCCCTGCCGAGTCGAACTAATCGACGCACTGCCAGCCCCAAAAGCAAAAGAGCGCCGATGGCGCTCTTTTCTATGCAAGAAGGGACGGCAATCTGCGTTATCAGAACTCCTCTTCCTGCTCCGCTTTCATGCGGGCACGGCGCTCCATGGCCTCTTCCTGCGCGCTCTCGATCTCGTGCAGCACGCCGTCCAGATCGATGGCATCTGTGCTCTCCTCGAACAGGCCGGTCAGCTCGGATTCCGGGCTGAGCTTGCCATCTTCGAACAGAGCCCACATCTCCTTGGCATAGCGGGTCTTGAGCAGCTCGGGGGCGTACATGCCGTAGTAGTTGCGCATGTTGTCGACGTCCCGCTCCAGCATGGCCTTGGCCTGGTTGTTGGCGGCGGCATCCACCACCTGGGGCAAATCTATGATGACGGGGCCTTGGCTGTCCACCAGCACGTTGAACTCGGAGAGATCCCCGTGGATGAGGCCGGCGCAGAGCATGCGCACCACGTAGCGGATCACCTTGGCATGATCGACCAGGGCCTGCTCGGCGGTGAGCGCCACGTCGTTGAGGCGCGGCGCCACATTGCCATCCTCGTCGGTGATGAGCTCCATCAGCAGGACGCCATCGAGGCAGACATAGGGGGTTGGCACCCGCACGTTGGCGGCAGCCAGCTTGAACAGGGCGTCCACTTCCGTGTTCTGCCACACCTCTTCGTGCTGCTTGCGGCCATATTTCGAGCCCTTTTCCATGGCGCGGGCGCTGCGGCTGTTGCGCACCTTGCGCCCTTCCTGATAGACCACGGCCTGTTTGAAGCTGCGTTTGCTCGCCTCTTTGTAAACTTTGGCACAGCGGATCTCGTCGCCGCAGCGCACCACATAGACGTCGGCTTCTTTGCCGCTCATCAGCCGGCTGATGACATCGTCGACCAGGCCGTCATCAACCAAAGGTTGGATTCGATTTGGAATTTTCATGACCGCCCTTTTACCTTATTTGCACCTTGTTTGCACCTTGTTTGCTTGCGCCAGAACAGCCCGGCAGCGGCATCCCTTGCCAGCGTGCCCAAGTGTCGCCAAACGAGGTCATATTTTCACCATCTAGCATCAGAATAACAGCTCGGCAGGCGGTGATAAACGCACCATCTGTCCCGCTATCCAACGAATGGACAGGGCCCGCAAACGGGCCCTGTCTATCATGCTTCCTCCGGTGGCAACCCCTGGCGAATACGCCGGATCCCCTCTTCATAGAGACCATCCTTGCCCTGATTATCTTCCTGGGTCTCGAAGATCTTGAGAAACCACATGTATTGTTCGGGGAAACGGCTGAGCTGCTGCTCCACCATGCGGTTCATGGCGTTGACGTCCGCCAGCAGATCCGCCGTGGGATAAGGATCGAACGGCGCCTCCACCTCCAGCCGGTAGCAGTGCTCGTCCTCGTCATAACAAGCCAGGATGGGCACCGCCTTGGCGCCGGTCAGCTTCACCAGCTTGGGCAGGGCCGGCAGAGTCGCCTTGGGATGATTGAAGAAGGGTACGAACAGGCTGGCATCGCGGCCGTGATCCTGATCCGGCAGGTAGAAGAAGCTGTCACCGCCGCGCAAGGCCTTGATGGCCGGCTTGATGCCGACGCTGCGCTCGTAGACCCGGCCACCCTTGCTGCGCTCGCGGTTGATGTACCAGTCAAACACCGCATCCTTGGGGCTCTTCATCATGGTACACAGGGGCACCCCCTCATTGGTGATGAAGCGCCCTATGGTATCCACCGCCCAGGTGTGGGGCACCACGAAGATCATGGGGCGACCGGCGGCCAGCTCGGCAGCGATGTGCTCCCAGCCGCGCACCTTGATGCGCCCCTTGAGATACGCCTTGCTGCGCCAGGTCATCTCGCCAAAGCCCATGAAGGTCTTGAGGCCAGTGCGGATGGACTTGAGCAGCAGGGCCTCACGCCCGGCCCCATCGAGCTCGGGGAAGCAGATCTTGAGATTGGTCTCGGCGATGTAGGCCTGCTTCTTGGAGATGCGCAGCAACAGCGGCGCCATGGCATCGGCCAGCCTGCCCCGGCAGCGGACCGGGATCCAGGTCAGCAGGAACAGCAGGCCGAGGGCCAGCCAGCTGCCCCACAGCCTAGGGTGCAGCAGACGCAGATGAAATGAGGTATCGAACACCGGATCTTGTGCGGACATGGTCGCCATCGAATCGTCAAAACAGACCGTTATTTTAGTGATCCTGACATTTTTTTCTACCCTGAGGCCGCCGGGGAGCACCGCCAAGTCACTGATCAGACTAGTTAGAAATAAATAATGGCCCACTTGGGGCCATTTGCAACTTTGGGTTAAGCAGAGGTTCAGGAATGGGGAGAGAGTCCACGGCGAATACGCTTGATGCCCTCTTCGTAGAGGCCCTCCGCCCCCTCCTCCTGACCCTCGCGGGTGTCGAAGATCTTGAGGAACCACATGTACTGACCCGGGTAGCGGGTGAGCTGGCGCTGCACGCACTCGTTCATGGCGCAGGTGTCTGCCAGCAGATCCCCGCTCGGGTAATCGGCGAACGGCGCCTCTATCTCCAGCCGGTAGCCATGGGTCGCCTCGTCATAGCAGGCCAGCACGGGCACTGCCTTGGCGCCGGTCAGCTTCACCAGCCGTGGCAGGGCCGGCAGGGTCGCCTTGGGGTGATCGAAGAAGGGGGCAAAGATGCTCGCCTCACGGCCGTGATCCTGATCCGGCAGGTAGAAGAAGCTCAGGCCGGATTTCACCGCCTTGATCACCGGTTTTATGCCGGCGCTGCGCTCATAGACGCGGCAGCCATTCTTGGCCCGCTCCCGGTTGATGTGCCAGTCAAATACCGGGTTGCGAGCGCTCTTCATCATGGTGCACATGTTGAGCCCCTGACGGGAGAAGTAATAACCCGCCGCGTCGATGGGCCAGCTGTGGGGCACCACCAGGATCACGGGGCGACCGGCGGCCTGTTCGGCGGCGATGTGCTCCCAGCCGCTGACCGAAATGCGCTTCATCAGGTGCTCCGGGCCGCGCCAGGTGAACTCGCCAAAGCCCAGCAGGCTCTTGAGGCCGATGCGGATGGAGGTCATCAGGATGGCGTCGCGCTCGGCCTCGCTCTGCTCCTTGAAGCAGATGGCGAGGTTGGTGCGGGCGATGTAGACCTGCTTCTTGGAGAACTTCAGCACCAGGGGCGCCAGGGCGTCCGCCAGCTTGTCGCGCCAGCGGGGCGGCACGAAGGCGAGCACGCCGAGGGCGCCGAGGGCGAGCCAGCTCGGCCAGTAACGCGGACGCAGCAGACGAGACTGAAAAGATGAGTCAAATACGGGATCTTGGGAGGACATGGATAGGTCAAATCGTAGAGAACAGCATTGGCGGCCATCCTGACAGGTAATACCAGTCAGCACCACCTTAATCTCGCCTGAATGCTCGACTATTTGAAGCGGCTCCCACCTTGACAGCCGATATTTCGAGCCATTTGCTCGGATCTCGCGCAGGCCGTGCCCGGCGGGATTCCCAATGCAATACACCCCGCGATGCGGGGTGTATTGGACAAGGGTGCCAGACGGCTTAGCGATGGGCGGGTTGACCCAGAGTCCCCTGCCCGAGCGGCAGGAAGAACATCAGGTAGCGCAGGGCCACGTAACCGACGATCAGGGTCGCCACACCGAGTTCCAGATAGGCCAGCTGGTTGATCTGGGCCACGTAGTGGGCTGCCTCTGGCCACTGCGACAGCAGGTGACTCACCTTGAACAGGGCGGTGGAGCCAATCACCAGGGGGAAGGTGAAGGCGGCAAAGCCCGGAGAGAACGGCAGGCGCAGCAGCTTGAGCAGGGACAGGTAGATGATGCCTGTCATCAGCACGGCGATCCCGAGCAGCACGGCCACCAGCAGCAGGGAAGGCTCGGCGGTCACTGTCAGGTAACCGGCGAGGGACAGGCTGGCGGGGGCGGCCAGGATGGCGATGGTCGGTTTGGCGGCATCCGGCACCTCGTGGCTGAAGATGAGGCGATAGAGCATCAGCGGCAGCATCAGACCGTAGCAAATCAGGCCAAACCAGAGCAGCACGTTGGCCAGCTCGGCGAAGGGACCACCCGGGTAGGCGATATCCGCGACGATAATCCCCACCGGCGGCACGAACCAGCTCGGCACCATGTGATGGATCTCGAACTCTTTTGCCCTGTGCCAGACGAAGGTGGCGAGGAACACCAGGTGCAGCCCCACGGCGAACAGCCAGAGCCCCTGCCCCAGGGTCGGCGCCAGCAGGCCGATGGCCTTGGAGACCACCATGGTGGCCATGGCATAGGTGGGCACCACGCTGCCCACCACAGGGTGAGCGAGGTCCTGCCACAGCAGGCGAGGATGGACCACAAACTTGCAGGTGAGGATCAACAGCAGCACGGCGGCGATGGCGGCCCCCAGCAGTTGCAGGCGACCATCGAACTGACCGGCGTTTTCCCAGCACCAGCCGAGGCTGGCGATCCCGAGAGCCAGACCGGCCATGGGGGTCGGGGCATTGCCCAGGGAGCGACGGGTACTTGCGATCATCTCTGTATCCTCTTGTTCTTGTGACGATGAGCATAGGATAAAGGGGCTCTATCGTTTACGATATCTAAATGAATTGAATCACGTGTTTAGGAAAACCAAACAACATGAAGCTGACCCTGCAACAACTCAAGGTGTTCGCCACCATAGCGCGCCACGGCAACCTGGGGCTCGCGGCCAACGAACTCTGCCTCAGCAAGGGCGCCGTCTCCCAGTCCTTGCAGGAGTTGGAGCGCCAGCTCGCCACCCCGCTGTTTGACCGCGTCCACCCCAGACTGCAGCTCAACAGCGAGGGACTCCTGCTGCAACCGGCCGCCGAGGAGCTGCTGACCCGGATGCAGGAGATAGAGCAGCTGTTCAGTCCGGACGCAGAGCCCGCCAGCCAGCTGCGCCTCGGCGCCAGCCAGACCATAGGCAACTATCTGCTGCCGAGCCTCTTGGCAGACAGCGCGAGCGAGCTCGGGCTGCCGCCGCGGGTCACCATCGCCAACACCCATCTGCTGTGCCATGCCCTCGCCCACTTCGAGCTGGATCTGGCGCTCATCGAGGGGGAGAACCATCACCCGGATCTGGTGAGCGAGCCCTGGCTGGAAGACGAGATGCTGATCGTGGCCCCGCCCAACCACCCCTTGGCGGGGCGACTGGAGCTGCCGCTCAGTCAGCTCGGCGGCGAGACCTGGGTACTGCGCGAGCCCCAATCCGGCAGTCGCGAACAGTTCGAGCAGCAGATCCAGCCCAAGTTGCCGCGCTGGCAGGCGGGGCTCGAACTCAACACTCTGGAGGCCGTGATGCTGGCGGTGGAGCACGGTCTCGGCCTCTCCTTCATCTCCCGCTTGGCGGTCTCGGACAGGCTCGCGAGCGGCCGCCTGGTGGCGCTCACCCCGAGCCGCCGCTTCCCGCGCCAGCTCTCCCTCATCTGGCACAAGCAGAAATACCACTCCGCCACCCTGCGCCGTTTCCTGGCCTTTTGCCGCGCCCAGCAACTCCCCGGTCCTCGCGAGAGCTGATGTCGGCAAGTCCCCGTCTCACGGCATGCGGCTAACCGTGCACCAATGACAGAGGGCGCCGCGGCGCCCTTAGTTGATCAAGACAAGATGACGTTGGGTGATCACGCACCTCAATCGCGGGCAGGAGTCAGGCCACGCTCGACCCAGCCCAGCACCTGGCGGGTCAGGGCCTGAGGCAGCCAGGCAGAGTCCAGCAAACCCTCGGCAACACAGTGGGCGAAGTGATCCGCCTCGTGCTGCATGCCGCCCCCCGCCACCGGCAAGGCGATCTCCTGCGCCCAGGGGGCGTCTGGGGCCCCTGAGAGCCAGCGCACCCCCTGCGGATTCCACCACTTGCCCTCGATGACCAGGGTCCAGGGCTGCCCCTGCCACTGCCCACTCAGGTAAGCAGCCTTGTCCAGATCCTCTATGATGGAGGCGCCGAGCTCGGCGCGGATTGCCCCATCAAAGGTGAAATGAGCGCTCAAATCCACCTCACCGGGCGCCCGCTGCAATCGCACCTCGGGTTTTCCAGCCTCCAACCCCAACTGCTTGCAAAAGGCGGCATAGAGCCAGAGCGGATAAACCCCCACATCCCAGGCTGCGCCCCCCTCCAGGGCGGGATCGAACAACTTGCCCTCCCGAGACTGGACCGAGCCGAAGGCGGCGCGCAGGGACAAGGGGCCCGGCAGCTCAGGCAAACGGGCAAGCAGGGTGCGCATGGCGGGGAAGCACATCACCTTCATGGCTTCGAGCAGCAAGAGACCCCGCTCATGGGCGAGCGCCACCAGGGCATCCCAATCCTTAAGCCTGGTCACCGCCGGTTTTTCCACCAGCACGTGCTTGCCCGCCAGCAGCATCTCTTTGATCAGGGCAGCGTGCTCTGGGTGGATCACCGCCACATAGACGGCGTCCACCTCCAGGCTCTGTGCCAGTGCCTGATAGCTGCCAAAGGCGAGCGGCAGCGCCAACTCCTGGGCAAAGGCGTCGGCCCGGCCTTGATCACGAGCGGCGATCGCCACAACCTGCCCCAGGGTCCCGTGCTGGTTGACGTCGCGGCAGAAACGACGGGCTATGCCCCCCGCCCCTGCGATCCCCCAGCGCAGCTGCGCCGGCTTTCCCTGTGCTTGCATCTTGCCTCCTGATATCCCCTGTTGAATAACCTAAACCGCGCTCGTTACGCCTTGGCTAGTTTGTTACGCCTTGGCTAGGCTGCGCAGCCAGCGAATTTCATCCCCCCAGATGGACTCGTCTATGGTCTCGAGGATAAGGGGAATGCCGTCGAAGCGGGTGTCGTTCATGATGTGGTGGAACACGGCCTCACCCAGGTTGCCCTGCTGCAGGCTGTGGTGGCGATCCACCCGGCTGCCGAAGGTGCACTTGGCGCCGTTGATATGCATCCCTTTCAGATAGGGGAATCCCACTATCCGATCGAAATCTGCAAATACCTGGGCGCAGCTCTCGGGGGTGCGCAGATCGTAGCCGGCGGCGAAGGCGTGGCAGGTGTCGAAACAGACCCCGACCCGGCTCTTGTCCTCCACCCCGTCTATGATGGCGGCCAGGTGCTCGAACGACCAGCCGAGGTTGGAGCCCTGGCCGGCGGTGTTCTCAATCACGGCGCTCACCCCTTCACTGCGCTCCAGCGCCCAGTTGATGGACTCGCTCACGAGCTTCAGGCTGGCGGCCTCCGGGATCTGCTTCAAGTGGCTGCCGGGGTGAAAGTTCAGGTAGCAGAGCCCGAGCTGCTCGCAGCGTTTGATCTCGTCCAAAAACGCATCCCGGGACTTGGCCAGGCCATCCGGATCCGGGTGACCCAGGTTGATGAGGTAGCTGTCGTGGGGCAGGATCTGCTCGGGGCGAAAGCCCGCCTTGTCGCAGGCCAGCTTGAAGGCGCGAATGCTGGCCTCTGACAAGGGAGCCGCCTGCCACTGGCGCTGGTTCTTGGTGAACAGGGCGAAGGCGTTGGCCCCGATGGCCTGGGCGCGGGCGATAGTGTTCTCCACCCCGCCGGCCGCACTGACGTGGGCACCGATAAATTTCATAGGATCTCCTCTGCACTGTTGGCGGCCAACATAGCTCGCCTACCCGTTCGCAATGAACGGACAGGCCGCTTGGTGTTGCCACTGTGGGGCGCCATTATGCCCAAGCTGGCCCCTTGCGCCAAACCGGTATCTTAGATGGCCGCCATAGAAAAGGCGCCCGCAGGCGCCTTGTTCATCACGTTCTCTTGCTCGCCACTCAATAGGCCAGCCCTGCGCCATAGGCATAGAGGGGGTTGATCGAGTCGCTCGCCACGTCCGAAGCCTGGTTCAGCACCGCCTGCCAGTTGGAAGGCAGCTCGAAGGGCAGCTTGCCGCGGGCCTTGGCCTTGCCGCTGATCACATCGAACAGGGTCTGATCCAGGGCACCGAAGTTGGCCAGCAGCACCTGGGCGGCCGGTGCCACCTCGGTCAGGATGGCGGGTCTGTCCAGATAGACGGAGAGCACCAGGGGCACCCCGGCCTGCTCTATGGTCTGGATCGCTGCCAAGTCATCCGCGCCGTGGTAGACCCCCTCGTGGGCCGTCTCCTGCACCACCTGATCCTTGCTGGCAAAGCCGAGCTGACCGAAGTGGATGCTGCCAAACGGGAAGCGGGGATCCTGCTCACCCGGCGCATTGACCCGGGCGATGGCAAGATCCGCCTGTGCCAGATCCGTCACGACCGTATAGCCGTTGGCAGTTGCCACCTCGGCATTGACGTTGAGCAAGTAAACCCGCTTGCCCTCGGTCTTGAGGGGCAGCAGGGCGCCATCATTCTTGAGCAGGACGTGCGCCGCTGCCTGGGCCGCTTGGGCTTCCTGCTGGAACTCGGCCTTGCCTACCAGGGCGACCGCCGCCTGAGCGTCCACATAGGGGTTTTCAAACAGCCCCAGTTCGAACTTCTGCTCAAGGATCCGCGTCGCCGACGAGGTCACCGCCGCTTCCGTCACCAGTCCCGCCTGCACGGCGGCCAACAGGGGCGCCGGATCCTCCACCCCACCAAACTGATCCACCCCGGCGGCGATGGACTTGGCATAGCGCTGGGCCTTGGTCAGCTTCTCCACCCCCCAGGACATGCCAAAGGGCACGCTCCAGGGGCTGACGCCGGCATCCACCTGGGCCTGGCTCAGCCCCTCCTCGCAGCGGGTGTCGCAGTCGTTGATGATGCCCCAGTCGCTCAGCACCACGCCGCTGAAACCGAAGTGGCCCCGCAGCAGATCCGTGATGATCTGGCGGTTGAAACCAAAGCCCACCTCCTCGATGGGCTGGCCCTCATAGGTCAAGCCTTCTGGTAGAGCGTAGTAAGGCATGACGGCCCCCACCTTGGCCTCGAAGGCTCCCTCAAACGGCACCAGGTGATAGGCGAACTGACCACCGGGATAGACCTGCTCCTTGCCCCAGGGGTTGTGGGCATCCAGCCCGTCCTTCTGGGGACCGGCCCCGGCGAAGTGCTTGACGACCGTGACCACGCTCTCCTTGCCTATGCCCTTGTCCCCCTGCTGGAAGCCTTCGATATAGGCCTTGACCAGGGATTTGGCCAGCAGGTTGTTCTCGCCGAAGGTGCCGTTGATGCGCCCCCAGCGCGGCTCGGTGGCGAGATCCGCCTGGGGCGAGAGCGCCTCGTGAATGCCAACGGCGCGGTACTCCTGGCGGGCGATGTCGCCGAAGCGCTGCACCAGGGCTGCGTCGCCGATGGCGGCCAGCCCCAGGGTTTCCGGCCACTGGGAGAAGGCACCGGCGCCGACACTGGTGGCCTTGGGGTCATGGGTGAAGTGGTTGCGGGGATCCGTGCTGACGGTCATGGGGATGCCGAGCCCCACCCCTTCCAGCAGGGCCTGCAGACTATTGTTGTCCTCGGCAATCGCCGCCGGATCCCCAGCCATGCGGGTGATGAAGGTGTTGACCCCGTCGGTCTTCAGCATCTTGTCCATGGCGCTCTGATCGACTCGCCCCTCCCCGTCCAGCACCAGGGTGCCGTGCATCATCAGGCCCGCCTTCTGGGCCAGGCTGAGCCGCCCCACCAGATCCCGGGCCCGCTCGGCGGCGCCGAGGCGCCAGTCTTCATAGGGGGTGAGAGTGCCGCTGCCATCCAGATCCTTGAACTGCAGGCCATCTTGCTCGAGCAGGCTGACGGTGCGGTGGCCCAGGCTGGGTTGAGCCGGTTTGGGGGTGGAGTCGTTGCCGTTGCAGCCGGCCAGCAGCAGGGCGCTCACGGTCAAGGCAAGAGGGGTCAGAGCGAGAGGGTGGTATTTCATTATTGTGGCCTTCCTTGTGTGTGTAGGTCCGGCCACTGTATGCAAAACGCGCCCCTGCCACTTGCCTGCCGGGAGCAGGAATTTGTCGATTGGGAGCAGTGTTCAAAACTGTGAAAAGGCTTGCAGGGTTACCCTTGGTTACAAACCTGAAACATTAAGAGCAACCTGGCTCACGGTAATTTTCAGCGGCTGGCCGATGATGGAGGGCCATCGTCGACAAGGATTTCGTCGTGAAAACTGTCTCAAACCGGATCGCCCTGCACTGCATGCACCACTGGCAGAGACAGGGACGGGATCCGAACCTGCTGCTGCAGGGCGCCGGCATCGCCAAGGAGGAGCTGCAACTGCCCCAGGGCAGGATAGATGCGTCGCGCCACTTCCGGCTGCTGGCCCAGGTCGCACCCCATGCGGATCTGGCCCACAACTGGGCGCCCCCATCCCTGACTGGGCTGTTTGCGGACTATCTGCCCCTGGCGAGCCTGTGTTGCAACGCCGCCACCCTGCGCCAGGCACTGCACTTTTTCCTCTCCTTTCGCCCCCTTATCGGTGAGTGCGACAGACTCGCGCTGCAAGAGGCCGGGGAGCTGGCCCGCCTCAGCTACTACTCAGATTCCGATCACCCGGATGTGATCGCCATGAGCAGCCTGGCCAACCTCTGTCACCTCTATGCCCTGCTCCAGTTTTATCACCCAGGACAGGGCCAGCTGGTGCTGCCCACTCCGGTGCGCCCCAAATTGTGGCGCGAGCTCGCGGCCTGGCTCGGGGGACGACTGCAGCTCGGGGATGGTTATCAGCTGCGCTTCCCCGCCGCCCTGCTCGATCTACCCTATGCAGGCTACAACGGCCCCTTGCAGCCTCTGCTGTTGGAGACGCTCGACAGCCAGATGAACCTGCTGCGGCCCAGCCTTCACTACAAAGACAGGGTGATAGGGCTTATCCGCCGCCAGCTGTGGCAGGAAGGCGCAGATCCCCGCACCCTGCTGGCCTGCGTCTGCGACGCCCTCAGGCTGACCCGTTGGACCCTCAACCGCCACCTGCGCGAGGAGGGTTGCCACTTCTCGGCCCTCTTAGAGCAGGTGAGGCGGGAAGAGGCCTGCCGCCTGTTGCAAGACCCGGGTCTGCAACTGCAGGAGGTGGGGGGGCGACTCGGTTTCGCCAGTCAGAGCAGCTTCACTCGTTTTTTCAAGGAGGCGTTCGCCCAATCCCCGAGCCAGTATCGCTCAAGGCGCTGCCGTATCTGACTCCCAGGCCAGCGCCCCCTCGAGCAACTCGGCCAGCCAGTGGATGAAGAGCTGCACCCTGGGGGCCAGTTGGCGGCGGTGGGCATAGAGCGCATGGATGGGCAGGGGCGGCGCCTGCCATTGGGGCAGAATGCTCACCAGCTCGCCGCTCGCCAGCAGCGGCTCCACCCCGACCCGCGGCATCTGTATGATGCCAAGCCCAGCCCGCGCCGCCGCGAGATAGGACTCGCTGTCGTTCACCGTCAGGGCCACCCTCATGGGCATGATGGCGGGGCTGCCATCCTCCCTCAGGTATTCAAAACCGGGCTCGCCGCGCCCCAAGCCCGAGCCGTAATGAACCAGGCAGTGCCCTGACAAGTCGGCCAGACGCTGGGGCACCCCGTGAGCGGCCAGGTAGCCGGCGCTGGCACAGTTGATCTGGCGATACTGACCCAGGGGGCGCGCCACCAGGCTGGAAGACTCCAGCGCCCCCACTCGCACCACGCAGTCAAAGCCCTCGCGCACCAGATCCACCCGCCGATCCGTGCTGCTCAGCATCAGTTGCAAGTCGGGATGGGTGGCCAGCAGGGCGGGCAGCGCCGGGATCACCAGGTGGCGGGCCATCCGGCTTGGCATGTCTACCCGTAACTGGCCCGAGATCTTCCCCTCCTGGCGAAACAGGCCACCAAACTCCTCCATGTCCGCCAGCAGATCCCGGCAGCGGCCGTAACAGAGCTGGCCGTCCGTGGTGAGCTGCACCCGTCTCGTGGTGCGCTGCAGCAACCGGGTGCCCATCCGCTCCTCCAGCCGGCGGATGGCGGCAGAGAGGGTCGCCTTGGGGATCCCGAGCTGCTCGGCGCAGCGGCTGAAGCTCTCGAGCTCGGCGACCCGCATGAAGAGTCGCATCTCATTCAGTTGATCCATGTCGTGATTGTCCTTTCAAACGGAACAGTGCATTCATTATCACCCTCTTTATCCCACATTAAAGCCCTAATACAGTGATCCCGTCGGCTCATCCTGAGCCCTTCATCGCCCAGACAGGAGTCATACCATGACCAGACCTATCGCCCTCATCACAGGGGCCAGCCGCGGCCTTGGCAAACACGGTGCCCTCGCCCTCGCGGCCAAGGGGGTCGATCTCATCATCACCTACCGCAGTCAGGCCGGTGAAGCGGCCGACGTGGTGGCCAAGGCCCGGGCCCTCGGGGTCCAGGCCCAGGCGCTCGCGCTGGATGTGGGAGACAGTGCCAGCTTCGCGGCCTTCGCCGATGAAGTCAGCCTGCTGCTCTCCCGGGAGTGGCAACGCAGCCAGTTCGATTTCCTGGTCAACAATGCCGGCATCGGCATCCACGCCAGCTTCGAGCAGACTACGGAGCAGCAGTTCGACACCCTGCTCAACATCCACCTCAAGGGCACCTTCTTCCTGACCCAGAAGCTGTTGCCCCTCATCAAGGACGGTGGCCGCATCCTCAATCTCTCCACCGGCCTCACCCGCTTCGCCCTGCCGGGGTATGCCGCCTACGCGGCCATGAAGGGAGGCATCGAGGTACTGAGCCACTATCTGGCGAAAGAGCTGGGCCCACGGGGCATAGCGGTCAACGTGGTGGCCCCCGGCGCCATCGAGACCGACTTTGGCGGCGGCGCCGTGCGTGACAATCCGGCGCTCAACGACTTCGTGGCGAGCCAGACGGCCCTTGGCCGGGTCGGCCAACCCGATGACATCGGCGGCGTCATCGCCGCCCTGCTCTCCCCGGACAGCCGCTGGATCAACGCCCAGCGCATCGAGGCCTCCGGCGGCATGTTTATCTAGCGAGCAAACCTGCCAGAGTGCTATCCACCCGTGACGAAAAAGGCCCCAGCAGGGGCCTTTTTATATGAAACGCTCTCCTTGCGTCCCAGGATTGGGGCGTTACAGCGTCTTGCCGCCGCTGGCGATCACCGACTGATACCAGTGGAAGCTGTCCTTCTTGATGCGGCGCAGCGTCCCACCCTGCTCGTCCCTGTCCACATAGACGAAGCCGTAGCGCTTCTGGTAGCCGTTGAGCCAGCTCAGGATGTCGGTGAAGGACCAGGCGCAGTAGCCGAGCAGTTCGACCCCGTCCTGCATCGCTTCCTGGCAGGCTTTCAGGTGGCTGTGCAGGTAGGCGATGCGGTAGTCATCGTGCACCTGACCGTCTGCCGTCAGCTTGTCGAACTCGCCGAGGCCGTTCTCGGTGATCATCAGCGGCAGGCCGTAGCGGGATGAGAGGCGGCGCAGGGCGATGCGCATCCCGGTGGGATCGATGGCCCAGTCCCAGTTGCTGGTCTCCAGATGCGGGTTCGGGGTGGTCTTGTAGAGCCCCGGTACGCCGCTGGACGGCGTGGTGCCCTTCTGGCCCGTGGTGTTGATGCGCTGCATGGTCTGGCCACCCAGCGGGTTGTCGGTGAAGGTCAGGGTGTAGTAGTAGTTCACCCCTATGTAGTCCGGCGTCCCTTCACGCAGCAGCTCCAGATCCCCCGGCAGGATCTCGGGGGCCTCGCCGGTCTCCCTCAGGTAGGCGAGCGCCGCCTGGGGATAACGGCCGAAGCAGTAGGCATCCAGCCACCAGAGGTTGGTGAACTCTTCCGCATTCTCGAACGCCAGCATGTCGCTCGGCGCGCAGGAGGCCGGGTAGGCAGGGGAATAGGCGAAGCTCGGGCCGATGAGGCCACCCGGCACGTGCTGGCGGAACGCCTTGATGACCCGGGCGTTGGCTAGGAAGGCGATGTGGTTGGCGGCGAAGAAGCGTTTACGATCCTGCACTGCGGGCGGATGAGTCCCCAGCTGATAGGCATTGGTCAGGTTATAATTCTGCTCATTGAGCGATACCCAGTATTTTACTTTGCCAGCAAAGCGCTGATACAGGGTCACACAGTAGTGCTCGAAGTCGTCGATGATGCGTCTGTCTTCCCAGCCGCCGTATTCGTCTTGCAGCGCCTGGGGCAGGTCCCAGTGATACAGGGTCAGCACGGGTTCGATGCCGTGGGCAATCAGGCTGTCGATGAGCCTGTCGTAGAAGGCAAGGCCCGCCTCGTTCACCTCGCCGCGACCATTCGGGAAGATGCGCGGCCAGCTCACCGAGAAGCGATAGGCCTTGAGCCCCATCTCGGCCATCAGCGCCACGTCTTCTTCGACGCGATGGTAGTGATCCACCGCCACGTCGCCGTTGCTGCCCTCAAAGGTCTTGCCCGGCAGCTTGGTGAAGATGTCCCATACCGAGGGACCCTTGCCATCGGCATCCCAGGCCCCTTCCACCTGGTAGGCGGCGGAGGCGGCGCCCCACAGGAAATCGGTGGGGAAGTCGTTGAACTTGTGATGATGCATCTGGTGTGTCTCCTTCAGCTGAACGTGGCCCTGCCACCTCGAATGGGCGGATGCCGAACTGACCCCGGCATCCTGAATGAATTGGCACAAGCATCGAACAGATCTAAAATTCCGTCCAATGACAATTTTGGCCATTCAACATTCCAAACAGGAATGATAAACGCAAGGAGGAAGTATGGAGCTCAGAGACTTGAAGGCCTTCGTCACCCTGGGGGAGGTGCTGCACTTTGGCCAGGCGGCAGCGCGCCAGCACATCACCCAGTCTGCCCTGAGCAAACAGATCCGACGGCTGGAGGCGCAGTGGGGGGGCGAGCTGTTCGAGCGCAACGCCAGCAGCACCCGGCTCACCGGGCTGGGCCGCGCCCTCTATGGGGACGCCTGCGCCCTGGTGGCCCAGAGCGAGCAACTCGAGCGCACCGCCCGCGATGTGCTGGCCGGCAACGGCGGTACCTTGCGCATCGGCTTCGGGGTCGCCACCAAGCTGCTGGTACCTGCCGCCATCGCCCGTTTTCGCGCCGAGCGCCCCAAGGTGAATATCGAGCTCAACGATCTCTCCACCCACCATCAGTTGCTGGCGCTGGCCGAGGGCAAGCTGGATCTGGGGTTTTGCCGCCTGCCCGCCCCCAAGGGCTGGCACTTCCTGCCTGTGGTGCGCGCTCATTTCATCGCCGTGCTGCCCGCGAGTTACGCCGGGGTCAGCGGTCTCAAGGATCTGGTGGAGAGGCCGCTCGCCATCCTGCGGCGGGACAAGGCCCCCTCCTTTCACGATCAGTTCGTCCACTACCTGGCCCAGAGCGGGCTGCGCTTTCGCGATATCCAGTATGTGAACGACTTTGCCGCCGGCGTCGCCACCGCGGCGGCGGGCATCGCCTGGACCCTGGTGCCCTCCTCCACCACCATAGAGCACCCGGATGTGATCTCCCTGCCCCTCACCGAACCCGAGGCGAGCTGGATCATAGGCCTCACCCGCCCGCCTCAGGGTGATAGCCCACTCATAGAGGCCTTCTGGCAGACGGTGGCAGCGCTGCGGGATCCCGAGCTTGCCGCCCTGCCCTCTGCATAATGCGGGGCCATCGGCCCCCGTCTATCCCAATTGCCGCCTCACCCGCCAGGGGATCGGCCTTCGCCGCCCGACCATTCCCCCTTTGCACGGCATTGATGAATCCTTCTCATAGACCCATGCGCACTGCGCCGTCTAATCGGCGCAATCCCCACCCGCTACACTGACTCCCGTTCGAATCACCCGGATGCCTGGCAGATTATCTTGACCCCTGCCTTGAGGGATCCGCGTCTGGCATCGACACTCCATGGGCACATCTGGCTGCGCAGGCAGCTCCTACGGTGGGCCACAGGCCCCAGGGACAGACGAGGAATCTATGACGATAAAAGTGCTCGGCTATGCCGCCCAGTCGGCTCAGGCGCCATTGGCCCCCTTCCATTTCGAGCGCAGGGCCCCCCGCGCCGATGATGTGGTGATCGAGATCCAATATTGCGGGGTCTGCCACTCGGACTTGCACAACGCCCGCAATGACTGGGGCAACAGCCGCTACCCCATGGTGCCGGGTCACGAGATCATCGGCCGGGTGAGCCGGGTCGGCAGCGCCGTGACCCGCTTCAAACCGGGTGACAGGGTCGGCGTCGGCTGCATGGTCGACTCCTGTCAGCACTGCGCCCCCTGCGAGCAGGGGCTGGAGCAGTTCTGCGAGCAGTTCCCCACCCTGACCTACAACGGCCTCGACCGACAGGACAAGAGTCCGACCTATGGCGGCTATTCGGAGCAGATCGTCACCTCGGACAAGTTCGTGCTGCACATTCCCGATGGATTGGATCTGGCGGGCACGGCGCCCCTGCTGTGCGCCGGCATCACCACCTGGTCGCCCCTGCGCCACTGGCAGGCGGGGCCTGGCAGCAAGGTGGCCGTCGTTGGCCTGGGTGGTCTCGGTCACATGGCGTTGAAACTCGCCAGTGCGCTCGGGGCCGAGGTCACCTTGTTCACCCGCTCCCCCGGCAAGGAGCAAGATGCCCACCGGCTCGGCGCCCATCACGTGGTCATCTCCAGCCAGGATGCCCAGATGGCGGCGGTGAAGGGAAAATTCGATCTCATCATCGACACAGTGCCCTATGTGCACGATCTCAACCCCTATCTGCCGACCCTGGCCATCGATGGCACCCTGGTGCTGGTCGGTTACCTCGGCGATCTCAATCCCATGCTGAACACTGTGCCCCTCATCATGGGGCGCAAGTCGGTGGCAGGCTCCCTCATCGGCGGCATCAAGGAGACCCAGGAGATGCTGGATTTCTGCGGCCAGCACAAGATCACCGCCGACGTGGAGACCCTGCCCATCCAGGAGATCAACGAGGCCTATGAGCGGATGCTAAAGAGTGACGTCAAGTACCGCTTCGTCATCGACATGGCCTCCCTCAAGGGCTGAGCCGCAGCTCGGGCGGTGCGGCCCCCGCACCACCCATCCCGCAAACACCCATTTTCCGGCCGCCATCCTGGCCGGTCTGGCCGCCGCTTGCCCGCAGGCGTGGCCCAACTCAGCTCGAAGGAGTACCTATGCTTATTCAATCCAGTGGCTCACAAGCCTCCAGTCAAGGTCCAAGCGACTATTTCACCGGCACGGTGCGGGTCGATCCCCTGTTTTCCGCCCAGGCCCCGGCCCGCGCCCTCGGGGTCAGCGTCACCTTCGAACCCGGTGCCCGCACCCATTGGCACGTCCACCCCCTGGGGCAGACCCTGATCGTCACCGCCGGCTGTGGCCTGATCCAGCTGTGGGGTGAGCCCGCCCGCCAGATCCGCCCCGGGGACGTGGTCTGGATAGCGCCGGGGGAGAAGCACTGGCACGGCGCGGCCCCCACCACCGCCATGACCCATATCGCCATTCAGGAGCAATTGGATGGCAAGACAGCAGATTTTGCCGAGCAGGTCACCGAGGCCCAGTACCTCGCCTGACGATGCTGGAGTGCCAGGGAGTGGCGCTCACCCCTTCCCTTCCTGATGCCAATCACCCTGCCAACCTCCAGAGCCTTTCTGTGCAGAATGTCAGCAAGCCGGACAGCGGTTTGGGGCAGGCCAACACGTCCTATTAGAGGTAGCTTTTGAACCCGCAACCCCAGTAGAATCGGCCAAAACCCCTGGCGCATCGACGCCGACTGACAAGGATCTGTTCTCCCCATGGGACTTCACTGGTTGTTGAAGTTTGATTTGCATCGCCTCATTCTGGCGTTGGCCGTACTCGGTGTTCTGGCGACCTTTGGCAACAGCTTTTACGCCATCTATCAGGCGCAGCGACAACTGCTGATCGCCAATACCCTGGAATCCAACCGCGTCTACGCGACCAAGCTGGCCGCCTCCGCCGACAGCATGATCCAGTCGGCTCAGGGTCAGCTGGCCTACAGCGCAAGCCTGTTGGCTCCCCTGCTGCAAGGGGATGACGCCCAAGCCCTCGATGGGGAGGTCAATCGCCTGCGATTGCAGACCAGCACCTTCAATTCCGTGGTCATCGTCAATCGCGAGGCCACCATAGTCGCCGTCTCCCCCGAGACGCTGCAGGTGAAGGGAGCCAAACTGAGCTCGCCTACCGCGCTTGAAGCCATCAAGAGTCAGCAGCCGCAGATCACGGATCCCTTCGTCTCCTTGAGCGGCAACTACCTCATCAGCCTCTCCTATCCGATCTTCTCCGCCGACAAGCGCTATCTTGGCTATGTCGCCGGCACCATCTACCTGCAATCCACCAGCATCCTCTCCAGCCTGCTGGGCCAGCACTACTATCAGGACGGCTCCTACCTCTATGTGGTGGATCGGGAGAAGACCCTGATCTATCACCCTGACACCAAGCGGGTCGGCCACAAGATCAAGGGCAATCCGGCGGTCGACGAGGTGCTCAAGGGGGATGATGGTTCTCTCGATGTGATCAACTCAGGCGGTACCGAGATGCTGACCGGTTTCGCCCCCGTCGCCAGCACAGGCTGGGGCGTGGTGGCCCAGCGTCCCCGCAGCGCCACCCTGGAGGGGCTCGATGAGCATATGTCCGGCGTGCTGATGCAGATGATCCCCACCACCCTCTTCATCCTCTTCATCATCTGGCTCTCCGCTACTTTCATCTCCCGACCCCTGCGCCAGCTGGCCAACCGGGCCAGCCTGATGGATCAGCAAGGGGCGTTTTCCAACATCGCCGGCATTCGCGCCTGGTATTTCGAGGCGGCCCAGTTGAAGCAGGCCATCCTAAAGGGGCTGGGACTGCTCAACACCAAGATCGACAAGCTGCACAACGACAGTCACACGGATCCCATGACGGGCCTGTTCAACCGGCGCGCCATCCAGAGGTTGTTGGATGAGTATCTGGTCGAGCCAAAACCCCTCTCAGTGGTCGCCCTCGACATCGACCACTTCAAGAAGATCAACGACAGCTTCGGCCACGATGTCGGGGATGAGGTGATCGTCGCCCTGGCGCAGCTGATGCAGCAGGAGGTCAGATCCGATGCCGCCCTGTGTCGCAGCGGCGGTGAAGAGTTTTTGCTGCTGTTGCCCAATGTCACCCTGGTGCAGGCCCAGGGGATCGCCGAGCGGCTGCGGCTGAAAGTGGCGAGCCACGAGATGGGGAGCGCGGGCTGCATCACCATCTCCCTTGGCGTCGCCCACTGGTCCTCCCAGCAGGACAGCGATCTCGGCGCCGTGCTCAAGCAGGCAGACAAGGCGCTCTATGAGGCCAAACGTCAGGGCCGCAACCGGGTGGTGGTCGAGATCTGAGCCGTGGCCCTCGCGGGCCGCGTCATCAGAAGCTGTAACCCATTTTCAGGTAGATACCCGAGTTATCATCCTTGCCCATGGCATATTCCAGGTTGATGACTATCCCCTCTTCCGGTTTGAGCAGATATTGTACGCCTGAACCCCAGGCCGGATAGAGGTTTTCACTGTCACCACAATCGAGGGACTCCCCGCTCACCGAGTCTCCATAGAGGCAGGCCACCCCGGCAAAGGCGGTGGCGGTCCAGCGCTCCGCCAGCTTGTAGCGCTCCTCAATCTCGACCGCGGACATGTGCTGTCCCAGGTACTCCCCCGGGGTGTAGCCGCGTAGGTAAATCGGAGAATAGGAGCCGCTCGGTGCGTTGTGGGAGAACTGGTTGCGGTTGCGCCAGGCAAGCACGTGACCATCGCCGTGGCTCCAGTAGCCGCGATAGTCCACCCGGTAGATGTCGAAGTCCTGCTCCCCACCCAGCTCCTCCCGGTAGGCCAGGTTGTTGACGTTCAGATACCAGCCCTTGGTCGCGCTGAAGTCACTGTCCCGGGAGTCGTGCTGTACCACCAACCCGAGGCCCCCCGAGGTGAAGCCTTCCAGCCCCAGCTCGTCCAGCACTTGCTCGGACTGGGCATCCCGCCCGCTCATCTCGTAGTTGGAGTAGGCCGCCATGCCGCCGACGAACCAGTCCCCCTCCACCCGGTAGAGGTAGCGGAAGAAGGCGGAGCGGAAGTTGTCGTTGGTCTCGAGGGCACGACCGCTGCCGAGGTAGTCCTCGTAGTCGTTGTTGATGTCCCCGGAGATGATGCCGCCGACGATGCGGTGGTGATCCGCCCCGAACGAGGTCTTGGCGAAGGCGCTGGCGATCAGGGACTCCGAGGTGGTGTACTTGGCCGAGACGGTGAACAGGGACGGGCGCGACTTTTCATCGAACTGGTGCAGATAGCCCACCATCAGCCCCGCCGCCGTGTCCAGCTTGGGGTTGGAGCTCAAGAGTGGCACGAACAGCCAGGGGGAGCGCTCGGCCTTGGGAGCTCCCGCCTCGTCACTCTTCGTCTGCTCATGTGTCTCCTCTCCCTTTTCATCCGGCCCGGCCACAATCGTTTCCGCGGCACTGACGGGGGGCAGAGCCAGCCCCAGCGCGAGGGCAAAACCGGCCAGTCGGGGGGAATGTGCATTGAACATCTGTGGGATCCGTTGTGGGTCGCCGCCGTGCCGGGTTCAACCCGGGTGACAGGAGTGGGTGATAGGCCTCAGCAGTGGGGCCGGAAAAGGTGCGAAAGCATATCGGCAAGCCCGGACCCCAGCTACCTAAAGATGGTTAGCCATACAGTCGCCCTACAGCTTCATCGGCCAGTTGGTTCGAATGAACATCGGATATGAAAAGACCCCTGCCAGGAGCAGGGGTCTTTGGGGAGGCGATCACAGATTGACGGCGAGACTGGTCACGGGCGCCTTGGTGGGTGTTATCAGCACGGGCACCGACTTGGAGGTGGGGGTGAAGGATCCCTCCCCTATGCTATCGATGGCGACCAAGGGGTTGGTCTCCGGGTAGTAGGCGGCGATATTGCCCCGCGGGATCTCGTAGAAGATCACGTTGAAACCGCTGACGACCCGCTCACGGCCGTCGCTGCAGATGGCCGCCATGTCCACCTGCTGCTCCTCGGCGAGGCCCAGTTGCTTGGCGTCTTCCTCGTTCATAAACACCACGTTGCGCCGCCCCTTGATGCCGCGATAGCGATCGTCCATGCCGTAGATGGTGGTGTTGTACTGATCGTGGGAGCGCAGGCTCTGCAGCAGCAGCACAGGTTGCCCCACCATCTCTTCTGCGTGGCGGGTACACTCCGGCAGTATGGAGTCCGGCAAGCGGCTCGCCCGAAACTCGGCGCGCCCGCTCGGGGTGTTCCAGCGCAGCAGGGCGGCGCTGTTGTCCAGGTGAAAACCGCTGGGCTGATCGATGCGGCGATTGAAGTCATCGAACCCCGCTATGGTCTGCTCTATCAGATCCCGCAGCTTGGCGTAATCATCCCTCAGCGCCAGCCAATCCAGCTGCTCGCTACCCAGGGTCACCTCGGCCATCCGCGCCACTATGTCGATCTCGGACAGGCAGAGGGGGGAAACCGGCTCATTCATGCCGGTGGAGGCGTGCACCATGCTGAAGGTGTCTTCCACCGTGATTTTCTGGATGCCGCTGCGCTGCACATCCAGCTCGGTGCGACCGAGGCAGGGCAGGATCAGTGCATCTTTGGATACCATCAGATGGCTGCGATTGAGCTTGGTGCTGATCTGCACGTTGAGCTCGCTGGTGCGCAGCGCCTCGTAGGTGAAATCTGTGTCCGGCGCGGCGGCGGCCAGGTTGCCACCCAGGCAAACGATCATCTTGCTCTTGCCTGCGTGCAGGGCCTTGAGGGCCTCATAGACGTTGTGGCCCGGCGTGCGCTTGAGCACCACCGGGAAGCGGCGCTCCAGCCGATCGATAAAGGCGGCATTGGGTTTTTCGTTGATCCCCATGGTGCGGTTGCCCTGCACGTTGCTGTGGCCGCGTACCGGACACAGCCCCGCCCCCGGCTTGCCAAGCTGGCCGCACATCAGGTGCAGGTTGACGATCTCACGTATGGTATCGACCGAGTGTTTGTGCTGGGTGATCCCCATGGCCCAGCAGCTGATCACGCTATCGCTCTGGGCAAAGATCTGCGCCGCCTGAGTGATCTCCTCTCTACTCAGCCCTGACTGGGCCTCGATTTGTGACCACTCTGTTGTCTTAACCTCGGCCACATACTGATCAAAGCGAGTCGTGTGCTGCTCGATGAAGGCGAGATCGAGTCGCCCACCCTCCTCCAATATGTACTTGGCCATGCCGCGCACCGCCGCCATGTCGCCGCCGAGCTTGGGGGTGAGGTACTGATGGCTGATGCGGGTGGCGGCCGGGGTCAACAGCTCAGCCGGGCTCTGGGGGCTGGCGAAGCGCTCCAGCGCCACCTCTTTCAAGTTGTTGAAGGTGACTATCTGGCAGCCCTGACGGGCCGCCTTGCGCAAGGCGTTCATCATGCGCGGGTGATTGGTGCCCGGGTTCTGGCCGAACACGAAGATCGCCTTGGCCGCGTCGAAATCGTCCAGCACCACTGTGCCCTTGCCGATCCCGACGGACTGGATCAGACCCACCCCGCTCGCCTCGTGACACATGTTGGAGCAGTCGGGGAAGTTGTTGGTGCCATAGAGTCGACCGAACAGCTGATAGAGGTAGGAGGCCTCGTTGCTGGCGCGGCCCGAGGTGTAGAACTCCACCTCGTCGGGGCTCGCCAGACTCTTCAATTTATCGGCTATGATCCCGAATGCCGCATCCCAGCTGATGGGCTCGTAGTGATCACTGGTCGGGTTGTAGCGCATGGGCTCGGTCAGGCGGCCCTGATATTCGAGCCAGTAGTCGCTCTGGGTGGCGAGACGGCGCACCGAGTGCTCGGCGAAGAAATCCGCCCCCACCGTCTTGCCGGTGGACTCCCAGGCCACCGCCTTGGCGCCGTTCTCACAGAACTGGAAGGCGCCCTGCTTGTTGTCCCCCCAGGCGCAGCCCGGGCAGTCGAAGCCATCTGTCTGGTTGACCCGCAGCAGGTTCTTGATGTTCTGGCGGGCCTTCTGGCTGCGCAGCACCTGCTTGAAGGTGGATTGCAGTGAGGAAAATCCACCGGCCTTTGCCGGTTTCTCAATATGGCTGGACATGGCTTTCTCCGATCTGATCCGACGGGCCGGTGTGGGCATAGTAAACCGGGGCATCGAACCTGGGTACATGAATGAGGTTCAAGTGATACTTCAGGGCCAGCCGTACCGCGAGCTGGCTGGGAGAGGCGAGGCTGATGAGGTGGGATGCCCCAAATTGCACCGCCTTGTGAATGAGTTCGCTGCCGCAGCGGCTGGTGATGGCCAGGGTGTGGCAGCGATCTGGCTGACGCAGCTGCATGCCGATGAGCTTGTCCAGCGCGTTGTGACGGCCTATGTCTTCCCGACAGGCCAGGATCTCCCCCTCGGTCCCGAGCGCCAGCGCCGCATGGAGTGCCCCGCTCAGGCGCCCTTTGCGCTGCCAGGGGGCGATGCGCTCGCGCAGATTGAGCAGGGTATCGGCCCTGGGGGGCTTCTGGGGAGACAAGGGAACCAAGGCGGGCAAGGCATGCTCGATGGCCTCGACCCCGCAGATCCCGCAGCCGCTGGCACCGGCCAGCCGACGCTTGCGTTGGCCCAGTTCGGCGAGGCAGCGATTGGCGACGGTGACATCGAGCACGACCCCCTGCTCTGACGGGGTCAGCTGGATGTCATGGACATCGTGATTGCCGCAAATGATGCCCTCGCCAAACAGGAAACCGATGGCGAAATCCTCCAGATCATCTGGGGTGGCCATCATGACGGCGTGGTTGATGCCATTGATATTGATGGAGATGGCCGCTTCTTCCGCCAGCTCATCCAGCCTGGGTAACCACGAATTGAGAGGAACCATGCGAGGCGCTTATAAAATGTATTCGGGCCTCAAGTTTAGATAACTCAGGACGCCAAAACCAATGAAACAAATCTATCCACCAATAGAGTTATTCTATTGCCAGTGGAGAGTCGATTGATTAAATTTGTCAGCCATCACAGGCTTCATGTGTCGCATCCTCAATGAATCTCAAGCAGTTGCACTATTTCTACGAGCTGGCCCAGCATCGCCACTTCGCCAAGGCGGCCAAGGCCTGCTTCATCACCCAGCCAACCCTCTCTGCCAGCATCACGGCGCTGGAAAAATCCCTCGGTACCGAACTGGTGGTGCGCAACAGCCAGTTCGTGGCGCTGACCCAGGCGGGCGAGGTGGTATTGCTACACGCCGAGCGCATGCTGCTCGAGCAGGACTCGATGCGCCAGGAGCTGAGCCTGTTTGGTGGTGAGCTGTCCGGGGCGCTGCGCATCGGCATAGTGCCCCAGTCCAGTGTCGACATCATGCCCCTGCTCAAGCGCTTCAATGATACGTTTCCCAACGTCACCCTGCGCCTGTCGGTGATGACCCACGGCACCTTGCTCGAGCAGCTGGAGCTGCACCAGACCGACATAGGGCTCGGCTTTGACGATCTGCTCACCGACAATCAGCGCCGCTCCCTCGAGGTGCAACTGCGCCACGCCAACCCCATGGCCGTGCTGGGGGCCACCGACACGGCTGGCGACTCCCTGCGACTGGCGGATCTGCAATCCCTGCCCCTTATCCTGCCAAGCAAGACCATGCAGTTTCGCCGCTATTTCGATGAGGCCGCCGCCCGCCAGCAGCTGAGCTTTCGGGTGGTGCTGGAGACCGACTCCCTGTTCCATCTGGTCAACGGGGTGAGCCATGGCCTGGGCTGCGCCGTGGTGAGCGCCGGCATCGCCGCCACCGCTCACCAGCTGTTCAAGGTGCCCTGCCAGCCCCTGACGGATGTGGAAGCCGGCACCATCGCCTTTATCACCCGCAAGCACAGCGTCACCCCCGCCATGCGCGCCTTCCTCGGCATGGCGCAAGAATAGCGTCCTGCCCGCCAGCGGCAGATGTCGTGCCGCCGGCACGGCGTGCACGCTCGCGACCCTTGCAGGCAGCGCCATCCGCTGCGCCTGCATAACCGTGGGCTAGCCAAGGCGAATCGCCATGAGATGACTACCCCAAGCTTGTCGGCATGACCTGGAAGCGTGGAAAGTCTTAATAAAGACAGCATTTGGAACCCATCTCACATCATTTCAGGCAAAACGAACTAGCATAAGAGGCTCGATAGCCAATGACATGGAGAGGAAGATGGGAAGCTATGAACTGAAACTGGCAAAGAATGACCAATTTTATTTCGTGCTCAAGGCGGGCAACGATCAGGTCATCCTGAACAGCGAGATGTACACCACCAAGGCGGCGGCGCTCAATGGCATTGCCTCGGTCCAGACCAATGCCCCGGATGCAGGACAATACGATCTGAAAGAGGCGACCAATGGCCAGTATCATTTCAATCTGAAGGCCAAGAATCACCAGGTCATCGGCTCCAGCCAGATGTACGCCAGCAAGGCATCGGCCCAGAACGGCATCCAGTCGGTGCAGACCAACGGCCCGACCCAGACCATCAAGGATCTGACCGCTTGATGGCAGACCGAACCTTAGGCAATTGATTGAAGGGCACTTGAGTGCCCTTCATTTTTTCTATCTGACACCTTTGCAGCCGCCGGAACGCTACTGCTGCGCTCGCCACCAGGGGCTGCCCTGGTGGGGTGCCAGCAGCGCCAGCGGCTGCCCCATAAGGGGCGTGGTCAGCGGGATCTGCTGCTCGGCGGCCAGGCGGCTTATCTGCTCGAGGGGATCATCCCAGCGGTGCATCGCCAGATCGAAGGTGCCGTTGTGGATGGGATAGAGCCACTTACCACCAAGGTCGTGAAACGCCCTCGCCGTCTGCTCCGGCAGCATGTGCACATGCTCCCAGCGCTTGTTGTAGGCACCGGTCTCGACGAAGGCCACGTCAAAGGGGCCGAACCGCTCCCCTATGGTCTTGAAACCATCGAAGTAGCCGCTGTCGCCGCTAAAGAAAATATTGACCTCATCGCTTCGGATCACCCAGGAGGCCCACAGGGTCTGGTTGCCATCCCCGAGGCCACGGCCAGAGAAGTGCTGGGCCGGGGTGGCAATGAACTCGATGGCGCCGACCCGATATCGTTGCCACCAGTCCATCTCATGCACTTTCTGCGCCGGCACGCCCCAGGCGATGAGCCGGGCCCCCACCCCGAGCGGCGCGATAAACTGCCCTACTTTCTCTTGCAGGGCCAGCATTGTGCCGTGGTCGAGGTGATCGTAATGATCATGGGAGAGGATCACCGCCTCTATGGGGGGCAACTCATCGAGCGCGATGGGAGGCGCGTGCCAGCGCTTGGGGCCAAACCAGGAGACCGGCGAGGCGCGCTCGCCAAACACAGGATCCGTCAGCCAGAACTTTCCGGCGAGCTTGAGCAGCAGGCTGGAGTGACCCAGGCGCCACACGCTGTTGTCGGGGGCCGCCAGCAGACCAGCCAGGCTCATCTCCTTTACCGGAATGGCCCTATCGGGCACTGTATCCGCCGGCTTGTTGAACAGAAAATCCCGCCAAAGCCCCACCCCTTCCCAGAAACTCCGCGCGGGCCAGGTCATGGCATTGCCAAAGCGCCCGTCCCGATACTGCGCCGAGTCACCATAGGTGGGTAGTGCGGGTTTGAGTACGTACGAAATGATACCGGCCATCATGACCCCTATTAGCAGTAACAGACATCCCAGGCGTCGCCGGGGCTTGTTTGAATCAACCGATGATGAGTGCATCATTCCCTTCCTCGTCAGCCCCCTGGCTCCAGCAGGCGGGCCCGGTGCCAATCCACGGCCCCTGCCAGAATAGAGCGCAGGGCTCGGTATCCGACCTGCGGGTTCCCTTATCAGGGCAAAGCGCAGTGCTTGTCAGCAGGTCCGATGGCTGAACTATAAAGGGGGAAGATATATCTATCTAGATGAAGGCAAGATGTATGAGTGACAACCAAATGATGCGAATAGACCGCCGCCAGCAGGTGAGATCCCCCTCGCGTCAGGCAGGCGATCTTTTTGTAAAATTAATCAAACATCACTCTTTGTTGAATTTTCGACAGATTCCCGCCAGCCGGTCTCCTATGGCTACAACCCCCAGCGGTCTGCTCCCTTTGCGCCCCGATCAGCTGAACTAAACTGATTATCCGCAAGTCCAGCCCATTAGCTGGACAGAGGAAGTAGTCATGAAGACGTTGAAACTTGCGCTGCTAATAGCCGCACCGCTATTGCTCGCGTCCTGCTCCTCCTCGGATGTCATCCCCGGAGAACCACCCGCCGCAGGAGGGGTTCCCCCATCGGGAGGAGGGGAACATCCTTATGGCAAAGGAGGGGGTCGCAATAACTTTGCTGCCACCATACCGCAGCATAACCAACAGGACATAGACGTTTTAACAGATTAAGTGCACTGCCCTGGCCGCTTCCCCAGGGCCTTCTCACTGCCCCGCCATACTGCTTTCAACCGGTCGACACCGGCCACGGAGCCGGACGCCCGGTTCTGGCTCACTCTTCAGCGCCCGCTCATCCCCCTGCTCCCACGCTGGCGGTCGGCCTTGGTTGCATGCGTGATGCCCCCTCTACCCAGTCAATAAGGGCACGCGGCTTGAGCCTTCACAGGAACAGGAGCTGGATCTGAAACCATCCACTGCCGCTCCCATGACATAGTCCAGGTCTCTGCCATGGGATTCTTCACTAACAGTGAATTTTGATATTCGTTTGCAGCCATTTTAGTGAACTAACGCCCGCACTAGACTGCTCATCGAACCTTAACGAGGAGTCTGCTATGACAATCACTAAAGTTGCTTTCCTGGCCGCGGCCATCGCCTCCCTGGTATCCGCCAATGCGTTGGCAAAGGATGTCGTCTCACTGAAATTCAGTGATGGTCGGGCCGAGATAAAAGGCGTGGAAGCCGTCAATGCCGTACTGAACCCCATCGGGGTCCATGTCACCACCCTGGATATCCCAGCTGTGGCGCAGCCGGTTCTGAACGCCGCCCAAACCCGCGCGCTGACCCAGGCTGAACATGGTTTTCTGATCCAAACGTTCAACCTGAGCCAGTCACAGCTCCTCGAGCAAGCCAGACTGGCGGGCCGTGAACCCGCGGTGAAAGGCGGCGGCGTCCTGACGACAGAGACAGGTGTCGGGCCCTATCCCAAGGTCTATGACATGAAGGCGCTGGACGACAAGACCCGCCACGCCGTGCTGGAAAAATACGGTCGCATGCACGTCAACTCCGCAGAGGATGGCACCGACATCGACGAGGTGATGACAGTCGTCAGCGGCGGGCCCTTCCGTTGGGGCTTTACCCTCAAAGACGGCAGCATAGCGCGCTTCGAGATTGAGAAGGTGAGCCTGACCGACAAGGCCGTTCGAGTCAGCTATCACGGGCTCGGCATGCATGCCGGGCTCATGGATGCCAGACAGGGGCTCATGGTTGCCTTCGCCCATGGTCCGAAGGAGTTCACCATGCGCTACCAGGCAGATGTGCCCCATGATCAGCTGCTCGGCATCAACCCTTGGACCCAGAGCGGCGACATGCCCGTCGCGCTGGGCCAGGTGAAATAAGCCTCTCCATGTGCCCTGGCGGTCAGGTATAGGCCTGACCGCCTGATGAGTGCCTGTTCAAACTGAGCGCAGCCGATACACAAGCGCATATGGGCGGTTCGGCGAGACACGTCCACCAAGCAGTGAGCATGAGTATCGCCGTCATCAGTCCGGGCGAATGGGCAAGGCCGCTGCCCAGCGCCTGAAGCGACATCCTCAGGATATCGTGCCGGGATGCCCCACCCATTATCCCCTCCCCTAAAGACGTTTTTCACGACTCAAGGCGCACCTATCTATCCGGTTTGGGATTGGGATGAAGGTATCGCCGCCAACCAGGATCCATCCCTTCTTCCTGGCATGGTTCCGCAAGAGACAATCCCTATGGCTCACCTTGCGAAACGGAATCTGGTGAATAAAATGGGGCGGAACGAAATTATAATTTACTAACAGTAAATTAATGGTGTGGGACATGAACAAGATCACGGCACTGAACGTCTTTCGCAGAGTGGTGGAGATGGGCACCTTCAAGGCAGCTGCGGACGATCTCTGCCTCTCTCAGGCGGCAGTGAGCAAGAACATCAATGAATTGGAAGAGTTTCTCGGTATCGCCTTGATCAACCGCACCACGCGGCGGATGAGTGTGACCGAATCCGGCATGGCGTATTACGGTCAGATCTGCAACGTACTGGATCAGCTTGCGGCCGCCGATCAATCCATCATGGCGTCGTCCTTCACCCCCAGGGGCAGGCTCAGGGTCAGCGTCCCCATGTCCTATGGGCTGATCAAGATCAACCCCCTGATATGCGAGTTCAAACGCCGCTACCCGGACATCAGCATAGAGGTGATCCTGAGCGACACCTATGTGGACATGGTCGATCAGGGGATCGATGTGGTCATTCGTGGGGGGAGCGCGCTGGACGACTCCACCCTGAGATCCAGACCCCTGTGCCAGATCCGGCGGATACTCTGCGCCTCACCGGACTACCTCGCCGGGGCAGGCAAGTTAACCCATCCGGAGGATCTGCAGGCTCATCATTGTCTGGTCTACAGCCTGTCATCGTCACCCCGCAAGTGGTTCTTTAGCCAGGGTGAACAGGGCGTCGTGGTGACATTGCGCTCGAGCAGTTATGCCGTCAACAATGGACTCGCACTGAAGCAGGCGGCGCTGCACGGACTCGGCGTGGTGCTGATCCCCGAGGAAATTGTCGCAACTGAGCTGGCGGCCGGAACCCTGATCCCGCTGATCCCCGAGTGGAAACCCGATACTCACTCCCTGTTTGCCGTCTACCCCTTTCATAAGGAGCAATCCCAGCAAGTACGGCTGTTTATCGACTTTATTGCTGGCTCTCTGCAGTCACAGTGATGTGCTCCACAGGTGATACCAATGGGGTGCATGGCCGACTTGCGGCAGTGCCAGATAGCTTGCGAAGAGAACGCGGGATCCAGGTTCAAGACTCCCGAGCTATCCACACAAAGTGGATGACCAAGAGGCCTGTAGTATCAAAGGGGGATGAGAGAAGGTAACTGATTGATGTCGTCTTACCCATAAGTTGACATAACGGACTACGACAAATCAGTCACTTATGGGAGAGTTGCTACCCATAATTTGACATAAAAATTACCCATAAGCTGACATAAAGTGGCATAGCTCCTCATGCCTTCCCCCGCAGTTTTGTAAATTTACGACAGTGTCAACATGACATTCATTCCTGCACACTAAGTATTCAGCAGTTTTGAAACACCATGCCTAAGGTTCACTTTTTTTTCGTAGCGTATTGTAAGCTCTATAAATATTTGCGAATGAACAGATTTAAATGAGAATATCCCACCACTGGTCGTTAATAGGTGTGGGCTGGCAATGGATGTTATCTACAGCAGTTTGGCTAGGCGCGTTGGGATCTGGCGTGTTGATGGAATTGGTACTCTCACTAGCAACCATCGCTTGGGAACCCGAGCAGCCGTACACTTTTCGGGTTTAACGGATACAGGACTAACTGACCCATATACGAGCAATTCTTTAAATGGAAACGTCCTAGCATTGCCTATTCACTCAGCTTCTATCTGCCTCTTTATTGCTGGCTCCGTTTGGAGGCGCGACAAACGAGTCCCAATTAAAGGTGATGAAGAAGTGCTCACTATCAATCTGGTAAAGCAGAAAGCAACGCCCTTGAACTATCGTGTTAACCCCGAGGAAACTGGATGGATTGATACTATCCTTCCTGAAAGCGGCTTCGCGCTCGGAGATACTCGGAGATAATCGTTCAGCCCTAGCCCCAACGTCATACGTACATGCCTCAGTAATAGATAATAATGAAATCCAAAGGTTAATAGTTCCTGCATCTGAACTACTGCGTTTTTCTGCAGGCATAACAACCAAAATTCTTTCTCATATATTACAAGGATAATTATATAAATATATTTGCTTAGATAAGAGCCATATACTTGGCGATTGTGTCACATTGCACGTAAAAAAGAACATTTCGAAAAATGAGGTTTTTATTTTAGCGAGAATAGTTGCGTCTTCCAGAATGGATAATAAATAACGAATTGTTTAGTGCGCATCAAAAACTCTCCATTATCAATAGCAACAATAATGTTTTAAGTGCAGCTCAAAGGGCACCATTATTAATAAAGATGCTATTCCCATTTGATGAACAGACTACATTAAAAGTCTCAGACAAAAAGATAAAAATTAGCAAGCCCAGCACAACACCGGATGTATGGGCATTTTTTTCAATGAAGGTACATTCATGCTCGCATCCTATTGGATTTTCAAAAATAGTGATAGATGGGGCTAATTATGCTACCCCCAGAAAAAGTGACAGAACCGGTCTCACACACATACCTCAATTCATTCCATTGAAAAATGATGAAAATTCCAACTATTTTGTGCTAGACGACTACCCTGCTGATCAACGCCTAAAACGGCAAGTAATACAACATCATGCAGATCGATTCCCTGAGCTCGATGCAGTTAATATTATACATGTAACATCAAACGAATCATCACTTGGAAATAGTAAGCAGACACCTTCAAGCATCCCTGTCACGGGGCATACTATGGAAGATGGGTCTTCATCAAAAGATGCTGAAGGAAAAATCGGGACAGATTTGTGCCATATAAAAATCCGATGTTCCCAGAGACTTTTCATTGTTCATTGATATGCTAAATTTACTGAGAGAAAAAACAAAATCGTTTAATTGGTCTATTCCAACAAGAAGTCTAAATAGTGGGTTCGTAAAAGATGGTGAATGCATCGCATTGTTCCCAAGTGGCCCAGGAAGATGCCGTTCTTGGCATAAAATTGAATTATTTGAAAATAATACAAGATCGGTCAGGTTATAGTTACCGAAATCTCTGTAGGAAATGGCAGCATTTATTTCTACTTTCTTGAAATGGAGTTAAAACCAACCGAACCGGGTCAATGTACAATGCTTCTTCATGATAAATCATTCTCAATAGTAGAGGATAAAACGATCAATGAGATTTTGTCTTTGACTTCAATACAAAATAGTTGGCTAAGTTCTAAAACTGTTTGGAAAAGGAGTGAAGACAGATTTGCTGCTAAAATTATTTTTTCTAAATTAGTATTGTATCGAATACCTCATCCAAAAGTTTATAAAGCCAGTGATACTATGCAGGATGGAAAAAAGAAAGAGCAAACAGTTGACGCAGAACGGACAATAGATACTGTTTTGTGGTTTGAATATATTAAGGAAAAAATTCATCGCCAGCGTCCCTTGGGACAAACATTGAGGAATGCATACAACGATCAACCTTATTTGAGTGCGGTGTAAAAACCACCAAACTATAAACCACCTGATAGCTTACTGTGACGCCCTGTGAACAGACAAACAGTGGATAATCTAGACTATCAGGTGGTAACAGCAGAGTATCTAATTATTTTTCACCACGTAACAAAATAGTCCGGATCGCCTTTCCGTTAGAGACCTGAACTACCCCCGCTGTCTTATGATTTAGACGCTTAGACAGAACGTATATTCAGCGCATGGGTCATCTGAGTTATGCCGATAAGTCAATGACCCTATCTGCTGATCTTATTGTTTCATCTCTATGAGCCACTAGAATCGTAGTGACGCCTGAGTTACAAATAACATCACTTATATTCTTTTCAGTTTCTTTATCTAAGTTGCTTGTCGCTTCATCAAAAAGAAAAACACTTGCATTTTTGTATAATGCCCTTGCTAGAATTATTCTTTGTTTTTGCCCACCAGAAAGGGGACAACCGATGTCACCAACAATAGTATTATAACCCATTGGTAGCGATGTTATCTTGGTATCAATACAAGCTTGCTTTGCTACCTTCACAACCTGAACAGTATTTGGGCTATCGTCCATGAATGCAATATTATCCATGATTGAGCCGCTAAAAATAAAATCATCCTGCATGACACATGAGAATAAATCTCTCAGAGTATCTTTATCTATGTCTTTTGTTGATACGCCTTGTATTAGAACCTCACCAGCTTGTGGGTAATAAAAACCCATAAGCAGTTTTATAACTGTAGATTTACCACATCCACTTGGTCCAGTAATGGCAACGACTTCTCCGCTATTAATATTGAAGCTAACATTATTCAATACCCATTCAGAGTCATCGGAATACCTAAAATATACATTAACGAATTCAATATAAATATTGGATTTGTCACAAGGTAAGGCTTTACAGATACCAGTTCTCTCTGGCTCTGTTGATACAATATCAGATAGTCTATCAATGTGTAATGATATCATCTTAAGTGATATAATGTTGTCAATTAAAGAACTCATACGTCCTGTGAATTGAGAACTATAAGACATAAAAGCCATGTACATACCAATTGACAATAAGCTATCAATAACTAGCGATGCTCCAACCCATAATGTCATTGACTGTGCAATGCCAAAAAACATTGTATTTATAAACTTGTATGCAATTGAAAATCTAGCCAATCTAACATCTATATTTGTCTGATTTATTAGAATGTTAAACCACGCAGACTCTCTCTCTAGAGTTTTCTTATAAGATTTTATCGACTGAATTCCCCTTAAGGTTTCTATAAAATAGCTATTTTCTTGCGCTGAAATAACAAGCTGCTCTTCTGTTAT
The DNA here is from genome assembly GCF_002812985.1 of Aeromonas lusitana. GTDB lineage: Bacteria > Pseudomonadota > Gammaproteobacteria > Enterobacterales > Aeromonadaceae > Aeromonas > Aeromonas lusitana. Next base: position 224,481 of record NZ_PGCP01000003.1, read on the forward strand.
TTCCTTTAAATAGGAATACCAAGCCAATCTAAAAAAAGTGTACCCCACTAAAGAGCAAATTGATATTATAGCTAGCTTATAACTATACAATAACATTAACACTAGAGTACCAAGTGCCATAATTCCATCTAGCAATGACTCTATAAAGTAATTCGTTAGTGTTTGTTGTATCGATATCGAGCTACTAAATCTAGATGATATATCGCCTATTTGCCTTTTTTCAAAAAAATAAATAGGCAAAGATAATAAATGGTGAAATATATTTCTCATCCACGATAGATTCATTTTTACACTAAGAACCAATGCCGCCCATGAGCGGATGGATTGAATAATAACATTAATCGCTAGTATAGCTAATGATGATATTATTATAGTTAGAAGTAGCTCTCGATCTGAGTTTAGTAGCACACCATCAATAATGAACTGCATATATAATGGAGGGATTATTGATATAGCTTCTAAAAAAAATGAAAGAAATATTATTTGTATTAACGGAGATTTAATATCTGGGAGTTTTTCGAGGATATCTCTAAACGAAATTTTATTTTCTACTGATATTTCCTCAAAAGAAACTTTTTTAGTCAGCTCTAAAGCGACCCCTGTAAATGATTCACTGACCTTACTAAAGGGTACCTTTACTTTTCCTATCGCAGGATCATGCACTATGATATGTTTTTTTTTAACATCAGCTAGCACAACATAATGGTTCATATTCCAATGCAATATGCATGGCATCTTCAACTGGCCTAGTTCATGGAGATCCACGCGTAATGCTCTAGGTAATAGATATAGTTGGGAAGCCAAATCCATTAGATCGCGGAGCTTTGCTCCCATAGAGAATGAGTTAAACTGTTTCCTGATTGATGCTGTATTTATTTTATGGCCATGATAACTTGCAATCATAGCTATACATGCGAGACCACACTCTGACAGCTCTGACTGGAAAAATATTGGCAATTTATTTTTAGAGAAGAATTTTACATCCATATATATTATAGTTTTCCTGTTATTGTATAAAGCGGCTCAAGTATCCACTCAAACAACTTTCGTTTATCTAACATTACATCAGCTGTAAAAGTCATAGATGACCTGATTGGTTTTTTCTCCCCATATGCAGTGATATAATCGTTGTGAAATTTTATTTTGACGCTGTATAGCATCTCTTTGTTATTAAAGGCTTCAGGTATTTCATGAGGTAATAGAGCGGTGGTTGGCACAGAGTTGACAACAGCATCTATATGTCCAAACTTTTGATATGGAAACGCATCCATTCTTACTTTAACTTCACTCCCTTTTGTTATAAATCCAATCGCTTTACTTGGTATATAAAGAGCCCCCTCCATTACAGAGCTATCAGGTATTACAACTGCAAGCAATTGTGTGCGACTTATGTTCTTTCCTTCGAATGAATTTAGAGATCCCAGTATTCCATCGATAGGCGATAATACCTGAAATGAACGTTCTGAGTTCGCGTCAATAATATTCATTTTAAGTTGTGCACTATCTTTTTCTAGAGAAATCCTTTCATTTTCCATTTCAATTGGAAATGAGGAAAGATCTCCTTCAGCTTCAGTCAATGCTGATAATAGCTTCGCCTTTTGAAGGTGTATACCATTTAGCTTTATCTGTGCATCAATCCAGGTGGAACGAAGAGACTCATATTGGTTATGAGAGATAACCCTCATTTTTAATAAACGTTCGTGTTTTTTTAAATTTTCTGATGCTATATCGAATTGTAACTTATAAAGACGGGATGCTTCATCTGTGATGCTTATCTCTGAACGTAAATGAGATACCTCTTTGGATAATTTACTATAGTTCTCCATATATTTTTTGTCATGGAGCATGACCTGTCTTTGAGTATACGCATACTTACTTTCCATTAACTTTATAGCTTCTTTTCTGACGTTTATGTCTCCGTATTTTTTTTCATTTATTAAAGTTAGAATTACATCCCCTTTTTTGACATGTTGCCCTTCATTAACACGGATATCATCTATAGTACCATCACTTATACTATGTATTCTGATCACATCACCTTTAGGAATGGCAATGCCATTAACCTGGATTCGTCTAGTATAATCACAGTATATAAGGAGAAATAGAGTAATTAGCACTATAAATATGGATGCATATGATGCAATTTTAATAGATATTGGCAGGAGTATTATCGGCCTACCCTCAAATTTATTCTTGTAAGCAATAACGGCTTCTTCTCTAAACATACTCACATGGCTACTTTCAAATTTACTTAAGAAGAAAAAGGTGCGACAAAGTTTATTATCGCACCTATCAGACTTAATAATTCACATTACTTCTTAAAATCATCATATAAATTTAAAGCCAGAATCAAAATGAACATTGAGATATAAAACCATATCGGTGGGTTGAAGTATAAATCATCAGGTAGACTGCAAATATATAGAAACACCATCACAAGCGACGGCTTTACAAGCGACCTAATACAATACCGCAAACTTAACCTATTTAGCATTTTATTTCCTAATTGATGGGGAAGCAATTATTGCTATTATCAATTAATGGTTGCCGTTGTTTCTATTATTTTTACCACTGCTTCCCGATGAGGAACTAACTCCATGATTATTGCATTCGCTATATCCGGCCATTGCGCCCAAGACCCCGCCAGCAAGTATGGTACTAACCATTTTCGCTGGATGACCAATTGAGCCAGTAGCCCCCCCCATTAATCCATATCCGGCATCACGAACAACCGTGGACAAACAACTATCTCCGGATATCCAAGGGCCAGAGCCCTTATTACTATTTCCACCGTTACCACTGTTCCCACGGCCATGATTACCACTCCCTTCTGCTGGGGAGTTTCTTGCATCATTGCCTGATGATCCCTGAGCTTGCCATCCCCCAGCCACCATATCAACTTCAAGCGTATTAAGTTCTTTCATTATTAATTCCCTTTATGATTTAGAAAATTGTTAGATTTATATATTATCGCGTATAGCGCCGAGAATTATTACATTACATTTAATGTTAATAATGCTACAGATCAATTTTTATCACATATTCCGTGCTTAGTTAGGGCGTTGACACGAATAGCTTTTTATGCTGAAAAATATAAAGAAAGTAATGACATCGTTATCATTGCCCAGCAATGAATCGCCTCGGATTTGCCAGACACTCGATTGCTGAATTCCAGGATAGAAACGAAGGTCTACTCGAACGACTGTGACAGGCGCTGTTATCTCCACCTCTAGGCATACGAGACTGCTAACTGTCGCTCTTCTTCTAGAAGTGATTCACTCGTGAATGAAAGTAAGTTCTTATTCTACCTACAAGTAAAAAACCGCCAGTAGTGGCGGTTTCTTTTTATACAAGCCGAGATAGAGCTAAAAGCACATAGTGTTACTTCCGAGCCTGCAAGCGTGCAGCCTGTTCCCGAACCACTATTTGCTGTGCAATCAGAGCCTGGATCTGTGTGTAGAGCTGTGCATTCTCATTCTCGCGATCAGCAACAGTCACTACGAGCGCGTATGGTTCCTCGTCCAGAACGTCAGGATGATTCCACTCTCGATCCTGCCGAACTACCACTACGAACCATTTTTCATCAGGGTTGCGCTTTTTGAATGTCCAGCATGTGGATTGGACTGTGCCACGGCTTCGTTGCTGAGCAGAAATATTGCGGTTTGACGGAGCATCATCATTTCTGGTTTCAGTGTCAGCTTTGTTTGCTTGATTAAAGTGCCGTTGCACGTCATCCAAGGATGTCCCTTTCACCAAGCGGTAGCTAATCTGGGTGGCTAGGGAAGGTGCTAACAAGTTCCTGATATGAGATTATGTTGTCATATGGAGCCATGCAATAGGGTTCATCATGAGTCACCAACTCACCTTCGCCGACAGTGAATTCAGCAGTAAGCGCCGTCAGACCCGAAAAGAGATTTTCTTGTCCCGCATGGACCAATTGCTGCCGTGGCAAAACATGGCCAATGTCATCGAGCTGTTTTATCCCAAGGGCGGCAATGGCCGGCGGCCATATTCGTTAGAGACCATGCTGCGCATTCACTGCATGCAGCATTGGTACAACCTCAGCGACGGTGCCATGGAAGATGCCCTGTACGAGATTGCCTCCATGCGCCTGTTTGCCCGGTTATCCCTAGATAGCACCTTGCCGGACCGCACCACCATCATGAATTTCCGCCACCTGCTGGAGCAGCATCAACTGGCTCGCCAATTGTTCAAGACCATCAATCGCTGGCTGGCCGAAGCAGGCGTCATGATGACCCAAGGCACCTTGGTGGATGCTACCATCATTGAGGCTCCCAGCTCGATCAAGAACAAAGAACAAAGAACAAAGAACAAAGAACAAAGAACAGCAACGCGATCCGGAAATGCATCAGACAAAGAAAGGTAATCAGTGGCACTTTGGCATAAAGGCCCACATTGGTGTCGATGCCAAGAGTGGCCTGACCCACAGCCTGGTCACCACCGCAGCCAACGAGCATGATCTCAATCAGCTGGGTAATCTGCTGCATGGAGAGGAAGAATTTGTCTCAGCCGATGCTGGCTACCGAGGAGCGCCACAGCGTGAGGAGCTGGCCGAGGTGGATGTGGACTGGCTGATCGCCGAGCGTCCCGGCAAGGTAAAAACCTTGGAGCAACATCCGCGCAAGAACAAAACGGCCATCAACATCGAATACATGAAAGCCAGCATCCGGGCTAAGGTGGAACATCCGTTTCGCATCATCAAGCGGCAGTTCGGTTTTGTGAAAGCCAGATACAAGGGGTTGCTGAAAAACGATAACCAACTGGCGATGTTATTCACCTTAGCCAACCTATCTCGAGTGGACCAGATGATACGTCAGTGGGAGAGATCTCACTAAAAACTGGGAATAACGCCTGAAACGGCGAAGAAACGGTCTAAATAGGCTGGTTCGAGGTGTTTACGGGAGAAAAAATCGGTCTAAACACGCGAAATTTTAATCGGCGAGCCAGCTTGGGAAGAAATGACCCGCTTGTTCGCACCTTCCCTTGCTGTAATCGGCTGCGGGCTTATCACCTGCCTCCTTGATGAAGTAGGCAATGTAGCTCTTCTGGTTGCGCTGCTCAGTAGGCGCCCAAGACAGGGCCTTTTCCTTCTGGTAGCGGTCGCTCGTTATCGAGAGGGGGTCAGCCTTCTTCTTCGGGGCTGGGGGTGTAGCTGGTACGAGGGAATGTTGAGATGCAGGTGCAGCCCCACGGGAGCGGGAACAGGCGCGTAGCAGCGCCACCTTTTCGTAGGCCAGCTGCTTGTCGTGGGTGCATAGAGATTTCTTAATATCCTTGCGTCTACCACACGGGAGAATCGCTACCTTGCGGTAGTATCAAACATCAAGAGGGGAAAGCCAGAGGTTCATAGTGCACTCCTGCTATCCACATCAGGTGGATTACCAAGAGGCCAAAGAGAGGTAAGTTACTGAATCACAAACAAAAGTGGTGGCCCTACCAGCCACATCCCGGCACTCGAGTCCCCCACCTTGGCTGCTACCTTCCGGTCCTGACCAGGTCGACGGGTTATCAATGCGAGAGGACCAATAGGACCACCGGCGAGGAGAATAGGCAAACTGGCCGGTCAATGCAACGGCTTTCTGCCTGGAGCCGAATCGTTCGCCTGATTTTTCGGCAATTTTCCAATAAATCAGCTAAATAGCATGAATTTTGCGCCCACCACCAGCATCAACAGGGCGAAGGCCTGCTTGAGCCGCTGGGGAGAGAGACGATGGGCCAGCCGAGCGCCGATGCGGGCAAACTGGGTGCTGGTAAGAATGATGCCGAGCAGGGCCGGCAGGTAGACAAACCCCAAGCTCCACTCGGGCAAGTCGGCATGACCCCAGCCGGCGTAGAGGTAACTCAGGCTGCCCGCCAGCGCGATGGGGATGCTGCAGGCGGCGGACGCCGCCACGGCGTTGCGCATCGGTACGCTGTTCCAGGTCAGATAAGGCACCGTCATGGAGCCGCCCCCTATGCCAAACAGCGCCGACAACCAGCCGATGACGGTCCCCGCGATGCCGGTGCCGACGGGGCCCGGCAGGTGACGCTCCGCCTTGGGCCTGAGGTTCAGTCCCATCTGCACCGCCATGGTCCAGGCGAAGCAGCCGATGATGATGTTGAGGGTGCTGGCGCTCAGCAGATTCGCGGTCATGCCGCCGAGCCAGGCGCCAATGAGCATGCCCGCCCCCAGCCTGCGGATCAGGGTCCAGTCCACGGCGCCGGCTTCACGGTGCGCCCGCAATGAGCTTATCCCGGTGAAGATCATGGTGGGCAAGGAGGTACCCAGTGCCAGGTGCGTGACGATCTCGGGCGGCACCCCCTGGGCATGGAAGCTCAGCACCAGTACCGGCACTATGATGAGGCCGCCCCCGATCCCGAACAGCCCGGCCAGTATGCCCGCGAAGGCCCCCAACAGCAGATACCCCAAAAACAGCATAAAAATTCCTTCCCGATCGGTGCGGCAGCGTTTTTATCTTATTGCGCGCATAAAAAAAGAGATGGCCCCAGGCCATCTCTTCATTGTGCCGATTAATGCAAGGGAATGGTACCGTCCATCACCTTGTAGAAGGCCAGCACGGCGCAACCGAGCAGGGCCGCCGTCATCCCCTGCTCCAGCCGGTTGAGGCGACGCAGGCCATGGTGCTGGCGCGCCTTCCAGTAGATGAAGATGCCTGGGCTGTAGAGCAGCGCCACCAGCAGCAGGTATTCCACCCCGGCGGCATAGACCAGCCAGCAGCCGTAGACGGTGGCCACCAGCGCCAACAGCAAGTCACGCTTGCGCTGATGGGGCTGGTTCTCGTAGGTCTGTCCTTGCAGCGCCAGCTTGAGGCCATAGGCGCCGGAGAAGACGTAAGGCACCAGGGCCGCCGAGGTGGCGATATTGACCAGCGCCAGGTAGGTGCTGTTCTGGAAGTAGATGATGATGAGGAAGACCTGCACCAGGCAGGTGGAGCACCAGAGCGACACCTGGGGGGAGCCGTTCTTGTTCTCCTTGGCAAACCAGGCCGGGAAGACCCCGGTCTTGCCGGCGATGTAGGGCACCTCGGCCGCCAGCACAGTCCAGCTGAGCAGGGCCCCCATCACGGAGATCACCAGGCCGATGTTGATGAGCCAGGCGCCCCAGGGACCGACCACGGCTTCGAGGATCATGGCGGTGGACGGGTTCTTGAGGGCAGCCAGCTGCGGCTGGTTCATGACGCCAAGGGAGAACAGGGTCACCATGACGTAGAGCGCCAGGGCGCCGAGCAGCGCCAGCACGGTGGCGCGGCCCACATCCTTGCGATGACGGGCACGGGCGGAGACCACCACGGCCCCCTCGATACCGATGAAGACCCAGAGCGTCACCTTCATGGTGGACTTGACCTGATCCATCACTGAGCCCAGCTCACCGTTGCCCTGTCCCCAGAAGTCCAGGGTGAAGGTCTGCATGTTGAAGGCCAGCAGGATGGCGACGCAGAACACGATGAGCGGCACCATCTTGGCGATGGTGGTGACAATATTCACCAGGGCCGCGACCTGGATCCCGCGCAGCACCAGGGCGTGTACCGACCAGATGAGCAGGGACGCCAATGTGATGGCCACCGGGGTGTTACCGTCGCCGAAGATGACGTTGTCCGGGGTATCGAAGAAGTAGCTCAGGGCACTGAACACCACGATGGCGTAGGAGACGTTGGCCAGCAGCTGGCAGAGCCAGTAGCCCCAGGCCGCATTGAAGCCAACGAAGTCACCGAAACCGGCCTTGGCGTAACTGAAGATACCGCCATCGAGATCCGGGCGGCGCATGGAGAGGTTCTGATAGACCAGGGCCAGGCAGATCATGCCGATCCCCGTGATGGCCCACCCCAGGGCGACGGCCCCGGCGCTGGCGTGTGCAGCAATATTTTGTGGCAGACTGAAGACCCCGGCGCCGACCATGGAGCCGATCACCAGCGAGATGAGGGCGCCGAGCCCTAGTTTCTTGTCCATCTCAATCCTGTTTGATTAGGCGGCTGCAGAGCATCCGTATTCATGCTGCGCGCGACATGGGAGGGGCGAAAAATCCGTACCCCGTGAAAAAGGCGGCAACTATATTGCATGACTATTCCGACCGCAATCCTTCATAGCACCAATCATGCACCGTCTTGACCGCGCGCAATTCTACAGCACTCACTCATGACGCCTGTGAGCTGCTTCAAATTAAGAAAGACCCGTTGATATTTCACATTTTTCCATGACTTGATCCCCCTTTTGCAAAAAAGGGCTGCATGGCTATTCAGGCTGTCAAAAGCGGATTCGTTAGCAGCCAGTCACCGGACCACTAACAAAAACGCCCCGTGAGGGGGCGTGTTTGCATGTAAGGAAATCGCTAGAGCCGCAAGCCGCCATCGAGATCGATGATCCGCCCGGACAGGTAGTCGTTGGCGAGGATGAACTGCACCGTCTGGGCCAACTGAGCCCCCTGCCCCAGGGTGCCGACCGGGATGGCCTGCTGCATCCGCGCCATGGCCTCGGGTTTCATCGCCGCCGTCATGTCGGTGGCGAACACACCTGGCGCTATGCCCATCACCCGGATCTGGTGGCGGGCCAGCTCCCGCGCCCAGGTCACCACCAAAGAGGCGACCCCGGCCTTGCTGGCGGCATAGTTGCTCTGGCCTATATTGCCGGCGCGGGCGATGGAGGAGATGTTGATGATGACGCCCCCCTGCCCGCCCAGGGCCATCAGGGCAGCCCCCTCGCGCCCGCACAGGAAGGTGCCGGTGAGGTTGACGTCGATGACGGATTGCCACTGGGCCAGGCTCAGCTTCTCCTGAAGTTCCCCCTCTTTTACCTTGATCAGCATGCCGTCCCGCAGGATCCCGGCGCAGTTGATGAGACCGTGCAGAGTGCCAAACTGCTCCTTGATGGCGGCGAAGGTGGCCTCCACCTCGGATTCAACCGCCACGTTGCAGACGAACAGGGCGCAGCGCCCGTCCCGGCTACGCAGCTCGGCCTCGGTCACCTCCAGATCCGTGCGATTGACGTCGATAAGCGCCAGCACGGCCCCCTGGCTCGCAAGGCTCAGGGCGATGGCGCGGCCGAGCCCGCGTCCGGCCCCGGTGATGGCAATGACTCTGTTATGAATGTCCATAAAGGCTCCTGATGAGATGGCCGCTGACTGTCGAGCAAAAAATGTCGAGTAAAAAACTATCGGGTAAACGCGGATAGCGGCGCTCAACCCGGCGCTGTCTTGTCCCGATAGAGCTCGAGGATGCTGGAGAAATCCTTGGCTCCCTGCCCCTGACTCGCGTGCAAGTTGAACAGGTTGCGGGCCAGGGCCCCCATGGGCACGGCGCTGTGGGCATGCTCGGCGAGTCCCATGGCCAGCCCTAGGTCTTTCACCATCAAGCGGGTCATGAAGCCCCCCTGATAGCCCCGCGATGCCGGCACGTTCTCCATTACCCCGGGCCAGGGGTTGTAGCGCTCAAGACTCCAGTTGTTGCCAGAGCTCTTGCCCATGATGGTGGAGAGCACGCTCGGATCCAGCCCCTCCTTCACCCCGAGGGCCAGCGCCTCGGCGGTGCCCGCCATCTGGATGGCGAGCAGCATGTTGTTGCACATCTTGGCTATCTGACCCGCACCCAAGGCCCCTGCGTGGAACAGGTTTTGCCCCATGTGAGCCAGGATAGGCTTGGCGGCCTCGAAGTCGGTACTCTCGCCACCGACGATAAAAGTGAGGGTCCCCGCCGCGGCCCCGGCCACGCCTCCCGAGACGGGGGCATCGATGAAACGAATGCCACGCCCCTTCGCCGCCACGCCCACCTGACGGGCCGAGGCCACGTCTATGGTGGAGCAATCGATCACCAGGGCGCCCACTGACAATGCCCCCAGCAGATCCTGGCCGCCCCCCTCCGCCAGCCAGAGCCCGCGCACGTACTCCCCTGCCGGCAACATGCTGATGGCCACATCGCAGCCACTCACCGCCTCGCGGGCATCGTCGGCGGCGATGCAACCGGCCGCAATCGCCTTCTCCACACTCTCTGGCATCAGATCGAACACCCGTACCGAGTGTCCTGCCTTCGCCAGATTGGCGGCCATGGGCCCCCCCATGTTGCCAAGACCGATGAATCCAATCCTTGTCATGCTTTGCTCCTTGCCTGTTTCCTGTACGGCGGCCAGGCCACTGCAGCCGGGCCACCTCGATGACTCACCCTCTGAGAGGGTCGCTGACCAAGGGATTCACTCCTTCTGGCCAGCGGTAGAATGCGTCCAGCCAGGCTTCCCCCTGGGGCGGCGTCTGCCAGCGAGGGGACTTGTCCTTGTCAATCAGCAGCGCCCTCACCCCTTCCACGAAGTCTCCCTTGAGCACGCAGTTGACCGACAGTGCCAGTTCGTCGGCAAACACCTCGGCCAGGGACTGACGGCGCGCCTGCCAGTACTGGCGCCAGAAGATGGCGCGGCTGATGGGGCTGCCAGTTTGGCAAGTCTCCCGGGCCCGGGCCAGGCTCGCCTCCTGCTCTGACCCAAGACTCGCCTCCCCCAGGCTCGCCAAGACCCCCTCCAAACTGCGCCCCGCCAGCAGAGCATCGATCCTGACCTGATGAGGCAAGAGCACGGGGGCCGGAGTATCGGCAGAAACCGCTGCCTGCAAGTGCCTGAGCAGTTGATCTATCTGTTGAATGGGTTCTTGTGACCAGTTGATCCCGGCGAGTCGGGGCAACAGTTCGGCCCGCTCATGGCTCGCCATCAGGTGATCCGCGAGCCCCAGGCCAAGAGCATCCGCTCCGTTGAAACGGGCACCTGTGAGGCCGAGCCAGAGCCCGAGCCGACCCGGCATACGGCTTAAAAACCAGCTGGCCCCCACGTCCGGGTAGAGGCCTATGGTCACCTCCGGCATGGCGAACAGGCTCTTCTCGGTCACCACCCGGAACCCGGCACCGGCGAAGAGGCCGATGCCACCGCCCATGCTGATGCCATCCGCCACGCAGATGAGGGGCTTGGTATAGCGATGGATCTGGTGATCGAGCCGATATTCCTGCTCGAAGAAGTCGCGAGCATAGCCAAACAGCGCCTGCTTGCTCTCCTCCTGCCGGCGGTAATAGAAGGAGCGAATGTCGCCGCCGGCGCAAAATGCCTTCTCGCCGGCGCCTTGCAGCAGCACACAAACCACGGCGGGCTCCTGCTCCCACTGGGTGAGGGTGCGCCGCAGGATGGCGATCATCGGCAGACTCAGGGCATTGAGGGAGGTGGGGCTGTCGAGGGTCAGCACCCCTATCTGACGGCCGTCCCTGGTGGGGTAAAGGGCCTGGGTAACCGGCTCACTCATTTCCGGTCTCCCCTTTTTTGGACGGGGCACCATAGTGCCAGCTCGGCTGCCGCTTCTCGAGGAAGGCGGCAACCCCTTCGCGCTGGTTGGGATCACCGAACAGGTCGAGGAACAGGCGCCGCTCAAGGGGCAGCGCCGCATCCCGTGGGCCGCTGCGGCCCTGGTTTATCAATGTCTTGCAGACTCGCAGCGCGCTCGGGCTCTGGCGCACGACTCGCTGCGCCATCTGCTGCGCCGCCGCCCAGGCGTGTCCCTCGGTCACCACCTCTTCCACCAGCCCCATCTCGTAGGCCCGGCTGGCGCTCATCTTCTCGCCGCACAGGATCATGCGCTTGGCCCAACCCGGCCCCACCAGCTCGGTGAGGCGCTGGGTGCCACCGGCGCACGGCAGCAGACCCACAGAGGCCTCCGGCAGGCCGAGGGTAGCCTGCTGCTCGGCGATGCGGATGTCGCAAGCCAGCGCCACTTCCAGCCCGCCCCCCATGGCATAGCCATTGATGGCGGCTATGCTGACGCCGTGGAAATTGGCCAACGCCTCGAAGGCATGACCGAAGGCCTCGGCCACCGCGCGTGCATGCTCCAGGCTGCCATCGGCGAACATCTTGAGATCGGCGCCGGCGCAGAAGAATTTCTCCCCTGCCCCGCGGATCACCAGGGCCACCACGTCGGGGCGGCTATCCAGCTCCACCATCATCTGCAAGAAGGCCTGCAGGCTGGCGAGGGTCCAGGTGTTGGCAGGCGGGTGATCGAGGGTGATGTAGGCCACGTGGCCGTGATATTCGAGCCTGATCCTTGTCATTGCATCGTCCTTGTGAATAAACCTGCCCATGATGACAGGGTTGAATGGAGCCTAACTTCGGCTGGCTCACAAAGCCTGATCCCTGTGCGCGTTATTCCAGCGCAAGGCCGGGATCCGCCAGCAGACGGCGGGCGATGATCAGCCGCATAACTTCGTTGGTGCCCTCCAAGATGCGATGTACCCGGGTGTCGCGCAGGTAGCGCTCGAGCGGGTATTCGCGGATATAACCATAGCCGCCAAAGAGTTGCAGAGCCTCGTCGCAGACGCGATAACCCGTGTCGGTGGCCAGACGCTTGGCCATGGCGCACCAGGCGCTCTTGTCCGGGCTGCCCCTGTCCAGCTTGTCGGCGGCCTGGCGCACCAGCAGTCTCGCGGCGGCGAGCTCGGTGGCCATGTCGGCGAGACGAAACTGCACGCTCTGAAATTCCGCGATGGGGCAACCAAACTGCTGGCGCTGCTGTACATGGGCCAGGGCATCGTTCAGCGCCTGCTGGGCCGTGCCCACCGAGCAGCTGGCGATGTTGATGCGCCCGCCATCCAGGGCCTGCATGGCGAACTTGAAGCCCTCACCCTCCTCACCGAGCCGGTAACGGGCGGGAATACGCACGGCGCTGAAATTCACCTCCCGGGTCGGCTGGCTGTTCCAGCCCATCTTCTCCTCGGCCTTGCCATAGCTCACCCCGGCCGTTTCGGCGGGCACCATAAAGGCGGAAATCCCTTTTGCCCCCTCGCCGCCGGTGCGAGCCATCACCACCAGCACCTGGGTGCTGCCCGCCCCCGAGATGAACACCTTGCTGCCGTCGATGAGGTAATCCTCTCCCTCTCGCACGGCGCGGGTCTTGAGGGCCGCCGCATCGGAGCCTGCGCCGGGCTCGGTGAGGCAGTAAGAGCCCAGCAGCTCGCCGCTGGCGAGGCGCGGCACCCATTCTCTCGCGACCTCCTCCGGCAGCCAGGAGCCCAGCATCCAGCTCACCATGTTGTGGATGGTGAGATAAGCCGTGGTGGAGGTGCAGCCCATAGAGAGGCGCTCGAAGATAAGACTCGCATCGAGCCGTGGCAGAGCCAGCCCACCGTATTGCTCCGGGGTATAGAGGCCACAGAAACCCAGCTCCGCCGCCTGCTTGATGGTAGCGACGGGGAACTCGTGCTCCCTGTCCCAGCGGGCGGCATGGGGTTTGAGCGCCTCATCGGCGAAGGCACTGGCGGCCTCCACATAGGCCAGCTGATCCGAGGTCAACGTAAAATCCATCTTGTTCGCTTCCTTGTTATCTCAATCGTTCAGTCTGATGGCCACCTTGATGACCCCAGGGAGGCACGCGCCTCAACGTGCCCATCACCTAACGCAGGCTGATGGTCATATTGGGGCCGGTGGGGATGTCCTCGTCGAACCAGCGCTCGGTCACCGTCTTGGTCTCTGTGTAGAAGCGCACCGCCTGCTTGCCGTAGGCGTGCAGATCCCCGTAGAAGGAGCCGCGCCAGCCGGTGAAGGAGAAGAAGGGCAGTGGCACCGGGATGGGCACGTTAATCCCCACCTGGCCCACCGCCACTTCATGGCGGAACTTGCGGGCCGCGGCGCCGCAGCCGGTGAAGATGGAGGTACCGTTGCCATAGGGGTTGTTGTTGATGAGGGTCAGCGCCTCATCCAGGTTCTCCACCTCGAGACAGGCGAGCACGGGGCCGAAGATCTCCTCTTTATAGATGCGCATCTCTGGGGTCACGCCGCGAAACAGGGTGGGCCCAACCCAGTTGCCCACCGGGTAGCCGGGCACGTCGCAGAAGCGGCCGTCCAGCAGGCACTCGGCTCCTTCCTTGATGCCCGCTTCGATCAGTCCCTCGACCCGGACCTTGGCTTCCGGGCTGATAAGGGGGCCGTAGGCGGCCTCTGGATCGTGCCACACCCCGGGTTTGACCTTGGCAAACTCGGCGGCGAGCGCCGGGATCCACTCCCTGGCGCTGCCCACGAAGACCGACACGCTGATGGCCATGCAGCGCTGACCAGCGGCGCCTACCCCGGCCCCCACCAGGTTGCTCAGCACCTGGCTCTTGTTGGCATCGGGCATGATCACCATGTGGTTCTTGGCACCGACAAAACACTGGGCCCGTTTCAAGTGCTCGGTGGCGGTGCGATAGACGTGGGCACCGACCCGGGCAGAGCCGACGAAGCTGACCGCCTTCACGTCCGGATGGATGAGTAGCGCATCCACCTGCTCGGCGCCGCCGTGCACTACCGACAGAATGCCCTTGGGCGCGCCAGCCTCGGCGAACAGCTCAGCCAGGCGCATGGGGGTAAGAGGATCCTGCTCGGAGGGTTTGAGTACGAAGCCATTGCCACAGGCCACCGCCAGCGGAAACATCCAGAGCGGGATCATGGCCGGGAAGTTGAACGGCGTGATGCCGACACAGACCCCGAGCGGCTGCACCCAGGAGTGGCCGTCGACCCGGCGCGCCACGTTGCCCATGGTCTCCCCCAGGGTTTGGCTGGCGATGGCGCAGGCCTGCTCCACCACCTCGATGCCGCGCCACACATCCCCCTTGGCATCCGCCAGATTCTTGCCTGTCTCCTGGGCCAGCAGGGCCGCCAGCTCGTCGTGATGCACCTTGAGCAGGTGTTGGTAGTTGAACATGACCCGTGCCCGTTCCGGGGCCGGCACCTCCCGCCAGAGCAGGTAGGCGTCGTGGGCGGTGCGCACCGCATGCTCTATCTCGGCCGGGGTAGCCTTGGGTACCCGTGCCAGCAGGCTCTGATCCGCCGGGTTGGTCACCTCGATCCACTCCTCGCTCGCAGACAGATAAGCCTCACCGCCGATGTAGAGCGGCAGATCCCCGTATCGGGTTTGCGGATGACCGCTGTGCTGGTTGCTCATAGGGTCCCCCATGCTGCGACAAAGACGCCGTCATTGAGTCTCGGCCCATGGCCGGGCTGCGGGATGCAGTTGCTTACCATCTTCTCCACTCCTTGAGTCCGACCGGTTGCGGGGAAATACCCCCTTGCCGACGCCTGATAACGAATTTACCTTAGACTAACAATTCATTTACGTTTACGCTAACGTAAACTTGATTCATTGATGGACTGACCAGTTTGCTACGCCCTTGCGGCACGAAACCGGTCGGGACAGACCCCGCTTGATAAGGAGAGCAAGGATGCATGCCCTGATGGATGAGACCCTGCAGGCCCTGACCGAACAGGTCGAGGCCTTCTGCCAGAAAGTGATAGCCCCCCGCGCCGAGGAGATAGACAGGAGCAACTCCTTCCCCCGGGATCTCTGGCCCCAGATGGGGGCGCTGGGCTTGCACGGCATCACGGTGGCGGAAGCCTATGAGGGCGTAGATCTCGGCTACCTCGCCCACGTGCTGGTGATGGAGCAGGTGAGCCGCGCCAGCGCCTCGGTCGGCCTCTCCTATGGCGCCCACTCCAACCTCTGCATCAACCAGATCCACCGCCACGGCACCCCTGATCAGAAGGCGCGTTACCTGCCTGATCTGGTCAGCGGCAAGCACGTGGGGGCGCTCGCCATGAGCGAACCGGGAGCCGGCTCAGACGTGGTTGCCATGCGCCTGAGCGCGCAAGACAGGGGCGATCATTTCGTGCTCAACGGCAACAAGATGTGGATCACCAACGGGCCGGACGCGGACACCTTCGTCATCTACGCCAAGACGGACGCATCAGCCGGCCCCAAGGGGATATCGGCCTTTATCGTCGAGGCAGGCACACCGGGGTTCACCACGGCCCAGAAGCTCGACAAGCTCGGCATGCGCGGCTCCAGCACCTGCGAGCTGGTGTTCGACGATTGCAAGGTGCCAAAAGAGAATCTGCTCGGTCCATTGCACGGCGGGGTCAAGGTGCTGATGAGCGGGCTCGATTACGAGCGCATCGTGCTGGCGGCCGGGCCCCTTGGCATCATGCAGGCCTGCATGGACGTGGTGCTGCCCTATGTGCGCGAGCGCAAGCAGTTCGGTCAGGCCATCGGCGAGTTCCAACTGGTGCAGGGCAAGCTCGCCGACATGTACACCCGCCTCGCCAGCAGCCGCGCCCTGGTCTATTCGGTGGCCGCGGCCTGCGATTCGGGCCACACCAGTCGCAAGGATTGCGCCGCCGCCATCCTGTTTGCCGCCGAGAATGCCACCCAGATGGCGCTCGATGCCATCCAGCTGCTGGGGGGCAACGGCTACATCAACGAATACCCCACAGGCCGCCTGCTGCGAGACGCCAAGCTCTACGAAATAGGCGCCGGCACCTCCGAGATCCGCCGCTGGCTCATCGGCCGCGAGCTGATGGGAGAGCAGGCATGAGTCGCCTCTTCTCTCGCCTCGACACGGCCAGCCCGGAATTTAGCGAGAACCGCGCGGCCATGGCGGCCCTGGTCATGGATCTCCATGTCAATTTCGATGAGATAACCTTGGGGGGCGGCGCTGCCAATCAGGCCCGCCACCGGGATCGGGGCAAGCTGCTGCCCCGCGATCGCATCGATCAGTTGCTCGACCCCGGCTCCCCTTTTCTTGAACTCTCCGCCCTCGCCGCCTGGCAGGTCTATGACGAAACGGTGCCCGCCGCCGGCATCATCACCGGGCTCGGCCGCATCTCGGGCCGGCTCTGCCTGCTGGTGGTCAACGATGCCACCGTCAAGGGGGGTACCTATTACCCCCTCACGGTGAAAAAACACCTGCGCGCCCAGGCCATCGCCGAGCGGCTGCGCCTGCCCTGTCTCTATCTTGTGGACTCCGGCGGCGCCTTCCTGCCCATGCAGGACGAGGTATTCCCTGACCGGGAGCACTTTGGCCGCATCTTCTACAACCAGGCCCGCATGTCCGCCAAGGGCATACCCCAGCTCGCGGTGGTGATGGGCCTGTGCACCGCCGGCGGTGCCTACGTACCCGCCATGGCGGACGAGTCCATCATGGTCAAGAACCAGGCCACCATCTTCTTGGCGGGCCCGCCCCTGGTCAAGGCCGCCACCGGCGAGACCATCAGCGCCGAGGCCCTGGGCGGCGCCCTGGTGCACTGCGCCCACTCGGGGGTGGCGGATCATCTGGCCGAGGACGATGCCCATGCGCTTTCCATCGCCCGCACGTTAGTCAGCAACCTGGGGGAAAACGGCCAGCCAGAGCCCGCCCACCATCACGCCAACCCGGCCTTCGAGGAGCCCTGCTACCCCATAGAGGATCTCTACGGCCTGGTGGGCACCAATCTCAAGCGCCCCTATGACGCCAAGGAGCTGATAGCACGCCTGGTGGATGGCTCCGAGTTCGACGAGTTCAAGGCGCTTTTCGGCACCACGCTAGTTACCGGCTTTGCCCGCATCCAGGGCATGCAGGTCGGCATCCTCGCCAACAACGGCGTGCTGCACAGCGACAGCGCCCAGAAGGGGGCCCACTTCATCCAGCTCTGCAACAAGCGTTCTATTCCTTTGCTGTTCCTGCAGAACATCACGGGCTTTATGGTGGGCAGTGCGGCGGAGAAGGAGGGGATCGCCAAGCACGGCGCCAAGCTGGTGACTGCCGTGGCCTGCAGCCGGGTGCCGAAGATCACCCTGATCGTCGGCGGCAGCTTCGGCGCCGGCAACTACGGCATGTGCGGCCGCGCCTATGAGCCCGACTTCCTGTTCAGCTGGCCTAACAGCCGCATCTCCGTGATGGGGGGTGAGCAGGCCGCCGGCGTGCTGGTGCAGGTACGCCGGGACAAGCTGGCGGCCGAGGGCAAGGAGTTGAGCGAGCAGGAAGCCGAGGCCATTCGCGCCCCCGTCATCGCCCAATACGAGCGCCAGGGCCATCCTTATTACGCCAGCGCCCGCTTGTGGGACGACGGCGTCATCGATCCCGCCCAGAGCCGCACCGTGCTGGCCCTGGCTCTGGCCGCCTGTCAGGGCGCCGAGCCCGGGCCGGAGCAGTACGGCATCTTCCGGATGTAAGGAGTTCACCATGTCCGATCCCCTCTTTAGCGATCCCCCACCCAGCTTTCGGCTGGAGCAGCACGGCCCCCTGGCGGAGCTCATCCTGGCGCGCCCTGCCCGTCACAACGCCTTCGACGCCGAGCTGATGCTGGGGCTGCTCGACTGCCTGGATGAGCTGGTTCACCAAGAGCACCGTCCCCACGTCCTGCTGCTGCGGGCCGAGGGCAAGCATTTTTGCGCCGGCGCCGATCTGGACTGGATGCGCAACCTGGCCCACGCGGATTTCGAGCAAAACCGCGAAGATGCGCGCGTGCTGGCGCGGCTGATGCAGACCCTAGATGAGCTCCCCTTCCCCACCCTGGCCCTGGTACAGGGGGCCGCCTACGGCGGGGCACTCGGCCTCATCTGTGCCTGCGACATAGTGCTCGCCGCCGATAACGCCCGCTTCTGCCTCTCCGAAGTGAGTCTGGGACTGGTGCCTGCGGTGATCAGCCCCTACGTGGTGCGCGCCATGGGCATGCGTCAGGCCCGCCGCTATATGCTGAGCGCCGAACCCTTCGATGCCATCACCGCCTGCCGCCTCAACGTGGCCCACCTGATGACCAGCCCGGCCGAGCTGCTCACCGAGGGGCGTCGCCAGGCCCTGCGACTGTGTCGCAACGGCCCCCAGGCGATGAAAGAGACCAAACGGCTGCTGGCCGCCATCGATGATCACGGCAACCAGCGCCATCAAGATCAGACTGTCGAGACCATAGCCCGGGTGCGGGTCGGTCTCGAGGCCCAGGAAGGAATGCAGGCCTTCTTCGACAAGCGTCCTCCCAGCTGGCTCCCCCGTTTCAAGGACGAAACATGAACAGACCCATGACAGGCGCCATCGCCGAACTCGACAACAATCACCTGAGCACGGACGGCAACCTTATCTCCTACTTTCGTGCCCGCAAGGAGCGCAAATGACTGCCAATACCCCCATCAAGCGCTTGTTGATCGCGAACCGAGGCGAGATAGCAGTACGAGTCATCAAGACGGCCCGCCGTCTCGGCATCCACACCATAGCCCTCTACTCGGATGCCGACGCCAACGCCATGCACGTACGCGACGCCGACGAGGCCTGGCACCTGGGAGCGGCTCCCGCCCGGGAGAGCTACCTCGACACCGCCAAGGTGCTCGCCATCGCCCATGCGGCCAAGGCCGATGCCATCCACCCGGGTTACGGCTTCTTGTCGGAGAACAGCGACTTTGCCAGCGCCTGTGAAGATCTCGGGATCCGCTTCATCGGCCCGAGCGGCGCCGCCATCCTCGCCATGGGAGACAAGTCCGGCGCCAAGGCGCTGATGCAGGCGGCCGGCGTGCCCGTGCTGCCCGGCTATCACGGCGCGGATCAGAGCCTGGAGCTATTGCGCGATCAGGCGCGCCAGACCGGCTTCCCCCTGCTGATCAAGGCCGCCAGCGGTGGCGGTGGCAAGGGGATGCGCCGGGTCGAGGGGCTCGCCGAATTCGACGAGGCGCTGGCGGTGGTGAAACGCGAGGCCCTGGCGGCCTTTGGGGACGATCATGTGCTGCTTGAGCGCTACCTGCCCCGTGCCCGCCACGTGGAGGTGCAGGTGTTTGCCGACAGCCTGGGCAATGCCATCTATCTCGGGGACCGAGATTGCTCCTTGCAGCGTCGCCACCAGAAGGTGATTGAGGAGGCCCCGGCCCCCGACATCCCGGCCCCCCTGCGACAGCGAATGGGTGAGGCGGCCGTGGCCGCCGCCCGGGCCATCGACTACCGGGGTGCGGGCACCATCGAATTTTTGCTGTGCGAGGGGGAGTTCTTCTTCATGGAGATGAACACCCGGTTGCAGGTGGAGCATCCGGTCACAGAATGCGTCACCGGTCAGGATCTGGTGGCCTGGCAGCTGGCGGTGGCCGAGGGCAAGCCCCTGCCGCTGACCCAGGAGGAGGTGGTGCTGCGCGGCCACGCGGTGGAGGCGCGCCTCTACGCCGAGGACGTGCCTGCCGGTTTCCTGCCCGCCAGCGGCCCCATCCATTGGCTGCACTGGCCGATGGGGATCCGTATCGACACCGGGGTCGGCGCCGGGGATGAGGTCAGCCCCTATTACGATCCCATGATCGCCAAGCTGGTCGCCCACGGTCAGAGCCGCGCCGAGGCCTTTGCCAAACTGGCCGAGGCCCTAGGTGCCCTGACGCTGGGCCCCCTGGTGCACAACGGCGCCCTGCTGCTGCGCCTGTGTCAGGAGCCGGAGGTGCTGGCCATGCGCCACCACACCCAGTGGCCCATCCCGACCGGGCCCTTGCCCATACCGGCACTCGCCTGGCCCCTTGCCGCCCTCTGGCTCGCCAGCCGCCCCGACATGACGCCCCCCGGCAGCAGCTCACCCTGGCAGCAGGCCAGGGGCTTTCGGCTCGGCAGCCACAAGCGCTGGACTGTGGTGGTGCGAATGGGTGACGAGCGCCGCACGCTGACGCTCGATGAGTCCGCCGGCACATTTGAGTGGCAGGGAGGCCACCTCCCCTATGCAGCGGGACCCGATCATCTGCGGCTGCTGCAAGGGAAAACCTGGCAGCGCTATCCTGTCCAAGCCGCCGGGCAGGGTTTCGTGCTGCAAATACAGGGCAGAAACATTCCATTCTGCGAAGAGGATCCCCTCCATCAGGCCCCCTCTGATCAACATCATGGGAGTGATCTTCGCGAGGTACGCGCCCCCATGCACGGCATCCTGGTGGCCCTGCTGGTCGACGCGGGCCAGCAGGTCAAGCGGGGCCAGCCTTTGCTGGTACTGGAGGCCATGAAGATGGAGCACAGCCTCAAGGCCGAGCGGGACGGGGTGATCGAGGCCCTGCACTGCCGGCAGGGGGATCAGGTGAGCCAAGGCAGCGTCCTGGTGCAGTTTGCACAAAGTGATGAACCGGCAGAAGTGAGCGCATCATGAGCAGAGAACACAGACCCGTCGATCGGGTGAGCCTGGTGGAGATGGGGCCGCGGGATGGCCTGCAAAACGAGGCCCGCATACTGCCCTTGGCCCAGCGACTCGAGTTGATCGCGCACCTCGCCGAGAGCGGCCTGCAGCGCATCGAGGTGGGGGCCTTCGTCTCCCCCAAACGGGTACCCCAGATGGCGGATTCAGGCGCCCTGTTCGAGGCCCTGCCCCGCCGCACGCCGGTGCGCTACGGCGCCCTGGTGCCGAACCTGCAGGGGCTGCAGGCCGCCATCAGCGCCCGGGTGGACGAGATTGGCCTCTTCACAGCCTGCTCCGATGGCTTCACCCGCGCCAACATCGGCATCGGTGTGGAGGAGTCATTGGTGCGCTTCGCCCCCTTGGTGACAGAGGCGCGCCGCCTCGGCATCCGGGTGCGCGGTTATCTCTCCACCGTCATCGCCTGCCCCTACGAGGGCCCGACCCGCCCGAAACGGGTCGCGGCGCTGGCCGAGCGGCTGCTGGATCTCGGTTGTCACGAGATCTCCTTAGGCGACACCATAGGGGTCGGCACCCCGGGCACGGTCGCCCCCATGCTGGACGCCGTGCTGCACGAGGTGCCGGCGGGGCGGCTCGCGGTGCATTTTCACGACACCTACGGCCAGGGGCTGGCCAACCTGCTGCCGGCGCTGGAGCGCGGCATCCGCACCATCGACTGCTCGGTGGCCGGGCTCGGCGGCTGCCCCTATGCACCGGGCGCCTCCGGCAACGTCGCCTCGGAGGAGGTGGTCTACCTGCTGCACGGCCTTGGCATGCACACAGGGGTGGATTTGGACAAGCTCGCCGCCACCGGCCAATGGGTGAGTGAGCAGTTGGGGCGGGCCAACGGCTCCCGGGTCGGCCGGGCACTGCACGCCAAGGCCCTCGCCCGCCAGCAAGCGACCCAGGATGAGATAGCGCAAGGAGAGTGCCATGGCCCCTAACCGCTTCGCCAGCAAGGAGGTGACCTACAGCATCTCCGAGCTGGCTCAGGAGTTTGACGTCACCCCGCGCACCATCCGCTACTACGAGGACGAGGGGCTGATCACCCCGACCCGGGAGGGGCAGACCCGCATCTACAGCCACAAGGACAAGATCCGCCTGAAGTTGACCCTGCGCGGCAAGCGGCTCGGCTTCAGCTTGGCGGAGATCCGCGAGCTGTTCGATCTCTACGACACGGACCGCTCGAGCAAGAAGCAGTTGCACTCCATGATCCAGATCATCGAGGCGAGGCGCCACTCCCTGCGCCAGCAACTGGAAGATATCCAGATGGTGATGGCCGAGCTGGAGGCCGCCGAGCTGCGCTGCGTCAACTCCCTCAACGGCTTGAAAACGGGCGCGGATTGACCGACGCTGGGGGCATCTCGCCCCCGGAGCCTGCCATGAGGCACAACCGCGCATCATCACGACATGCCATCACGGCGCCCCGAGTTGACTCCTCTCAGGCGGGCTGCCCGCCAGCCTGCCACGTTCATATGGGCCCTGCGCCGCGAGGCCGCGCCGCCATCGACTCCCCCATTCAGCCTCCCCTGTCGCCATTGGCTGGATTTTCAGCGTTTTTGGTCAGAGTCCGGCGCAGTCCACTGGCTCATCCCATGATCACAGTGCGATTAATTGCTACCATATGCGCATCAATTGGAGACCATCATGTCCAAGCCTCTGCCAGTTCGCCTGTTGCGCTACCTCCTCTATCTCTGCGCCGCCCTGCTCATCGCCCTCTCCATACTGCTGTGGCAAGCACCCGGTCTCACCCAACGCCACCTCCCCGGCTGGCTGGCCAAACACTATGGCCTGCAACTGACCCTGGGGAAGATAGAGGTCGCTCTGCGCGCCCCCTCCCTCACCATTGGCCCGACGGCCCTGCTCGATGAGCAGCAAAAGCCCATACTCGCATTCGAGCAGTTGCACCTTGTTCCCAAGCTCAAAGAGAGCTGGCAGCATAAGGCCATCCTGCTGGAGGAGGCCGTGCTGACCAGGCCCACGCTGGACCTGGTGCGCCTCGAGGATAAAAAAGGCGAGGTACGTTTCAATCTGACCGAGGCATTGGCCCCCTTGCTGGCAAGCATACCGGCATCCGATCCCACCCAGCCCGTCACAGAGCCGCTACTGGTCGCGATCACCCGGGTGGCGCTGGCGCAGGGCCAGATCCAGTACCGGGATAGCCGCAAGAACACCAGCCCTGGCTGGGTACCGCCTCTCACTCTCGGCGATCTCGCCCTGCAATTACCTGAGTTTTCCACCGAGGCGACCCGCAGCAATCCCTATCGTTTAAGCGCCACCCTCAACAAGAAGAGCCCCCTCAAGGCAGAAGGTGAGCTCGACATCATGACGGGAGCGGGCAAGGGGAAGATAAGCCTCGACAAGCTGGCCCTCGCCCCCTTCGCGCCGCTCTGGGCGCCCTATCTCAAGGTCAATCTGGCCAAGGGGGATGCCAGCGCCGTGCTTGATTACCGGCTGGTGCAGGGCAAACAGGGGCTGGGGTGGCAGCTCTCCAAGGGCAAGCTGGTCTTGAACAACTGGCAGCTCAAACGGCCCAAGGGCGCCGAATTTGCCCGCTTCAATCAGCTGGCCCTGACCGGCATCAGGCTCGATGGCAACAAGCAGTCCCTCGATGTGGATGCCGCCTCACTCAAGACGCCTGTCATCAGCGCCGTGCTCGATGACAAGCAGCAGCTGGACCTGGCCGATCTGCTGATCACCCAACCTCCTGCCAAGGCGAGCAAGCAGCAACAGACCGGCAAGTCAAAGGCGGCCGCCCCCTGGCGCTGGCAACTCAAGCAGGCTCGTATCAGCGGGGGCAATCTCAAGCTGACCGAGTCGAGCAGTGGCAAGCCGCTGGCACGGGAGCTCACCGGGCTCGAGCTCACCCTGGGGGCGCTCGGCAGTGCCACCGACCAACCCAGCCCGTTGACCCTTAACAGCACATTGAACCAGCAGAGCCAGCTCAATTTTGAGGGCAGCCTCACCCCAGCGCCCTTCGCCCTTCACGGTGACATCAAGCAGCAAGGCTTGCCCCTTGCCTGGGCCCAGCCCTATCTGCAGGATCTGCTGCGCATCAAGGTGCAGGACGGTCTGCTCACCAGCCATACCAAGCTGGCGCTGGCCACGGATAACAAGGGTGCCCTGAGCCGGCTGGAGGTCACCGGCGGTTTCGATGTCGACAAGCTGTATGTGCTGGACAGGGCCGACAACCAGCGGCTGCTGCAGATCGAGCGGCTGCAACTGAGCGGCCTGCGCTATGACGGCCTCAGCCAGCAGCTCAAGATCGGCGACATATTGCTGCGCCAGCCCTTCGCCCGCATCGAGATCAACGAAGAGGGGATCACCAACGTGCAGCAACTGCTGTTGCCCCGGCCGGGCAACAAGGGCACCAGCGGCGGACCTGCGCCGCGCATCCTGATCGATCAGATGCGCACCGAGCAGGGCAATTTGCGCTTCGCCGATCGCAGTCTGAGCCCGGAATTCGTGGTGGACATCGCCTCCCTCGCGGGCCAGAGCCGCCACATCAGCAACATCCCGGGCCAGCGCTCCGAGCTCGCCTTCAACGGCAAGGTGGACCGCTACGCCCCCGTCACCATTCGCGGTGGCACCAATTTACTGATCGACGATCCCGTGCTCGACGTCGCCGTGGCCTTCACCAACCTGGAGCTCACCACCTTCACCCCCTACTCCAGCACCTATGCGGGCTACGCCATCGACAAGGGCCAGCTCTCCATGAAGCTCAACTACAAGTTGCAAGGCAACCGGCTGGAGGGGGACAACGACATCACCATCAAGAAGCTGCAGCTCGGCGAGAAGATCAAGAGCGAGCAGGCCAAGGATCTGCCCCTCGGCCTCGCCATCGCCCTGCTGAGCGACTCGAGCGGCGTCATCAAGATGAACCTCAAGGTGAAGGGCGATCTGGATCAGCCGAACTTCAGCCTGGGCAACATCTTCTGGGACGTGCTCGGCAACACCCTGACCAAGGCCATCACCTCCCCCTTCTCCCTGCTCGCCTCCCTCACAGGTGGCACCAAGGATCTCGACGAACTGCCCTTCCTCGCCGGTGATCCCAGCCTAACCCCGAGCCAGCAGACCAAGCTTGGCAAGCTGGCCCAGGCATTGAAGGAGCGGCCCAAGCTCAGCATGAACATCCGCGGCAAGGTCAACTTCAACGAGGAGCGCCCCATCTTGCAGCGCCAAAAGCTCGAACGTGTGCTGGCCAAGATCACCGGGTCACCGGCGGATCTCGCGCAGCTGGAGCAGGATCCCCCCCTGCAAGCCGCGCTGGGGGAAGCCTATGAGGCCAAGTTCAAGGAAGATCTCGGGGACCTGGCGGACAGATTGAAGCTCCCGAAGCAGAGCCCGGCCCTGCGTGCCCAGGCGGTGCTCCTGCTGCGAGACCAGCAGCTCATCACCGCCAAGTCATTGCGCAACCTCGCCATGCGCCGTGCCCAGAACACCAAGGAGTTTCTGGTGGATACCCAGGGTATAGCGCCGGAGCGGCTGTTCGTGCTCGACAGCCAGGTCAAGGAGACGGACAAGGAAGCCAAGGTGGTGCTGACCCTGGATAACTGACAACGCGGGGCGGCTAAGGCCGCCCCGGTTTTACCTGCCATTCTGTCCGCCACACCGCCTACTGCTTGCCTACCACCCTCCACTGTGTCCCACCCTTCACCTCAATATCAATCCTCTATCCCTCTCTGCTTCCTTCCCCCTTGCCCTGCATCAGTTGTTACTTGCCTTTGACCTCTGGTCATTACAGAGAAACAACACCTATCCACCAGCGTTTCTCTCTGCTTTCATGAATAACAGCAGTGAAATACACCGCCAATGCCGATAAATGGCAGAGAGGTCTCGACCTCCCTCGCTTCAAACCGGGATAAACAAGGCTTGTCTGATGGCATATGAGTGCTCTTTTTGACCGCCATCGAAGAGGTCGTGGGTCGGTCAGCGCAACCTGGATGGGATTGAGCCCTATCGGCATGATCTCGTCAGCCATGGGAGCCACATCGCCCCTGTCACTTATTTTCACATCGCCGTTATTTACACAAAAAATCAACCAGGAAAACGTCTTTCATTTACCTGTTTCCTACCTGAATGACACGAATGATGGCGCCGGTAATTTTATGTGTCGTTTTTTTACTATTTATTCTCTCAGCCCCCTTGCCGGAGGGTCGGCGCCTGCCTAAAATCGCGCGTCTTTTATCAACCCCCACTCGATTGTTGGAGAACACCACGTGAGCGAAAAATTGGCCAACCCTGCCCCTCTGGGTCTGATGGGTTTCGGTATGACCACCATTCTGCTGAACATCCATAACGCAGGCTTCTTCCCCATCAGCGCCATGATCCTGGCCATGGGCCTGTGCTATGGCGGTCTGGCCCAGATCATTGCCGGCATCATGGAGTACAAGCGTGGCAACACCTTCGGTGTGACCGCCTTCATCTCCTACGGTACCTTCTGGTGGAGCCTGGTGTTCCTGTTGATGATGCCTGGCATGGGTCTGGCCGAAGCCACCCCGCACGCCTTCATGGGCTGGTATCTGCTGATGTGGGGCATGTTCACCCTGTTCATGCTGGTCGGCACCATCAACTTCCCGCGCGTGAAGCAGTTCGTGTTCGCCTCCCTGACCGTGCTGTTCTTCCTGCTGGCCGCCCGTGACTTCACCGGCAGCACCCTGATCGGCACCATCGCCGGTTTCGAAGGCATCATCTGTGGCGCCAGCGCCATCTACCTGGCCATGGCCACCGTGATCAACGAACAGTTTGGCCGCACCGTGCTGCCGATCGGCGATCACAAGAAAGCCGCCGCCGTGCAGCTCAAGGCTGCCGCATAATTTGCGGTAAGCAGGCGCAAGCGCTGATAGAAAAAGGCACCCCTCGGGGTGCCTTTTTGTTTTGCGAGCGTTTGCCGGGCGGCGTCATCACGCCGGTATATGCCCCTCGCTCTCGCTTGCCAGCAAACGGGTCGGTGGGAAACGGGCCGCCGGTTGCTGGCCGTAGAAGTGGGCGAACTGCCCATACACCTCCGGGTAGACGGCGCGCAGGCGCAGGGGATCGGTGAAGAAGCTCTCGCTGCACACCGCGAAGAACTCGGCGGGATGCTCGGCAGCATAGGGATCGATATCGGTCAGCTCATGGTGGGCCAGTTGAGCCTTCAGTGCATCGAAGGCCTGCTGCATGGCCTGGGTCCATTGGCGCGGATCCATCCCGTGCGGCAGCGGCGGCGCGCCGTCGGCAGCCCCCCCCAGCATGTCGAGCTTGTGGGCCAGCTCGTGGATCACCAGGTTGAAGCCATCCCAGTCCCCGTCCTGCTGCAGCTCGCTCCAGGCCAGCACCAGGGGCCCCTGGGGCCAGGACTCGCCGGCGTTCTCCTCTTCCCACTCGCTCACCAAGCCAAACTCGTCTTGCACCTCCTGGCGACGGGTGACGGGCTCGGGGATGATGATCACCTCGTGAAAACCGCGATACCAGTCGAGCCCCAGGTGCAAGATGGGGAGCACAGCCTGCAAGGCCAGCACCGCCTGCTGGCGAGGGGTCAGCTCGACCCCGATCTGGGTCAGCGTCTTGCGGGCCAGAAACTGCTTTGCCAGCTCAATCAGCCGCCGCTCTTCCCCCTGGGAGAAGCCCTGCAAGATGGGCACGGCGGCCAGGGCCTGCTGCCACTCCAGGGCCCCGGGAACATTCTCCTCCGCCCGGGCGGAATGACCGAATACAGCTCTTAACTTCGACCAGAACACAGCTTCTCCTGTTACCGCTTCAGAAAACTTTGACGAATCGCTTGGGACGTTCGAGATAACCCTGCGCCAGGTAGAAGCGATGCGCCCCCTCCCGCTTGAGGCTGCTGGAGAGCTCCAGCTGACTGCAGCCGGCCGCCCGGGCTCGCGCTTCGGCCGCCGCCAGCAGTTGGGCTCCCACACCGCTCCCCCTCGCCTCTTCATCGACGACCAGCGCCGAGATGAGGCCCCAGGCCGCCGGGACGTGCAAGGGCATCATGCGATGCCACACCAGCACCCCCACCACGTCAGCCCCCAGGCTGGCCACCAGCACCTCCCGCGCCGGATCGGGCTGCGTCAGCCCGGCCATCACAGCAGACGCGTCGCTCGGGTAACCAAGCTGATGAAACAGGCGCGTGAGCACCTTGCTGTCTGCTGGCTCGGCGCCGCGTATGGCGCAGTGATTGACGTCCGTTTTCACTCCTGACCTCTCATTTATTCTACTTCCCGGGGCATTTTTGCGGTGATATCCGGGGGCGCACGCTGGGCCCCCATGGGGCAAAGATGCCCATGATGGGCAAGCGCCGGATCTTGTCCAGCCCGGATGCGCAATTGTTACTGTTAATTCACAAATTAACAGTGCGGCAACATATTTCGCTAGGAACCATCTGGACAACCCGATATGTTAAAACCCACGGACTTGGCAGTGGAAAGTCCCGTCTATAACGAAGTGACCCTGGGTCACCACCGATTAAATGTTTGGGGAGCGAGGCTCAGACCTCGCCAAGACAGCACAACAAAGGAGTTGTTGTACATGAATGAGGTAGTCAATGCCATCAATGGCGTGATCTGGAGCCCGGCGCTCATCTTCTTATGCCTGGGAGTAGGCCTCTACTTCTCCCTGCGCACCCGCTTCCTGCAACTGCGTCATATCAAGGAGATGGTGCGGTTGATGTTTGACGGCAAGAGCACGGATGCCGGGGTCTCTTCCTTCCAGGCCCTGGCCATGACGCTGGCGGGTCGGGTCGGTACCGGCAACATCGCCGGTGTGGCCACCGCCATCACCTTCGGCGGTCCGGGGGCCCTGTTCTGGATGTGGATGGTCGCCTTCCTGGGTGCCAGCTCCGCCTTCGTGGAGTCCACCCTGGGTCAGGTCTACAAGGAGAAGATCAACGGGGAGTACCGCGGCGGCCCGGCCTTCTACATAGAGAAAGGGCTCGGCATCAAGTGGTATGCCTGGACCTTCGCCATCGCCACCATCTTCGCCTGCGGCGTGCTGCTGCCGGGGGTGCAAGCAAACTCCATCGGCGCCAGTCTGCAGACCGCCTTTGATATCGATCCGAACGTCACCGCTGCCGGTCTGGCCCTGCTGCTCGGCTTCATCATCTTCGGCGGGGTCAAACGCATCGCCCATTTCGCCAGCACGGTCGTGCCCTTTATGGCGCTGGGCTACATCATAGTCGCCTGCGTCATCATAGCCCTCAACATTGGCCAGTTGCCGGGCGTGCTGCTGCTCATCTGGAAGAGCGCCTTCGGCTTTGACGCCGGTTTTGGTGCCGTGCTGGGTCTGGCCATCATGTGGGGGGTCAAGCGCGGAGTCTATTCCAACGAGGCGGGTCAGGGCACAGGGCCGCACGCGTCTTCTGCCGCTGCGGTGAGCCACCCGGCCAAGCAGGGTCTGGTACAGGCATTCTCCGTCTACATCGACACCCTGTTCGTCTGCTCCGCCACCGGCTTCATGCTGCTCATCACAGGTCTCTATAACGTACAGGGGCCGGATGGCGCCGCGCTCTACACCGGTATCGCCGGCGTGGCGGCGGGCCCTGGCTATGTGCAGACCGCCATGGAGAGCATGATGCCGGGCTTTGGCAGCATGTTCGTGGCCATCGCCCTGTTCTTCTTCGCGTTCACCACTATCGTCGCCTACTACTACATCGCCGAGACCAACATCGCCTACATCACCCGCAAGATGAACCTCCCCTGGCTGATGTTCGTGCTCAAGTTGATGCTGATGGCTTCCACCGTCTATGGCACCGTCAAGACCGCCGATCTCGCCTGGGGCCTCGGGGACATAGGGGTCGGCCTGATGGCCTGGCTCAACATAGGCGCCATCCTGCTGCTGCAAAAGACCGCCTTCCTCTGCCTGAAGGACTATGAAGCCCAGCAGGCCCAGGGGCTGGATCCCGTGTTCCACCCGGAAAAACTCGGCATCAAGAACGCCGACTACTGGACCGGTCGCCGCTCGGAGCAGAACCTGGAGCAGGAGCAAGCCGGTCACGCCTTCGAGCCGGATCGCAAGACCTCCTGACTGAGGACGCGGCAAGACTCACGTAGTAGGACATAAAAAATGGCAGCCTTGGCTGCCATTTTCTTTGGGCGTATTCCTTGGGGCCTAGGCCCTAGAGCGCGTTGCGGCGCGGCCCGAACGGCAGGCGCCAGCGAAACAGGCTGTTGAGGGTGGCGCGCCACTGGTTCGGCCGCCCCAGGATCTGCTTCTGCAAGCGGGTCTCTTCTTTCAGCATCACCTCGTCGCTGCGGGCCCAGGCCTGGGTGTAGAGCTGCTTGATCCCCGCCAGCGCGTCCGGTGACTTGGTGATAAGCGTTTTGGCAAATTCCCGCGCCTCGCTTAGGGGATCGGCGCAGACCCGGCTCACCAGTCCCAATCCCTTGGCCTCGGCGGCCAACAGCTCGCGCCCGCTCATGGCAAGCTCCATGGCGATATCCACCCCCATCAGGTTGCGCATGGTGACGCTGCCGCTCATGTCCGGGATGATGCCCCACTTGATCTCCATCACAGAGAAGCGGCAATCCGGGGTGCTGAAGCGAAAATCGGCGCCAAGCGCAATCTGCAGGCCACCGCCGAAACAGACCCCCTGGGTCACGGCGATCACCGGCACAGGCAGCTGGTGCCAGCCATAGGCGACCCGCTGGGCCAGGTTGGTGGCCTCGTCTGCCTCGCGTTTCAGGATATCGAGGGCCGCCACCGGTTGCCTCAGCATGGATTTCACATCCAGCCCGGCGCAAAACCCTCGCCCCTCCCCGTGCAGGATCACCGCCCTCAGTCCCTTGTGTCGCCGCAGCTGGTCGAGGGTCTCGTCAATGGCGCCGAACATGGCCCTGTCCAGGGCATTGAGTTTGTCCCCGCGCGCCAGCATCACCTCGGCGATACCGTCCCGGATCTCGCACTTGACCCTTGGTTTATCCATTTCCTGTCGCTTCCTTGTGTCATAACTGGTCATACCACAACGTTACCAGAGTGTTATCGACCGGTACAGCGCAGCCAAGGCCCCCTTGCGACTAAAGTCGGCTGGTTCCTGTCTAACGCCTTTGCCAGACTGACCCCACCCCCAAGGCCGAGAATTGCCATGACGACCCTGTTCAACTTCGCCCGTCCGCCCTTCGATTGCCTCGATGAGGCCGCGCGCCAGCGACTCGGGCAGAGTCTCAGCATCTGCTATTTTCGCGCCGGCCAGACGGTGCTGAGCCCGGGCGAGACGCCCCCCGGCCTCTATCTCGTCATCAAGGGGGTGGTGGAAGAGTCGAGCCCCCACCAGCCCTTTGGCGACTACGGCATCGATGACCTGTTCGACGTGCGAGCCCAGTTTGACGGCCACTGTCGCCACCGCTTCGACGCCCTGGAAGATACCCTCTGCCAGCTCATTCCTCGCGCCGTGTTTCAGGGGCTCTGCACGGACAACCCGGATTTTGCCCGCTACTTCACCGCGACCCTGAGCGAGCGTCAGCGCGAGCAGGAGCGGCGTAGCCAGCTCGGCCAGCAGAATCTGGCGGAGTTCATCCTGACCCGCATCGACCCCCATCATCTGCAACCCGCCCTGCAACTGGATAGACACACCAGCCTGCTGGCCGCCACCGAAGCCATGGCGGCCAGGGGGACGGATTGCCTGCTCTACCCGGCATCCGATGGCAGCCTGAGTCTCGCCACCCGCAAGACCCTGCTCCACGCCCTGACCCTGAGCGGGCTGCCGCTCTCGGCCCCCCTGTCACTGCTGACCCCGGCCCCCCTCATCGGCCTGCCGCTTGGCGGCTATCTGTTCGATGCCCTGCTGCTGATGACCCGCCATCGCATCAAGCGGTTGGTGGTCTGGCAGGGGCAGGAGGTCGCGGGGGTCTTGCACCTGACCCAGGTGCTCAGCCTCTTCTCCGCCCACTCCCATGTGCTGACCCTGCGCATCGCCCGGGCTGACAATCTGGCCGCCCTGGAGGCGGTCGCCCGGGAGCAGCAGCAATTGACTCGCGCCCTCCATGCCCAGGGGATCCACACCCTGTTTCTGATGCGGCTCATCGCCACCATCAACGAGCAGCTGATCGCCAAGGCCTTCACCCTGGTGATCCCACCGGAGGTGCAAGACAAGGTGTGCCTGCTGATGCTGGGCTCGGAGGGGCGCGGTGAGCAGATCCAGAAGACCGATCAGGACAACGCCCTGATCCTGCCAGATGGCCTGCACTGGCCCAGCCAGCAAGGGGATCTGGCGAATTTCAGCGCCTTGCTGGAACGTCTCGGCTACCCGCCCTGCCCGGGTAGGGTCATGGTCAGCAACCCTCAGTGGGTCAAGGAGGAAACCCAGTGGCAGCAGGCCCTGGAGCAGGCCTGCCTCAACGCCAGCGAAGGGGATCTGCTCTGGCTCGCCACCCTGGCCGATGCCCAGGCCATCGCCGGGGACAGAGCCCTGCTGGCCCCGATCGCCCGGCAGTTGCGCATGCGGCTCGGTGACAGACCGGACCTGCTGGCCGAGATGGCCAGGGCGGCGGTCGCCTTTCACACCCCCCTCACCCTGTTCGGTCGGCTGGCGCAGGCCCCCGAGGGGCTGGATCTCAAGCGCGGCGGCCTCTTCCCTCTGGTACACGGCCTGCGGGTGCTGGCGCTGGAGGCCGACATATTGGAGACCCCCACCCTGGGTCGTCTCGAAGCCCTGGTGGCCCAGGGGCGCCTCAGCCAAGACTATGGCGCCAACCTGGCAGAGGCGTTTAGGCTCTTTATCCGCCTGCGGCTCGGCGGTCAGCTCAAGGCGGGGGACAACCGGGTACGGGTGGATGCCCTCAGTCACGGGGACAGGGATCTGCTGCGCCACGCTCTGCATCAGGTGAAGAAGTTCCAGCAGTGGCTCAGTATCCACTTTCGTCTAAGACAATGAGGCGAACATGACCCTATGGCACAGCTGGCGCCGCCACTGGCATGGCCGCGCCTTTCGTGAGGGGGAGTTCGCTCCCCTGTTTGGCCCACCGCCGGCAGATGAATGGGTGGCGCTGGATTTCGAGACCACCAGTCTGGACCCGGAACGGGCGGAGATAGTGGCCATCGGCGCTGTGCGCATCAAGGGCAACCAACTGCTCAGCGGCGCGGCCCTCTCTCTCAAGGTGCAAGCCCCCATCAGCCTCACCGGCCAGTCGGTAGTGGTTCACGGCCTGCGCCATCAGGATCTGCAACAAGGCTTGCCGCTGGAAGCCGCGCTGCGCCAGCTGCTGGCCTTTATCGGTCCGCGGGAACTGGTGGGTTATCACATCGCCTACGACCTTCGCATCCTCAATCTGGCCTGCCAGCGGCTGTGGGGTCTGCACCTGCCGCAGCCCGGCATAGAGGTGAGTCGCCTCTACCACGACCACCTCTATCGGCGCTATCCGGATGCGGTCATCGATCTGCGCCTGACCGCCATCTGCCAGCATCTCGACCTGCCACCCCTGCCCGCCCACGACGCCCTGGCGGATGCCACTTCTGCCGCCATCATCTTCCTGCGCCTCACCCAGGGCGGCCCCCTGACTTATCCCAAAGTCTAATTGCCGACGAATAACATTTAATTCACATTTTGATTACATGGGCAGAACTCCTGCTCGGTAGGGACACCCATTATTCACAGCTGACAACAACGTCACGGAGAACTGCAATGGAACAGCAACGCTATCTGAGGATCCAGCAAGATCCTGTCTTCCAGGAGTTGGTCGCCAAGCGCCAACGTTTTGCCTGGACCCTCTCCATCCTGATGCTGGGGCTCTACCTGGCCTTCATCCTGCTCATCGCCTTTGCCCCCGGCTGGCTCGGTACGCCGCTCAGTGAAGGCTCCTCCATCACCCGTGGCATTCCCGTCGGCGTGGGGCTGATCCTCTCCTCCTTCGTGCTGACCGGCATCTATGTCTATCGCGCCAACGGTGAGTTTGACGACCTGAACAACAAGATCCTCAAGGGAGCCCAATCATGAAAGGCAAGTCTCTGCTGCTGCTCGGCAGCCTGATGTCCACGCCCCTGCTGGCGGCCGATGCGCTGACCGGCGAGGTGCAACGCCAGCCCCTCAACGTGCCGGCCATCGTCATGTTCGTGGCCTTCGTGGCCGCCACCCTGTTCATCACCTACTGGGCCTCCAAACGCAACCGCTCGGCCTCAGACTACTATGCCGCAGGCGGGCGCATCACCGGCTTCCAGAATGGCCTGGCCATCGCCGGCGACTACATGTCCGCCGCCTCCTTCCTCGGTATCTCCGCCCTGGTCTACACCTCGGGCTACGACGGCCTCATCTACTCCATCGGCTTCCTGGTGGGCTGGCCCATCATCCTGTTCCTGATCGCGGAGCGGCTGCGCAACCTCGGCAAGTACACCTTCGCCGACGTCGCCTCCTACCGCCTCAAGCAGACCTCGGTGCGCACCTTGTCTGCCAGCGGCTCTCTGGTGGTGGTCGCCCTCTACCTCATCGCCCAGATGGTCGGTGCCGGCAAGCTCATCGAGCTGCTGTTCGGCCTGCAATACCACATCGCCGTGGTGCTGGTCGGTATCTTGATGGTGCTCTACGTGCTGTTTGGCGGCATGCTGGCCACGACTTGGGTGCAGATCATCAAGGCGGTGATGCTGCTCTCCGGCGCCTCCTTCATGGCCATCATGGTGATGAAGTCCGTCAACTTCGACATCGGTGCCCTGTTCAGCGAGGCAGTCAAGGTACACGCCAACGGCGCCGCCATCATGAGCCCGGGTGGCCTGGTAGCCGACCCCATCTCCGCCATCTCCTTAGGGTTGGCCCTGATGTTCGGTACCGCCGGCCTGCCCCATATCCTGATGCGTTTCTTCACCGTGAGTGACGCCAAGGAAGCGCGCAAGTCGGTGTTCTACGCCACCGGCTTCATCGGCTACTTCTACATCCTGACCTTCATCATCGGCTTTGGCGCCATCCTGCTGGTCAGCACCAACCCGGCCTTCAAGGACGCCACCGGCGCCCTGCTCGGCGGCACCAACATGGCTGCGGTCCATCTCGCGGATGCAGTCGGTGGCAGCCTCTTCCTCGGCTTCATCAGCGCCGTGGCCTTCGCCACCATACTGGCGGTGGTGGCCGGCCTGACCCTGGCGGGCGCCTCAGCGGTGTCCCACGACCTCTATGCCTGCGTGCTGAAGAAGGGCAAGGCCAACGAAACCGACGAGCTGCGCGTCTCCAAGATGACGACCCTGGTACTGGGGGTGGTGGCCATCGGTCTTGGCATCCTGTTCGAGAAGCAGAACATCGCCTTCATGGTGGGCCTGGCCTTCTCCATCGCGGCGAGCTGCAACTTCCCTGTGCTGTTCCTCTCCATGTTCTGGTCACGCCTGAGCACACGTGGCGCCGTCTACGGCGGCTGGCTGGGTCTGGTGAGCGCCGTGACCCTGATGATCCTGGGCCCCACCATCTGGGTGAAGGTGCTGGGTCATGCCGAGGCCATCTTCCCCTACGAATACCCTGCGCTCTTCTCCATGGCGCTGGCCTTCATCGGGATCTGGTTCTTCTCTGTCACAGACAAGTCCCAGAATGCCAGCGACGAGCACGCGAAGTTCTTCCCGCAGTTCGTGCGCTCCCAGACCGGGCTCGGCGCCGCCAGCGCCAGCTCCCACTGAGTATTCCTATCACCTATACCAAGCCGGCCCTGCGCCGGCTTTTTTCATGACCACTGACCCCGCCCCTTCCCCCGGATGCAATGGCGCCAGATCACAGTTCTCGCTAAAACTTTCGGCAGATCTGTGCCATAATGCGCGCCATTTGACAGACCAACCGGGACACTTACTTTGTTAAGCAGCAATAACATCACCATGCAATTCGGCGCCAAGCCGCTGTTTGAGAACATCAACGTCAAGTTTGGCGGCGGCAACCGCTACGGCCTCATCGGCGCAAACGGCTGTGGCAAGTCCACCTTCATGAAGATCCTCGGCGGCGATCTGGAGCCCACTGGCGGTAATGTGAGCCTGGATGTCAACGAGCGCATCGGTAAGCTGCGCCAGGATCAGTTCGCCTACGAGCAGATGCGCGTGCTGGACGTGGTCATGATGGGTCACACCGAGCTGTGGGCCGCCATCGCCGAGCGTGACGCCATCTACGCCAACCTGGAAGCGACCGACGACGACTACATGAAGGCCGCCGAGCTGGAAGGCCTGGTCGCCGAGTACGACGGTTACACTGCAGAGGCCCGCGCGGGTGAGCTGCTGCTGGGTGCCGGTATCCCCATCGAACAACACAACGGCCCCATGAGCGAAGTGGCACCAGGCTGGAAACTGCGGGTGCTGCTGGCA
The DNA here is from genome assembly GCF_002812985.1 of Aeromonas lusitana. Lineage (GTDB taxonomy): Bacteria > Pseudomonadota > Gammaproteobacteria > Enterobacterales > Aeromonadaceae > Aeromonas > Aeromonas lusitana. The sequence goes on from NZ_PGCP01000003.1 coordinate 260,637, forward strand.
CAGGCGCTGTTCTCCAACCCCGATATCCTGCTGCTGGACGAACCGACCAACAACCTGGACATCAACACCATTCGTTGGCTGGAGCAGGTGCTGAACGAGCGTGAGAGCACCATGATCATCATCTCTCACGACCGTCACTTCCTGAACTCCGTCTGTACTCACATGGCGGATCTGGACTACGGCGAGCTGCGCGTCTACCCGGGCAACTACGACGAGTACATGACCGCCGCCACCCAGGCCCGCGAGCGTCTGATCTCTGACAACGCCAAGAAGAAGGCCCAGATTGCCGACTTGCAATCCTTCGTCTCCCGTTTCAGCGCCAACGCCTCCAAGTCCAGCCAGGCGACCTCCCGCCTGAAGCAGATCGACAAGATCAAGATCGAGGAAGTGAAGGTCTCCAGCCGTCAGAACCCCTTCATCCGCTTCGAGCAGGAGAAGAAGCTGTACCGCAACATCCTGGAAGTGGAAGGGGTTGCCAAGGGTTATGGCGAGGCGCCGCTGTTCAAGGGCCTCAACATGATGCTGGAAGTGGGCGAAAAGGTCGCCATCCTGGGTACCAACGGCATCGGTAAATCCACCCTGATCAAGACCTTGGTTGGCGCCCTGGCTCCGGACACCGGCACCATCAAGTGGTCCGAGAACGCCCAGATCGGCTACTACGCCCAGGATCACGCGGAAGACTTCGACACCGATCTCAACGTGTTCGACTGGATGGCCCAGTGGAAACAGGCCAACGAAGACGAGCAGGCGGTACGCTCCGTGCTGGGTCGTCTGCTGTTCTCCCAGGACGACATCAAGAAGCCGGTCAAGGTACTCTCGGGTGGTGAGCAGGGTCGCATGCTGTTCGGCAAGCTGATGATGCAGCGCCCCAACATCCTGATCATGGATGAGCCGACCAACCACCTGGACATGGAATCCATCGAATCCTTGAACCTGGCGCTGGAGATGTATCAGGGCACCCTCATCTTCGTCTCCCACGACCGTGAGTTCGTCTCCTCCCTGGCGACCCGGATCCTGGAACTAACCGAGAACGGCATCCGTGACTTCGGCGGTACCTACGAGGATTACCTGCGCACCCAGGGCGTGGTGTAAGCGCCCTCCCCGCGTTAGTCCAATGCAAACCGGCGCCCAGGCGCCGGTTTTTTATTGCCTTCGATCTGCTGCCCAGGCCAGCTGGCACTCGGCCGGTCTGCCCCAGCTAGGTATGAATGAACCTCGCAGCCCTCTTCGGTTACCAAGCTGCCCAGACCGACACTGATTGCCAGCGCGCACCTGTCTTGCTCCAACCCGCTCGTGGCCGGCAACGCTCGCCTCATGCCCCTGCGTGACATACATAGATGACGCCAGCCTATCTGCCCCACGCACCCTTCACCTCCAGAGGCGTCAGCACGCTACCAATATGTATCCAACCGATTCGGGACTGACAGGGCTTATCTACAATCGCCGACCTGCTTTCAATACGCCCCAAAGCGGCATGGATTATCTGCATTATTGGCACTTTGGCGACAGATAACGCCATTAAATCGATATTTTATAGATAAAAAACGGCCCCATAGTGGGGCCGTTTGCGATGGGGTGCGATGTCGGAATTATTCGACGGTCGCTTCCACGTCGGTGAAGTACTCAATCTTGGCAGACTTGCGCAGCTCGTCGATGAGGGACTTGTAATCCGCCTGGGCCTTGCCCTGGCCCATCTGGCCTTGCAACAGGCTGACCATCTGGGACGGCTCCTTGATCACATTGACCTGGTCCAGTGCGACCACGACGCGATCACCGTTCCCTTCGGCGACCAGCTCGACACTCGGCTTGCCATCCTTCGGATGCGGCATGCGGAACGCCTGGGCCAGCAGGTTCTGATCCATCTCCTGGGTGAAGCGGGCGACCCCCTTGTGGGTCTCCACCTTGGCACCCAGGGCAGTCAGATCGGCCTGGATATCCTCACCGGCATGCAGCTTGTCCAGCAGGGCCTGGGCCTTGCTGCGCGCCACTTCGCTGGCCTTGTCATGCTTGATGGCCGCAACCACCTGATCCTTGACCTCCGCCAGCGGCTTGGCCGCCTTGGGCTGGTGACCCATGATGTGCAGCACCAGCGCCTTGCCGTCGGCCAGCTCGATCACATCCGAGTTGGTGTTGTCATCGCGCAGCTGTTCGGAGAAGGCAGCGGAGATCACCTTGGGATCATTGAGCGGCGCCGGCGCATTGGCCTGGCTGAAGTAGTCAGAGGAGACCACTTGCAGACCCATGGCTTCGGCGGTCAGGTCCAGGGAGTCCGGGTTCTCGAAGCTGCTGTCAGCCATCTTCTGCTGCAGGGCGAAGAATTGCTCCTTGGCCTTGTCAGCTTGCAGACGGGTGATGGTTTCGCTCATCACATCGGCAAACGGCTTGGTCTTGGCAGGCTCGACGGCCAGCAGCTTGATGACGTGGAAGCCGAACGGGCTCTTCACCACACCGGAGAGATCGCCAGCCTTGTTCAGGGCAAAGGCGGCCTTCTCGAAGGCGGGATCCATCACCCCTTTCTCGAACCAGTCCAGCTCGCCGCCCTTCTTGGCGGAGAAGGTGTCGGAGGAGTGCGCCTTGGCCAGTGCGGCGAAGTCTTCACCAGACTTGGCCTTGGCCAGCAGATCATCAGCCTGCTTCTCGGCGGCCTTCTCGTCCTTGCCAAACGGGATCAGGATGTGTGCCACCTGGCGACGCTCGGCACGCTGGAACAGGTCCTGGTGCTGATCGTAGTAATCCTGGGCATCCTGCTCGGTCACCTTGATGTCTTTGCTCAGGGTGGCGGCGTCCAGCAGCAGATAGTCGACCTTGACCTGCTCGTCCTTCATGAAGCGACCGCTGTTGGCCTTGTAGAACTGATCCACCTCGGCGTCGCTCACCTGGACCTCGTCCAGATAGGCGGCGGCGCTCAGGCGCACCAGGCGCAGATCCCGGGTCTGGTTATAGAGACGGTCGAGCTGCTCGGCTTCACCCTTGAGCGCAAATTCGGAGCCCAGCAGGGCGCCCATCAGTTGCTGGCGCACCATGTCCTGGCGCAGGGAGTCGCGGAACATCTCCGGGGTCATGCCGGCGCGGCGGATGAGCTGCAGGTAGCGATCGTTGTTGAACTTGCCGTTCTCGGCAAACTCCGGCATGGCCACGATGGCCTGCTTGATCTGCTCGTCGCTGACGCGCAAGCCGAGTTCACGGGCCTTGCCGTCGATCAGCGCCTGATCGATGAGTCGGTCCAGCACACCACGGCGGAACTGCTTCATGTAATCCGGGTTGGCGGCCAGCTGGTTGAAGGACTCACCCATCTGGGATTCCATGCGGGCCCGCTCGTTGCGATAGGCATTTTCCAGTGCGGGGGCACTGATGTCATTGCCATTGACGGTAGCGGGGGCGGTACGTGCCGGGCCATTGAGGTAGCTACCTACACCGGCCAAGGCAAAGGAGAGAATGATCAGGCCCAAGATAACCTTGGCCACCTTGCCCTGCGCCCCTTCGCGTAGTTTATCCAACATCATGTTTGTACTTATGCTCCCGAACTCGATGGGCGTAAATAATGAAAAGGCGCACCGATTGCGATGCGCCTTGGTCAATCAGTATGAGGGAGAGCCCTCTCACTTGTCTGGTCTGCGACCAAGGACGGTGGCCGATGTGAAATCAGCGCCCGGCTTAGTTGACCGCGTCTTTCAGGGCCTTGCCGGCTTTGAAGGCAGGAACTTTACCGGCGGCGATTTCGATGGTCGCACCAGTTTGCGGGTTGCGGCCAGAACGAGCGGCACGCTCACGAACAGCGAAAGTACCGAAACCAACCAGAGCAACCTGGTCACCTTCTTTCAGAGCTTCACCAACGGCATCGATGAAGGCATCCAGCGCACGGCCAGCAGCGGCTTTGGAGATATCAGCACCGTCTGCAATCTTGTCAATCAGTTGAGATTTATTCACTCTTATATTCCCCTTTTATCGAACATCGCTGCGGCGCTGATTTCCCTGGCCACAACAAGTGGAGGTTTTATAGCAAGCCTCCTGATCAGTTGCAAGTGACAATCTGGCGCAAACCCGCGCCACATCACGCATTGCGACTCATCATGAGTACCCGATCGGTGGTCAAGGCTACTTCCGTTATCCGGCGCATGCAAGCCTTAACCACCTCCCGAATGCGCCAAATTTGCGGCGCATCAACATTTACACGACAGAAACGCGTTCGAAACCCTGCGGATTGTCCTGCAACGCCAGTGCAAGCACCTCGTCAATCCAGCGAACCGGATAAATTTCAAGATCTTGTTTGACGTTTGCCGGGATCTCTTCCAGATCACGAGCGTTCTCAATCGGAATCAGAACTCGCTTTATACCACCACGGTGAGCCGCCAGCAGCTTCTCTTTGAGACCACCGATGGGCAGCACTTCGCCGCGCAGGGTAATTTCACCCGTCATGGCCACATCGGCACGCACCGGGTTGCCAGTCAGACTGGACACCAGGGCGGTACACATGGCGATACCGGCGCTCGGGCCGTCCTTCGGGGTCGCCCCTTCCGGCACGTGCACGTGGATGTCGCGCTTCTCGTAGAAGTCGGCGTTGATACGCAGCTTCTCGGCGCGCGCCCGCACCACCGTCATGGCCGCCTGGATGGACTCCTGCATCACATCACCGAGAGACCCGGTGTAGGTGAGCTTGCCCTTGCCCGGCACGTTGGTGGTCTCGATGGTGAGCAGATCGCCCCCCACCTCGGTCCACGCCAGGCCACACACCTGACCAATCTGGTTCTGATCGGTGGCCTTGCCGTAATCGAAGCGTTGTACCCCGAGGAACTCCTTGAGGTTTTCCTGATTGACCTGAACATGCTTGATGCTCTTGTCCAGCAGGATGCGCTTGACCGCCTTGCGACAGATCTTGGAGATCTCGCGCTCCAGACTCCGCACCCCCGCCTCGCGGGTGTAGTAGCGGATAACGCCGATCAGGGCCGAGTCTTCGATGGTGATCTCGGACTCTTTCAGACCGTTGCGCTGGATCTGCTTGGCCACCAGGTGTTGCTTGGCGATGTTGAGCTTCTCGTCCTCGGTGTAACCGGACAGACGGATCACTTCCATCCGGTCCAGCAGCGGACCCGGGATGTTCATGGAGTTGGAGGTGGCCACGAACATCACGTCCGACAGGTCATAATCCACTTCCAGATAGTGATCGTTGAAGCTGTTGTTCTGCTCCGGATCCAGCACTTCCAGCAAGGCAGACGCAGGGTCGCCACGCATGTCCGAGCTCATCTTGTCGATCTCGTCGAGCAGGAACAGCGGGTTCTTCACACCGACTTTCGCCATCTTCTGGATGAGCTTGCCGGGCATGGAGCCGATGTAGGTGCGACGGTGACCGCGGATCTCCGCCTCGTCACGCACGCCGCCGAGCGCCATGCGCACATACTTGCGACCGGTCGCCTTGGCGATGGATTGACCGAGCGAGGTCTTGCCCACACCGGGAGGCCCGACCAGGCAGAGGATGGGGCCCTTGAGCTTGTTGACCCGCGCCTGCACCGCCAGATACTCGAGGATGCGATCCTTGACCTTCTCCAGGCCATAGTGATCCGCGTCCAGCACCTCTTGCGCCTTGCCGAGATCTTTTTTGACCTTGGAGCGCGCCTTCCAGGGCACCTGCACCATCCAGTCCACATAGCTGCGCACGACCGTGGCCTCGGCGGACATGGGGGACATCATCTTCAGCTTGGAAAGCTCGGCCTGGGCCTTCTCACGGGCATCTTCCGGCATCCCCGCCTCTTCAATCTTGCGACTGAGGGCTTCGAACTCGTCCGGACTGTCTTCCAGCTCACCCAGCTCTTTCTGGATGGCCTTCATCTGCTCGTTGAGATAGTACTCCCGTTGGCTCTTCTCCATCTGTTTCTTGACCCGGGAGCGGATGCGTTTCTCGACCTGCAACAGGTCAATCTCCGACTCCATCATGGCCATCAGAAACTCGATGCGCTCGGACACAGAGGCGATTTCCAGCACCTTCTGCTTGTCTTCGAGCTTGAGCGGCATGTGCGCGGCCATGGTATCGGCCAGGCGCGCAGCATCGTCGATCGCCGAGATCGAGGTCAGCACCTCGGGCGGGATCTTCTTGTTGAGCTTGATGTAACCTTCAAACTGACCGATGGCGGAGCGCACCAGCACATCCTGGTCCTTCTCCTCGATGGCGGCAGACGCTATGTACTGCGCCTCCCCGACGAAGAAGTCCTTGTCATCGATTATCCGCTCAAGACGGGCACGCTGGCCCCCTTCCACCAGCACCTTGACGGTGCCATCGGGAAGCTTGAGCATCTGTAAAATATTGGCCACTGTCCCGACGGAGAAGATCTCTTCCACCGTAGGCTCGTCAGTTGACGCATCCTTCTGGGCCACCAGCAGGACTTTCTTGTCCTGCTCCATGGCCGCTTCCAGACAGCGAATGGATTTTTCCCGCCCCACAAAGAGTGGAATGACCATGTGGGGATAAACCACCACGTCACGAAGAGGCAGGACGGGAATCTCGATGCGTTCAGAACGCTCTAGGTTCATATATGTCCTCTCGGCTTGTTATACCGTTGGCAAAGCACGTGGCTGAGTATATGGGGGCGCGAAGATGAGATTCAATCGCCTTGGCCGTAAAAAGCATGAAAGGGGCAAAATGCCCCTTTATGTGATTAAAAATCAGCCAGTTACTCTGACGCGGCGGCCTGAGTCTCGGGATTGTCGTAGATCATCAGGGGCGCGGAGTCGCCCTTGATCACCGTTTCGTCGATCACCACCTTGCTGACCCCTTCCAGGGACGGCAGGTCATACATGGTGTCGAGCAGCACGGCTTCGACGATGGATCTCAGACCCCGGGCACCGGTTTTGCGCTCCATCGCCTTGCGCGCAATGGCGTTCAGGGCGTCGTCACGAAACTCCAGTTCCACCTCTTCCAGCGCAAACAGGGCAGCGTACTGCTTGGTCAGCGCATTCTTCGGCTCTTTCAGGATCTGGATGAGGGCAGCCTCGTCGAGCTCGGTCAGGGTCGCGACTACCGGCAGACGGCCGATGAACTCGGGGATCAGACCGTATTTGATCAGATCTTCCGGCTCCACCTTGGCAAAGTTCTCGCTCAGGGTCGCCTTGGCGTTCTTGGATTTGACGTCGGCGCCAAACCCGATGCCGGTACCCTTGACGGAGCGCTGCTCGATGACCTTGTCCAGACCGGCGAAAGCGCCACCACAGATGAACAGGATCTTGGAGGTATCAACCTGCAAGAACTCCTGCTGCGGGTGCTTGCGGCCCCCTTGCGGCGGCACGGAGGCGATGGTGCCTTCAATCAGCTTCAGCAGCGCCTGCTGTACCCCTTCCCCGGACACGTCTCGGGTGATGGAGGGGTTGTCCGACTTGCGGGAGATCTTGTCGATCTCGTCGATGTAGACGATGCCGCGCTGGGCCTTCTCCACGTCGTAGTCGCACTTTTGCAGCAGCTTCTGGATGATGTTCTCCACGTCCTCGCCCACGTAACCGGCTTCGGTCAGGGTGGTGGCATCGGCCATGGTGAAGGGCACATCCAGCAGGCGGGCCAGGGTCTCGGCCAGCAGGGTCTTGCCGCTACCGGTCGGGCCAATCAGCAGGATGTTGGACTTGCCAAGTTCCACGCCACCGGCTTCGCTACCGCTGCGCAGACGCTTGTAGTGGTTGTAGACGGCGACCGCCAAGACCTTCTTGGCGTACTCCTGGCCGATCACGTAATCATCCAGGTGAGCCCGGATCTCGTGAGGGGTCGGCAGCTCGCTACCATCGCGCTTGGGAGAGATCTCGCGGATCTCCTCGCGGATGATGTCGTTGCACAGCTCGACACACTCGTCACATACGTAGACGGAAGGGCCAGCGATCAGCTTGCGCACTTCATGCTGGCTCTTGCCGCAGAAAGAGCAATAAAGCAGCTTGTCGCCCTCACCCTTGCGTTTCTCTGTCATTCAGCAACCTCGTTTTATCAATAGAGGATGGATACGTCCTGTTGAGTTTACAACAGGACGTGACACCCTGCTCAACCGCGCTGGCTCAGGATACCGTCTACCAGACCATAGGCCACGGCCTGCTCTGCCGACATGAAGTTGTCACGGTCGGTGTCACGCTCGATGGTCGCCATGTCCTGGCCGGTATGGAAGGCCAGACGCTCGTTCAGGGTATTCTTGATCTTCAGGATCTCCTGGGCATGGATCTGGATGTCAGATGCCTGGCCCTGGAAGCCGCCGAGCGGCTGGTGGATCATCACGCGGGCGTTCGGCAGGCAGAAGCGCTTGCCCTTGGCACCACCGGCCAGCAGGAAGGCGCCCATGGAGCAGGCCTGCCCCATGCAAACGGTGCTGACGTCCGGCTTGATGAACTGCATGGTGTCATAGATGGACATGCCCGCCGTGACGGCGCCACCTGGTGAGTTGATGTAGATGCTGATGTCCTGATCCGGGTTTTCGGACTCGAGGAACAACAGCTGGGCCACCACCAGGTTCGCCATGTGATCTTCAACCTGACCGGTCAGAAAGATCACCCGCTCCTTGAGCAGGCGGGAATAGATGTCGTATGAACGCTCACCCTTAGCCGTCTGCTCGACCACCATAGGGATGAGCGCATTGCGTGGGGATTCAGTCACATCGTTATAGTTTTTGTACATAAGGCATTGTCCCTAAAATAAAATGGCCCGAGTGGAGATCACACGAGCCATTATACTTAACAGTTTTGACCTTAAGTCAAATGATCTTAGGCCGCGGCACCGGACTTGTTGATCACTTCGTCAAAGGCAACTTCTTTCTCGGTCACTTGGGCCTTGGACAGGATCAGGTCGATGGCTTGATCTTCCACCGCCAGATTGCGGACGCCGTTCAGCATCTGCTCGTTCTGTTGGTAGTACTCGATCACTTCCTTCGGATCTTCGTAGGCGGTGGCCATGGACTCGATGATGCTGGTCACACGGGCGTCGTCAGCCTTGATCTCGTTGGTGCGGATGACATCACCCAGCAGCAGACCAACGCGCACGCGGCGCTCGGCTTGCGCCTGGAACAGCTCGGCCGGCAGCTCGGGAGCGTTGCCGCCCTGGAAGCCACCGAAGCGCTGCAGCGCTTGCTGACGCAGGGTGTCGATTTCCTGGGCAACGGCAGCCTTCGGCAGATCGATCTGGTTGGCTTCAACCAGGCCGTTCAGCACTTGCTCTTTCACGCTGTTTTTCAGGGCTTGAGCCAGCTCGCGCTCCATGTTCTTGCGCACTTCAGCCTTCAGCTCTTCCACGTTGCCGCTTTCGATGCCGAAACGCTTGACGAACTCTTCGGTCAGCTCAGGCAGTACCTGCTCTTCAACCTTGATCAGCTTGGAGGCAAACTTGGCCGCCTTGCCTTTGAGGTTTTCGGCGTGGTAGTCAGCCGGGAAGGTCACGTCGATGGTGAACTCGTCGCCCGCTTTCTTGCCCAGGATGGCATCTTCGAAGCCAGGGATCATGCGGCCAGCGCCCAGTTCCAGAGTGAAACCTTCTGCCTTGCCACCGTCGAACTCTTCGCCGTCGATGGAGCCTACGAAGTCCAGGGTAACGCGCATGCCGTTGGCGGCAGCGGCATCAACGTCGGACCAGGTAGCGTGCTGCTTGCGCAGGGTGTCGATCATGTTGGCCAGATCGGCATCCTTGACGGTAGCAACCGGCTTCTCAACCTTGATGCTCTCGAGACCGGCAACTTCGAACTCAGGGTACACTTCGAAAGTGGCGGTGAATTCGAAATCCTGGCCTTCCTTGATCTCTTTCGGATCCATGGTCGGCGCACCGGCCGGGCTCAGTTTGTTCTCGATGATGGCCTTGATGAAGTTGTTCTGCATCATTTCATCGGCAACGCGGGCATGGGCCATGGCGCCGAACATCTTCTTGATGATGGCAACCGGAGCCTTGCCAGGACGGAAACCATCGATGCGACGAGTCTTGGCCAGGCCATTCAATTCTTTACGCACGGCAGCGTCAACGGTCGCAGCCGGTACAGTGATGGTAAGACGGCGTTCCAGACCTTGGGTTGTCTCTACAGAAACTTGCATTCTTTTACCTCGTTCAACTCAGCACTGTGTGCTGACCCTTTATTACTCCTGGGCACATACCCGGAGTCTTCCTGTTTATAAAGACAACGACTGTCTTTGTGATGAGAAAATATGACGCGACATTATAGCGGCGCACATTGGTCGCGTCGAGCCGCACATCCCCCATCCGGGGCACAGACGGCACAATTTGCGCAAGACTGACCTCTATATGGGGAAACCCGGGCCCCAGTTCAAGCGCCCAGTTTGCAATATTTTGCACTGGCTCACTGTTTTGCCTCCAATCCCCCCTATTTTTCATTCAAATGGCCCCCAATCCGCTGCCGGCAAGGGGGCTGCGACCCAAATTGTCCACCTTCTCGCATCAGCCATTGCGTCCCTTGACATGGATCGCTATGGTGGCAACCAACTTATGAGTCTGGAGTGACCCAAATGACCTTTTTTCGCTTCTTGTTTAACCTGCTCTGGTTTGTACTGGGGGGCGTCTTCATGGGGCTGGCCTGGTGGCTGGCCGGGCTGCTCTGCTTCGTGTCCCTGATAGGCATCCCCTGGGGACGCGCCTGCTTCGTCATCGGCACCTTCACCTTCTTCCCGTTTGGCAAGCAGGCGGTGAGCCGCAAGGCCATGACAGGCCAGAGCGACATCGGTACCGGCGCGCTGGGGATGATTGGCAACATCCTCTGGTTCCTGGTGATCGGGGTCTGGCTCGCCATCGGCCACATCGCCTCGGCGCTGGCCTGCTTCGTGACCATCATCGGCATCCCGTTCGGCATCCAGCACCTGAAACTCGCGCTGATCGCCCTGGCCCCCATAGGTCAGATGGTGGTGACCAACCACGAGGCCGAGTCCGGTCGCTATATTCGCTGAGACAGATAGCCAAGCAGGCGGTGCCTGCGACGTAAAAAAAGGGCAGACTAGGGTCTGCCCTTTTTTATTGTCACTTCGAGGCCCCCATGCTCCCCAGCCATTTCTTCGCCAACCTCGCCCGCATGCGGCTCATCTACCGCTGGCCGCTGATGCGCAACATCCAGCCCGAGAACATCGCCGAGCATAGCCTGCAGGTCGCCATGGTGGCCCATGCCCTCGGCGTCATCAGTAACCGTCTTTTTGGGGGGAACGTCGATGCCAACCGCGCCGCCGTGATGGCGCTCTACCACGACAGCAGCGAGGTGCTGACCGGCGACTTGCCTACCCCGGTCAAGTACTTCAACCCAGAGATAGCCCGGGAATACAAGAAGATAGAGCTGGCCGCCGAGCAGCGCCTGCTGGGGATGCTGCCCCCCGAGCTTATCGAGGATTTTCGTCCCCTGCTCGACTCTGGTGCGCAATCTGGCGCACAAGCGAGCCCCGAGGACGAGACGCTGGCGCGGCTGGTGAAGGATGCGGACACCCTCTGCGCCTATACCAAGTGTCTGGAGGAGATCAATGCCGGCAACCGGGAGTTTGAACCGGCCAGGAAGCGCCTCGAGCAGATGCTGGATGCCCGCATGAACCCGGCCATGCGCTACTTTATCGAGGTATTTGTGGCGAGTTTTTCACTGCCTCTCGATGAATTGAATGCCCATTAACACTACCTAGTGCAATTCCTGCATTGAATTGCACTACCTAGACATCAAAACACCAACCAAACACCTGTTTTTCATTTAAAACAAAGGGCCCCGGCGGGCCCTTTTGGTTATCTCATCGGTTGTGAGGCCGCCACCTCAGTGCCCCAGCTCCCGGGACGGCACCAGGGCGCTCGCCCGCCAGGCGGGATAGAGGGTCGCCGCGAAGCTCATCAGGATGGCGGCGCTGGTCACTATCACCAGATCCTGCATGTGCAGCTCGGTTGGCAGGAAGTCGATGAAGTAGATGTCCGGATTGAGGAAGCGATGACCGATGAGGGTCTCGATGGCGCTCAGGATCTGGGTCAGCTTGCTCGACAGCAGGCCGCCGAGCAGGGCCCCCAGCAGGGCGCCGAGCACCCCGTTCACCATGCCCTGGATGACGAAGGTGAGCCGGATCTGGCCCGGGCTCGCCCCCATGGTTTTGAGGATCGCTATCTCGCTGCGCTTCTCGTTCACCGCCATCACCAGGGTGGAGACGATGTTGAAACAGGCCACCGCCACCACCATCAGCATCACCACGTACATGACGGTGCGCACCATCTGAATGTCCTGATAGAGGTAGCCCTGACGGCTCATCCAGCTGCTGATGTAGACGTAGTGCGGGAACTTGCTCGCCGCCGCCACCGTGATGGACTGCGCCTTGAGCACGTCATCAACCTTGAGGCTGAAACCCTCCACGTCCTTGCCCATGCCGGTGATGGCCTGGGCATCGGTCAGGTGCATGAAACCGATGAGGCCGTCGAGCTGGCCGCCGATCTCCATCAGTCCCACCACCTTGAGCGCCTCGCGCCTCGGGTTCTTGATGCCGCTGGCATCGCCACCCTGGGGCAGCAGCAGGGCGACAGTGTCCCCTATCTTGACCCCCAGCTTGTCGGCGATGGTCTTGCCGAGGATCACCTCCTTCTCGCCGGGTTGCAACTCACGCAGGCCACGGCCCGTCATGTATTTGCCCGCGTCCGACAGGTTCGCCTCGAGCTCCGGCAACACGGCGCGCAACTGCACCCCCTTGAGGGCGGAGCCGTGCTCCAGCAGGCCGTCGAGGCGGATCACAGGTGCGGCGGCCTCGATGCCGGGCTGGGCCAGCAGGTAGTCCCGCAGTTTGGGCCAGTTCGGCAGCGGCGCCTCCATGCCGATGAGCTCGCCGTGGGGCACCACTGAGAGCACCCGGTTCTTGAGCTCTCGCTCGAAACCGTTCATGGCGGAGAGCCCCAGGATCAGCGCCATCACCCCGAGGGCGATGCCGATGAGGGAGGAGGCCGAGATGAAGGCGATAAAACCGTTGCGACGGCGAGAGCGGCTGTAACGCAGGCCCAGGAACAGGGGCAGCGGCTTGAACATCAGGCGACCTCCGCCATGATGCCGCTCACCAGGGTCACCCGCCGGTGCAGCTTGGCGGCGAGGCTCAAGTCGTGGGTCACCACCACGAAGGCGGTGCCCAACTCTCTGTTCAGCTCGCACAAGAGCTCGTAGACGGCGGTGGCGCTGGCGTGATCCAGGTTGCCGGTGGGCTCGTCCGCCAGCACCAGGCTCGGCTCGTTGACCAGGGCGCGGGCGATGGCGACCCGCTGGCGTTCGCCACCGGAGAGCTCGGACGGCCTGTGGTTGAGGCGATGGGAGAGCCCCACCCGCCCCAGCATCCGGGTCGCCTTCTCGGTGGCGCTCGCCACCGACTCACCGGCGATGAGCAGCGGCATGGCGGTGTTCTCGAGGGCCGTGAACTCGGCGAGCAGGTGGTGGAACTGATACACGAACCCCAGCTCCTGATTGCGGAATTTCGCCTGGGCACGGCTGTCCCAGCGGTGAATGTCCTGCCCGTTGAACAGCACGGCGCCGCTGGAGGGGTTATCCAGCGCCCCCATCAGGTGCAGCAAGGTGGTCTTGCCGGAGCCCGAGCTGCCCACCACCGCCAGCATCTCGCCGGGGGCCACGGACAGGTCTATGCCCTTGAGCACTTGCGTCTCGAGATTGCCCTCTTTATAGACATGGTTCAGCGCCTCACAGCGCAGCAGAGGTTCACGCAACGGGTTGTCACGGGGCAAGGGCTCATTCATAAAAAGGGCTCCGCTTGGGGAAGTAATAACAGAAGAAGAATTATTCATGACGCAGTGCCTCGGCCGGTTTCACCCGGGCCGCACGGGCCGCTGGGTACAAGGTGGCACTGAAGCTCAGCAGCACGGCGCCGAGCAAGATGGTGATGACCTGGGCAGGCTCCACGATGACCGGCAGGCCCGAGCCACCAGCGGCCATATAGAGGTTGAGCCCCACCGCATCGAGCAAGGGGTTGAGGCCAAGGGAGAGCCCGAGCCCCGCCAGGGCGCCGAACAGGGCACCGATGACGCCGCTGGACGCCCCCAGCACCATGAAGATCTTGACGATACCGGACTCGCTCATGCCCATGGTACGCAAGATGGCCACCTCCCCTTCCTTGTCGGTGACCACCATGACCAGGGCCGAGAGGATGTTGAAGGTGGCGACCGCGATGATCAGCACCAGCATCAGGCCCATCATGCGTTTCTCCATGGCCACCGCCTGGAACAGCTCGCCGCGCTCGCGGCGCCAGTCCTGCCACTCCAGTCCGTCCGGCAGCGGGGTCTTGATCACCTGATCGGCGGCGAAGGGATCGTCCAGCCAGAGGCGGATGCCACCGACGACGTCATCTTGCAGGCGCAGCATGCGCTGGGCATCGCCGAGCGCAATCAAGGCCACCTGACTGTCCACGTCGGCGCCGACCCCGAAGATGCCGGAGACGGTAAACAGACGCTGGGCCGGTACCCGGCCGAAGGGGGTAAAGCGGGTGCCCTCGGTCAGAATGAGGCGCACCTCATCCCCGAGCGACACCTTGAGACGGTTGGCCACCCCCTGCCCCAGCACTATGTGGTATTCACCGCGCTGCAGGCTATCGAGTCGTCCTGCCAGCATCTGGGCATGGAGGATGTCGTCCTTGGGCCACTGGGCCGGATCGATCCCCTGCACGCTCACCCCGGTCAGCTGGCCCGGGCTTTGCAGCATGCCTTCGCTGTCGAGCATGGGGGCTGTGGCCACCACGTGGGGCAGCTTGGTCAGATCCGGCAGCCCGGCGGGATGGGCCTCGATGCGCCCGGCCGGATTGGTCACCACCACATGGGGGATCACCCCTAGGATGCGACCCTTGAGCTGTCCCTCAAAACCGTTCATCACTGAGATGACCACCATCAGGGCGGCGACCCCGATGACGATGCCGAAGGTGGAAAACAGGGAGATGAAGGAGACGAAGCGGTTACTGCGTCGCGAGCCTGCATAACGCAGGCCGATAGCCAGCGACAGTGGCTGAAAAAGTCCAGTCTTCAAGGATATCTACGTTGCCAACAAAATAAGATACCGGATAATAATGGCAAATAGACTATGACAACAAGGGATAGCCTCCATGCAGGAACAGTTCTTCAGCGTCACCCATGCCACGCCGGTCAATGTGATCCCCATGCCGGCCGACTTTCACCTGCCGACGCTGGAGGCGCTGGACGCCGAATTGCCCGAGCCCTTTCGTATCGCCTCCGCCATCACCGCCATCGATCTGGTGAGTAGCCGCCTGCTGCGCAACCAGAACGAGTCGATGCACGATCTGGTCGAGATCATCAACCAGCAGTCCCGCAAGATCGATATGATCATGGGCTATGTGCTGGCGGTGCAGGATCACCCGGAGCACCGCTTCCACACCCTGCGCTTCGGGGCCGGCCAGCTCACCTACCTGCACCCGCGCCAGGGCCACGGCGAGCTACCGCACCTGCATCAGATAGTGCGACTCAAGATCTTCCTGCGCGAAGAGGCCGCCGCCGTCTACTGCTACGCCGAGGTCAAACACCTTGAAGCGGGCGAGCACGGCACCCATGTATTGCTCGACTATGTACGCATCCGTGAGGATGACCGGGAACTGCTGGTACGCGCCAGCCTGCATGTGCAATCGAAGCAACTCAAGTTGCGTGCCCAAGAGCGCCAGCGCTAATAACAGACAACGTCAACGTTAAAAGAATCGAACGATGCCAATGACACTCCCCGCCTTGCCCGCCAAAGCGGGCCAGAAGTTAACGCTCGGCCAGCTGGTCGGCAGCAGCCTGGCGCTGGTCGCCGCCCGCCTCACCGCCGAGGCCAAGCGCCCCGTCCTGCTGGTGACCGCCGATACCCCGAGCGCCCTGCGCCTCGAGCAAGAATTACAGTACCTGCTGGCAGACAAGGATTGCCCCATCCTGCTGTTCCCGGATTGGGAGACCCTGCCCTACGACACCTTCTCCCCCCATCAGGACATCATCTCCCAGCGCCTCGAGACCCTCTACAAGCTGCCGCAGATGAGCAGCGGCGTGCTGATCGTGCCCATCTCCACCCTGATGCTGCGCTGTGCGCCCCGGGTCTATCTGGACAAATACAGCCTGCTGGTCAAAGCGGGTCAGCGCCTCAACCTGCAACAGTTGCGGGGGCGCCTCGCCGAGGCAGGCTACGTGGCGGTGGAGCAGGTGCTGGAGCACGGCGAGTTCGCCGCCCGTGGCTCCTTGCTGGATCTTTTCCCCATGGGCAGCAACAGCCCCTATCGCATCGACTTTTTCGATGACGAGGTGGACTCCATCCGCCCGTTCGATCCCGAGACCCAGCGCTCCAGCGAGCCGGTCAAGTCGGTGAGCCTGTTGCCCGCCCGGGAGTTTCCCACCGACGAGGGGGCTATCGAGCTGTTCCGTGGTAAGTATCGCGAGCAGTTCGAGCTGTCGCGCGCCGAGGGCTCCGTCTATCAGGAGGTGAGCAAGGGACGCTGGCCCGCCGGCATCGAATACTATCTGCCGCTCTTCTTCCAGCAGACCGCCAGCCTGTTTGACTACCTGCCGGACAACACTCTCTTGCTGACGGTGGGAGAGATTTATCCTGCCGCCCAGCGCTTCTGGAACGACATTGCCCAGCGTTACGAGGACAGACGCTGGGATAACACCCGTCCCTTGCTGCCACCCCAGCAGATCTATCTGCCGGTAGAACAGCTGTTTGCGGCCCTCGGCCAGTATGGCGCCGTGCGCCTGCAGGCAGATGCCACCGATGGCGCCGCCGGCCAGCACAACCTGGCCACGGCCCCCCTGCCGGACCTGCAGCTCGATCACAGCAAGGAGCAGCCCCTGCTGGCGCTCGACCAGTTCCTGCAAGGCTTCGCGGGCCGCACCCTGTTTGCGGTGGAGTCCGAGGGGCGGCGCGAGGTGCTGGGCGATCTGCTCGCGCGCATCAAGGTGCAGCCAAAGGAGTTCTCCTCCCTCGAGGCCTTCGTGGCAAGCACGGCTCGCCACGGCCTGCTGGTCACCCCGCTGGAGCGCGGCTTCCTGCTGCAAGAAAGTGGGCAGGAAGAGCTGGCCCTCATCACAGAGACCGAGCTGCTCGGCGGCAAGATCCGCAGCCGCCGCGCCCGGGACAAGAGCAAGAACTTAAGCTCAGATGCGGTCATTCGAAACCTCGGCGAGCTGACCCAGGGTCAGCCCGTGGTACACCTGGATCACGGGGTCGGTCGCTACCTCGGCCTCGAGACCCTGGACGCCGGCGGCCTGCCCACCGAGTTCCTGACCCTCGAATATGCTGGCGGCGACAAGTTGTTCGTGCCGGTCACCAACTTGCATCTGATCAGCCGTTATACCGGCTCTGACAACCCGCCGAGCCACAAGCTCGGCGGTGAGGCCTGGACCAAGGCAAGGCGCAAGGCGGCGGAGAAGATCCGCGATGTGGCGGCTGAGCTCTTGGACGTCTACGCCCTGCGGGCGGCCCGTCACGGCTTTGCCTTCAAGCACGACAAGGAGGCCTATCGCCAGTTTGCCGCCGGTTTCCCGTTCGAGGAGACAGAGGATCAGCTCAACGCCATCAATGCGGTGCTCGGCGACATGTGCCAGGCCAAGAGCATGGACCGCCTGGTGTGCGGCGACGTGGGCTTTGGCAAGACAGAGGTAGCGATGCGGGCAGCCTTCGTGGCGGTACACGGCGGCAAGCAGGTCGCTGTACTGGTGCCCACCACCCTGTTGGCCCAGCAGCACTACGACAACTTCCGGGATCGCTTCGCGAACTGGCCGGTGCGGGTCGAGGTACTGAGCCGCTTCCGCTCCGCCAAGGAGCAGACCGCCGTGCTCAAGGAGCTGGCGGAGGGCAAGGTGGACATCATCATAGGCACCCACAAGCTGCTGGGCTCGGATCTCACCTTCAAGGATCTGGGCCTGCTCATCGTCGATGAGGAGCACAGATTCGGGGTGCGCCAGAAGGAAAAGATCAAGGCGCTGCGCGCCGACGTGGACATCCTCACCCTGACCGCGACCCCGATCCCGCGCACCCTCAACATGGCCATGTCCGGTATGCGGGATCTCTCCATCATCGCCACCCCGCCCGCCAAGCGCCTCGCCATCAAGACCTTCGTGCGCCAGCAGGAGCCCGCGGTCACCCGCGAGGCCGTGCTGCGGGAATTGAAACGCGGCGGTCAGGTCTACTACCTGCACAACGACGTTGAGAGCATAGAGCAGTGCGCGGCAGATCTCGCCGCCCTGGTGCCGGAGGCGCGCATCGGCGTCGCCCACGGCCAGATGCGCGAGCGGGAGCTCGAGCGGGTGATGTCGGACTTCTACCACCAGCGCTTCAACCTGCTGGTGTGTACCACCATCATAGAGACCGGCATCGACGTGCCAAGCGCCAACACCATCATCATGGACCGCGCGGATCACTTGGGACTCGCCCAGTTGCACCAGTTGCGGGGCCGGGTCGGCCGCTCCCATCACCAGGCCTATGCCTATCTGCTCACCCCCCACCCCAAGCTGATGACCAAGGATGCGGTCAAGCGGCTGGAAGCCATCGCGTCCTTGGAAGATCTCGGAGCGGGTTTTGCGCTCGCCACCCACGATCTGGAGATCCGCGGTGCGGGCGAGCTGCTCGGGGACGATCAGAGCGGCCAGATCGAATCCATCGGCTTCACCCTCTACATGGAGCTGCTGGAGCAGGCGGTGGAGGCGCTCAAAAACGGTAAGGAACCATCATTGGATCAGCTGATGAGCCAGCACACCGAGGTGGAGCTGCGCCTGCCCGCCCTCTTGCCGGACGACTACATACCGGACGTCAACATGCGCCTGTCCATGTACAAGCGCATCGCCAGCGCCAAGGATGAGCAGGAGCTGCGGGAGCTGAAAGTGGAGCTGATCGATCGCTTCGGCCTGCTGCCGGAGGCGACCAAGACGCTGATGGAGATAGCCGCCTTCCGCCAGCGCGCCACGGCGCTTGGCATCCGCCGGGTGGAGATGAGCGATCGCGGTGGTTATCTCGACTTCAGCCAGGACACCAAGGTCAACCCGACCTATCTGGTAAAACTGCTCTCCGAGCAGCCACGTATCTATAAAATGGATGGACCGACCCGCTTGCGCTTCCAGGTACCGAACCAGGACAGGGTCATGCGGCTGAAACTGGTGGACTCCCTGCTGGCAGATTTGGCCAAGCACGCCCTGCCCTGATGGGATCGGCGCTCTGCGGTGCGTCTCGGCGGGTCTTGTCCCCGGCAGGCGCGCTGGCGCCACCACGGGAGCACACGGGAACATGAGTCGCGAGTGTCACCACGGATGACCACAACAAAACGGGAGCCCTGAGGCTCCCGTTTTTTATCTGCGTATTCACTGCGACTATCCACAGTGCCTTTGATGGCAGCTATGGGCAGAGCCCAGCACCAGACTCAGCCCTGGTTGGCCGGATCCTCGTGGGCGGAGAACTCCCGCATGAAGGCCTCGGCCCTGTCCACCATCTTGGTGGAGCCGACGAAGTAGGGGGTACGCTGGTGCAGGGCCGTAGGCTGGATGTCCATGATGCGGCCAAAGCCGTCGGAGGCCTTGCCACCGGCCTGCTCCACCAGGAACGCCATGGGATTGCACTCGTAGAGCAGGCGCAGCTTGCCGTTCGGGGAGTTGGTGCCGGACGGATAGATGTAGATACCGCCCTTGAGCAGGTTGCGATGAAAATCCGACACCAGGGAGCCTATGTAGCGGGAGGTGTAGGGTCTGTGGGTCGCCTCATCCCGCTCCTGGCAGTATTTGAGGTACTTCTTCACCCCGTCCGGGAACTTGATGTAGTTGCCCTCGTTGATGGAGTAGATCTTGCCCTCCTCCGGGATGCGGATATTTTCGTGGGAGAGGCAGAAGCAGCCGATGGAGGGATCATAGGTGAAGCCGTTGACCCCGAAGCCCGTGGTGTAGACCAGCATGGTGGAGGAGCCATACACCACATAACCGGCGGCGACCTGGCGGTTGCCCGGCTGCAGGAAGTCTTCCAGGGTCACGCCGGCCCCCGGGGTGCTGACCCGACGGTAGATGGAGAAGATGGTCCCGACCGAGACGTTGACGTCGATGTTGGAGGAGCCATCGAGGGGGTCTATCAGCACCACGTACTTGGAGTGGCGGGAGAGCTCAGAATCGAAGGAGACGAAGTCCTCTTCCTCTTCGGAGGCCATGCCGCACACCTCGCCGCGGGCCTCCAGCGCTGCCTTGAAGCGCTCGTTGGCGTAGACGTCCAGCTTCTGCTGCACCTCCCCTTGCACGTTTTCGGCCCCCATGGAGCCGATGATGTCCGCTAGCCCCGCCTTGTTGATCTCCCGGTTCACCACCTTGGCAGCCAGGCGGATGGAGCTGAGCAAGGAGGTCAGCTCGCCGGTTGCGGTCGGGTAGTCCGCCTGCTTTTTGACGATGAACTCGCCCATGGTGATCATGTTTCGCATTCTTCTTCCTTTAGGATCGTTTCCGTTGGCCTTGAAAACGTTTGCAAGCATCGGCAAAAAAAGGGCCGATCCTCGGCTGCGTTGTTTTGTAACCCAATGTAACGTTTGTTTTTTGTTTTTGCAGCGAATTAAGACGGCGTATAAATCGCCAGTTCGCGCCACAAACTGGCGCCATTCTGGGGGAATAACGGCGCCAATCGACCTCTTTCCCAATGTTAATTCGTGACAAGAATCCATAATTGCCCACCCCTTTCCCCTCCCTCCCCCCATACGGGCAGCGCCAGATCACAGGCGCAGTCCCCCCTTGAGATCTGATGCCCGATCCAGCACACTGGCTTGGCTTTGGAAGCAAAAAAACATAAGGATATTCAATGAAAAGGACTCTCATTGCCGGCACGGTTGCCGCCCTGATCTCCCTCCCGGCCCTGGCGGCCCAGGTGCCTGCCGGCACCCAGTTACTCCCTGCAGCCCAGCAGACCTTCGTGCGCAACATAGGCACGGAACCCGCCTCCATCGATCCCCAGATGGTGGAAGAGAGCGCGGGCAGCGACATCGTCAACGATCTGTTCGAGGGACTCTACACCCTGGATGAGAATGGCAAGCTGAAACTCGCCGGCGCGCTCGGTTACGAGCTCGATCCCACGGGCACCGTCTACACCTTCAAGCTCAGACCCGACGCCAAGTGGTCAAACGGCGAGCCGGTGACGGCGGCGGATTACGTCTATGGCTGGCAGCGGGCGGCGGATCCCAAGAACGCCTCCAACTACGCCTGGTTCATCGAGCTGACCGGGGTCACCCACGCCAGCGAAGTGGTGCAAGGCAAGGCCAAGCCCGATGCCCTCGGTATCAAGGCCCTCGATAGCCATACCCTGCAGATCACCCTGAAAAACCCGGTGCCCTTCTTCCTGAAGACCCTCTCTCACTACACCACCTTCCCGGCGCCGAAGGCGACCATAGAGAAGTACGGCAGTGACTGGGTCAAACCGGGCAATATCGTCTCCAATGGCGCCTTCGTGCTCAAAGAGTGGACCCCGAACGAGCGGCTCATCTCCGAGCGCAATCCCCACTACTGGGACAATGCCCACACTGTGATCAACAAGGTGGTCTATCTGGAGATAGTGTCCGAGACCGCCGCCTTCAACCGCTACCGGGCGAGTGAGCTGCACTACACCACCTATCCGCTGGAGCAGTACAAGCAGATCAAGAGCCAGAGCCCGGAGGAGCTGGTCAGCGCCCCCCTGCTCTCCACCTATTACTATGTGTTCAACACCCAGCGCAAACCCTTCGACAACCCCAAGGTGCGCAAGGCGCTCTCCTTGGCCATCGACCGGGACACCATCACAGAGAAGATCCTGGGCCAGGGACAGCTCTCCGCCTTCAGCCTGACGCCGCCGAGCGTGGACGGGTTTGAGCTCAAGCAACCGGCCAGCGAGCTGATGAGCAAGGAAGAGCGGATCAAAGCAGCCAAGGCCTTGCTGGCCGAGGCCGGTTACGGCCCGAACAAGCCGCTGGATGTGGATATCCTCTACAACACCAACGAGGGACACAAGAAGATAGCCCTGGCCATCGCCTCCATGTGGAAACACAACCTGGGGGTCAAGGCGGAGCTCAACAACATGGAGTGGAAGACCATGGTGTCGGCCCTCAACGAAGGGGACTTCGGGGTGAGCCGCTACGCCTGGAACGGGGACTATAACGACGCCTCCACCTTCCTCGACATCATGACCTCCAGCAGCAGCGCCAACAGCGGCAAATGGGTCAACAAACAGTACGACGCCCTGCTGGCCAAGGCCCACGACTCCCAGGACGCGGCCGAGCGCAACCACCTCTATCAGCAGGCGGAAGCCCTGATCGATGCCGAAGCCCCCATAGCCCCGGTTTACTTCTACGTGAAATCCCGGCTGCTCAAGCCCTTCGTCAAAGGCTACCCCTACCACAACCCGCAGGAGCTGGTCTATTCGAAAGACCTCTACCTGACGGCCCAGTAAGGCCTCTCTCAGAAACAAGAAAGACCGCCCTTTGGCGGTCTTTTTCTGTCTCAATCCTTTTATCTCAATCTTCTTGACAACCCGCCATAGCGAGCCTGGCCCGTCGCCGCACCACCACGGGTTTGACCAGCAACTGCGCCAGCAAGACCCCCAGCAGCGTCATGCCCCCCCCTATCAGGTGATAGCTGGTGAGCCGCTCTCCGAGCCAGCTAATGGCCAGGGCCGCCGTCATCACCGGCAGCAGGTTCATGAAGATGGCGGTACGGCTCGCCCCAAGTAGGGCTATGCCCTGCATCCAGAGCCAGGGAGAGAGAGCCGAGGTCGGGATCCCCGCATAGAGGATGAGCCAGAGCGCGCGTCCATCCGGCCATTGCCCATCCACCAGCAAATAGAAGGGAGTGAGAAACAGCAAGCTGCACAGCACCTGGCCGTAGAGCATGGACCAGTTATCGAGCCCCAGATCCCAGTGCTTGAGCAGCACGCTGTAGAGCGCATAAGTGGCCGCCGACAGCAGCATATAGACGTAGCCGATGTGAATGCCCTGGGTAAACAGGCGGGAGGGATCCCCCTGCCCGAGCAAGATGGTCAGCCCGAAGATGGAGATGACGCCGCCGAGCAGGGCGCCCCAGGTCGGGCGCTCGCGCAGCAACCAGATGCTGAGCAGCACCGTCATCAGCGGGGTCAGCCCCATCATGAGGCCTATCTCGGTGGCTCCCAGGGTCTGAGCTGCGTAATAACCGAAGCTCTGGTTCAGCACCATGCCGAGCAGGGCCAGCATGGCCAGCTTGTAAAAACCCGCGCGCAGCTTGGCGCGATCCCGCCAGGCACGATGGGCCAGGAAGGGGGTGAGAATAATGGCCGCCACCACCCAGCGTGACCAGGCCAGAGCTGCCGGTGACAAGACCCCCACCGCCAACTTGCTGACGATGCTGTTGCCGGCCCAGATAGCCATGCAGGAGAAGGGAAACAGAAAGGCAAGGGGCATGCTAAATCCAGAGAAAGGAAGCGGGTATTTTGCGGGAGTATAGAGAGGCAAACAGGATAAGCAAGCACCGCAATCGGGGGGCGAATAAAGTCTTTCAAAATGGGTATCGAACAGAGCCACAACCCTGGTGCCGGCCCCAAAAACAATCATGCCCGCACAAGGGCGGGCATGAAGCAGACGATCATCCTGACTGGGGCATCAGGCGGCGTCCATGTGCAGTCTCGAGATCAATTCATTGACTTCGAGCACCGTCTGGCGGTGGGGAATGTCGGCCGGCGTTGGCATCAGCAACAAGCCTGACTGGAAATCGAAGCGCCCCCTGCCGTGGATGTAGATCCGTCCCTTGAAGAAAGTTTTTACATGTTTTGCCACCATCAGCGGCAGGTATTTCTTGAACACTCTCATCGTTTGCAACCTCTTGCAGTTGTATCCGTATGACAGCAGCTTCTGCGAAATAATTCCGTCAAATTTGTATAAAAAACCGGAAAAATCGCCTATCTCTTCCCTAAAAAACCATCTTGTAACTTTTTATTAACTTTTAGCGTATTGTATGCGGTCCTTCCAACCAGAGCAATACCCCCTTGCCATCTTGCCACTCGATACAGGCAAGCCCAGAGGTGGCAAACATGGGGGCGCCCGCCGCCGGACACAGGCTCTGCACCAGATAGCCCACCAGTGGCAGGTGACTCACCATCAGGATGTTCTCATGTTGGGCCGCGATCGCCGTGAGATAACTCGCGACCAGGGCCGGATCCCCATAGGGGGTGATGTCGCCGCTCTCCTCGACGCTCTGCGCCTTTGGCAGCTCGGGGGCGATGGCCTGCCAGGTCTGGCGGGCACGCAAATAGTTGCTGTGGATCGCCAGGCTCAAGGAGTCTGCCAGCTGGGGGGCCAGCCAGCGGGCCATGTGAACGGACTCTTCAATGCCCTGCTCGGTCAGTGGACGCTGTTCATCAGTTTTTGCATTCATGCCAGCCTGGCCATGACGCATGATGTAGATTTTCATTACAACCTCGCCCAAGGGGCCTGTTTAAATAGCGGGGGAATATTACCCCGCCATGCCGGGGGAAACAATTGCGCTACCTCTCAGAAAAGGGTTTGCCTCACAAGATAGCGGGGCCGATAATCACGATTAAATTCAAATAAATTCACCGCGAGTCAGCCTACATGAGCCCACATGCCAGTCCCAACGACCATAGGCGGTATCACTATCTGGAGCTGGCAAACCGGCTCAGGATCCTGCTTGTCTGCGATCCCGATACCGACAAGTCCGCCGCCTCCCTGGCGGTCAACACGGGCCACTTCGACGATCCGGTCGATCGGCAAGGCATGGCTCACTTCCTTGAGCATATGCTGTTTCTAGGTACTCAGACTTATCCCAAGCCCGGTGAATATCAACAGTTCATGAGCCGTCACGGCGGCAGCAACAACGCCTGGACCGGCACCGAATTCACCAACTTCTTCTTCGATATCGACAACGGCTTCTTCGAAGCCGGGCTCGATCGCTTCTCCCAGTTCTTCATCTGCCCCACCTTCGCCCCGGAATGGGTCGACAAGGAGCGCAACGCGGTCGACTCCGAATATCGCCTCAAGCTGCAAGACGATGTGCGCCGCAGCTATCAGGTACATAAAGAGACCGTCAATCCGGCCCACCCCTTCTCCAAGTTTTCGGTGGGCAACCTGGACACCCTGGCCGACTTGCCCGGCCGGGATCTGAGATCCGACCTCGTTGCTTTCTACGAGCAACACTACAGCGCGGATCGCATGGGGCTGGTGATGATCTCCCCGGAATCCATCGAGACCCAGCTCGGCTGGTGTGATCGCTTCTTCGGTCCCATCCTGAATCGCAACCTGGGCACCCCCACCCTCTCGGAGCCCCTCTATCGCCTCGACGATCTCGGTATCCGTATCCAGATAAAGCCGGTCAAGGAGACCCGCAAGCTGGCGCTGACCTTCCCCCTACCGAGCGTGGACGCCTATTACGACAAGAAGCCCCTCACCTTCCTGAGCCACCTCATCGGCTACGAAGGGGACGGCAGCCTGCTCTCCCTGCTCAAGGGCAAGGGCTGGGTCAACCAGCTCGCCGCCGGTGGCGGCATCAGCGGTGCCAATTTCAAGGACTTTGGTATCAGCTTCGGTCTCACCCCCCTCGGACTCGAGCACGTGAACGAGATCATCGAGGCGCTGTTTGGCTACCTAAAACTCATCGAGCGCGACGGCCTGCAGGCCTGGCGCTACGACGAGAAGCGCAGCGTGCTGGAATCCGCCTTCCGCTTCCAGGAGCGGGGCCGGGCGCTGGACACCGCCTCCGGTCTGGTGCTGAACCTGTTCAGCTATGCTCCGCAAGATCTGCTCTACGGGGATTACATGATGCGCGAATATGACGAGGCGCTGATCCGCCGCTTCCTCGCCAAGCTCACCCCCCACAACCTGCGCATGACCATTCAGGCCCCCGAGGTGAGCACGGATCGCCTCGCCCGCTGGTATCAGACCCCCTACAGCGTCAGCCCCATCACCGAGGCGCAGAAGATCCGCTGGCAACAGAGCGAGCCGGCCCCTGGGTTGCACCTGCCGCAGCCCAACCCCTTTATCAGCACCCGGCTGGACGCACGCACCCCAGCCCTGCCCGCCGACATGCCCGCCTGCCTGGTGGACAGACCGGGCTTTCGGCTCTGGCACCTGCATGAGCACCTGTTCGGGGTGCCCAAGGGCAACCTCTATATCTCCATCGACAGCGAGCATGCGGTGCGCAGCCCGCGCCACATCGCCATGGCGCGCCTCGCGGTGGAGCTGCTCACGGATCACCTCAACGCCCTCACCTACCCGGCTGAGCTGGCCGGGCTCGGCTACCAGATCTATGCCCACCAGGGGGGCTTTACCATCAACATGAGCGGCTTTGCCGACAAGCAGCCCTTGTTGCTCGACATGATTTTGAGCAACCGCACCCTGGGCTACCCGGATCCGGCCCGCTTCAGCGAAATCAAGGAGCAGCTCATCCGCAACTGGGAGAACCAGTCCAAGACGCGTCCCATCTCCCAGCTGTTCAACCAGCTCACCAGCCTGCTGCAGCCCAACAACCCGCCGTTCGAGCAGCTGCTGCGCCACCTCAGAACCATAGAGCTTGGCGAGATGCCCGAGTTCGTCGCCCAGCTGTTTGCCAACGTGCACGTGGAGACCCTGGTGCACGGGGACTGGGATGTGACCGAGGCGCTCGAGCTCGCGGCCCTGCTGGAGCGCCATCTCGGCGACAACAGTCAGCCCAGCGCCGAGACGCGCCGCCCCCTCATCTCCATTCAGGACAGGGGCACCCTCATTCGCGAGCAGGGCTGCGAGCACGAAGACTCGGCGCTCCTGGTCTACTACCAGTCCCGCACCGTGCGGGCGCGGGATCTCGCCTGCTTCACCCTGGCCAACCACATCATGTCCTCCACCTTCTTCCACGAGCTGCGCACCCGCCAGCAACTCGGCTACGTGGTGGGGGCCGGCAACCTGCCCCTCAATCGCCACCCGGGCCTCATCTTCTATATCCAGTCGCCGGTGGCGGGGCCGCAGATCTTGCTGGATGCGGTGGAGGAGTTTATCGATCTCTTCCCGCTGGCCATGCTGGAGTTCACCGAGCAGCAGTGGCAGGACAGCAAGGCCGGCCTGCAGGCCCAGCTCAGCGAGCGGGACGCCAACCTGCGCAGCCGCGGTCAGCGGCTCTGGGTCAGCATAGGCAACAAGGATCTCGGCTTTGATCAGCGGGAACGGGTGTGCGAGGAGGTGGGGAACCTCAGTCGCGCCGATCTGGTGCGCTTTATCACCCAGCTGCGCTCACGCACCTCGGACCGGTTGATCCTCTGCAGCTATGGCCAGGGCCACGAGCACGACGAGCGGATCACCGGCCAGTTCATCGACGATCCCAAGGCGTTTCGCCTCGCCGCCGCCACCTTCGAGGCCTGATCTCCTCTTTTCACCACGCCGCAGACAATAAAAAGCCGACCCCTGGGGGTCGGCTGGAAAAACCATTATCAATTGCGACCTGAGCCGCCAAAAGTGAACATGAGCGTGAAAATCAGACACTGAGCTGATGTCGGGCCTAGTGATAACAACCAGAGCACACCGGCCGAGACCAACAGTGATTGAGAAACAGGCTCATCTTAGACAGCCTCTTCGTCCATCACGTTGATCTATGTCAAAGGAGGTAAAAAGAGTCTCACGCTCCTCACCAATGGGGAGTCCTAGCTGCGCCGCGTCAGTCGGTAGGCAACCTCGTCAAAGTAGGAGAGCTGACCGCTCTGCACCCTGGGGTGCTCCTGCTCGCTCGCCCGCCCCAATACTTCCACCGCAAAGTCCCGCTCGAACAGATGGCGCACCTCCATCTCCCCCACCGAGAACGGCGGCTGCTTCTGCTGCTCCGGTTGATACTCCAGGGTCACCAGCAGGATCTGTCCCGCCGGCGCCATCAGGCGGCTCATCAGCTCGGCGTATTGGCGGCGCATGGCGGTCGGCAGCGCGATGAGGGCCGCCCTGTCATAGGCCAGCCGGTACTCGCGCCCAAGGGCGGGGGCCGCGAAGAAATCCCCCTGATGGATGCGCAGGCTCTCATGCTGATAGCAGCGGTAGGGACCGATCTCGGTCACCGTCTCAGCCAGCCGGTTTTCACTGAAAAACTGCTCGATGGCGAGCTCGGAGAGCTCGAAGCCATCGACGGGATGACCCTGGCCGCTCAGCCAGAGCATGTCGCTGGACTTGCCGCACAGGGGCACCAGCACTGTGTCCTCCCCTCGCCCGGCGGACCAGCCGACCGGCAGCCAGGGGTTGACGTCCGCTTGATGGAAGCCTATCCGGTTCTCTTCCCACTTCTGATGCCAAAACGCCGCTTCCATCCTGTCCCTCTCGTCACCTGCAATGATGCATCAATATCACAACTTCACCGGGGCGGCGCAAGCCTTGTCGACCCTGGCCTGCCCATTTCATCGGGCAATCGCCAGCAGCATTAAATGTGCACTTACATCCATTTTACAGGTGAATTTGACTACTCACTCGCCACCTTGCAACGCTTTATCTGCAGGACTTATCACCCGCAGCCGTTTATGTCAGCAGTGGTGCCATCTCGGCCCTCAACAGTGGCTGGATCTGACCAAGCCGGGCATGGATCTCGGCAAAGCTCGGCCGCAGGGCCGCCTCCGGGCGCTGGCATTCGTTCGCCAGTCGGTCAAGCGCCTCGCTCTGGGCCACTTGCACCGGGCACAGGGCCAGCAGCTCTTCCAGCAGGCAACCGAAGGCGCGCACCTCCAGCCGCTCCAAGCCGGCGGCCAGCACAGAATCTGCCAGGGGGTAACAGGAGGCGGCGCCAAAGTCCCCGAGCAGCACGTCCCCCTCCCCATCGTGGAGCAGGTTGTGGCCATAGAGATCCCCGTGCATCACCCCCAACCGGTGCAGATGGGCAGCGGCCGAGGCGACTTCTGTGGCCATGGCAAGCGCGGCCGGCAGCGAGAGCACGAGCCCCTCGGGATAGATATCCCGGGTGCAAGAATCAAGGCTCGGCGGTCCCGCCAGGTTCTGCATGTGAGGGCTGATCAGGATCATTCCGAGCGCCGGGATCCCCGAGGGGTGATCGCCGACCCGCCCCATCACCCCGATGAGCGCCGCATGCTGACCCGCCGCCAGGGCGGCCCTCATCTCGGCCGCCGGCAGGCCGTCACTGGTCACGGCGCCCTTGAACAACTTGAGGGCCAACTCCACTGGCTGACCCGCTGCGGAGTGCCAGATCGCACGGTGAATGGCACCGGATGCCCCCTGCCCCAGCAAATCGCCCACTTCGAGTTCCTGCCAGGGGATATCGGCGACCGAAGTTGCCCTCTTGGGCTCCCAGCCGTCGGCGAAGGGATTGCCCGCATAGGCGAGCCAGGCGAGGCGCGGCAAGGCAAGCAGCCAGGCGGGGAATGCCGTAAGCCGGTTCGCGGCGATGCGCAGCAGCTCGAGACGCTGGCAGTGGGCGAGGCTCGCGGGCAACTCGGTCAAGCGGTTGCCCGCCAACATCAGCTTTTGCAGGGAGGTACACTGACCCAGCTCATCAGGCAGGCGCTCGATGGCGTTGTCGGTCAGGATCAGCCAGCGCAGCCTCGCGGGCAGCGCCTTGGGAGATACCACTTCGATCCGGTTGGCCTTGAAGCCCACCATGGTGAGCGCGGGGCAGTTCCCCAGCACCTCGGGCAGTTCGGTGAAGCGGTTCTCGGAGCAGAAGATGATGCGCAGTTTCGTGCACTCGGCCAGCTCGTCCGGCAGCGAGCTCAGCTGATTGCCGGTGAGATCCAGCACCTCCAGTGTCTCTTTGAGGCTAAAGATTTCGAGGGGGAAAACCGCCAGGTTTTCAGAGAGTTTGAGGTGACGAGCACCGTTCAACTCACCAGCGCGCAGCTGTTCCAGGGTATGCATGGCAATGTCTCTATCGGGGCGGCCTGCCGTCAGTCGTGGTGAAACAGGCCATCTGCACCGCCGGGCAGGCCCGGCAGTCATTAAAGGAGGGGCATTATAAAGAACTGGCGCCAGAGTTCGCCTGTTTTGTTGCAGATGGGTGCCATATCGCCGCCGAACGCGGTGCCCAAGGGGGTTGGTAACACAGGTAAAGAGAGCAAGATCCGGGTCGCTCCGGCCCCGGTTTGTCGCCATAGTGGGTTCGAACAGACCCAAAATAGCGCGCAAACTGCGCCAACCAACCCGAGGGATCCGCCATGCCCATGTTGTCAGATAAAGTCGCCATCATCACGGGTGCCAGCTCCGGCATAGGCCGTGCCAGCGCCCTCCTGTTTGCCCAGGAAGGGGGCAAGGTTATCGTCGGAGCACGCCGCCAGCCTGAGCTGGACCTGCTGGTAGAGGAGATCCGCCACGGCGGCGGCCAGGCAATAAGCCTCGCGGGGGATGTCAAAAACGAAGCCTATGCCAGGGCCCTGGTGGAGCTCGCGGTTGAATGCTTCGGGGGACTGGATATCGCCTTCAACAACGCAGGCACCACAGGGACGCCGGGCAGCTTGCAGGAGCAGGAGCTCACACAGTGGCAAGAGACCCTGGATACCAATCTCACCAGCGCCTTTATGGGGGCCAAGTACCAGATCCCCGCCATGCTGGCCCGTGGCGGCGGCTCCCTTATCTTTACCTCCACCTTCGTCGGCCATACCCTGGGACTGCCCGGCATGGCGGCCTATGCCGCGAGCAAAGCCGGGCTGATAGGCCTGACCCAGGTGCTGGCTGCCGAGTATGGGGCGCAGGGGGTTCGGGTCAACGCCCTGCTGCCGGGGGGCACGGATACCCCCATGGGGCGGGCCTTTACCAATACCCCGGAGAGTCTGGCCTTTGTGCAAAACCTCCATGCCCTCAAACGGCTGGCTCGACCGGAGGAGATAGCCTGCTCGGCCCTCTATCTCGCGTCCGATGCATCGAGCTTTACCACCGGCATTGCCCTGTTGGCCGATGGTGGGGTATCTATCTGTCGTACATGACATTGTCGCACCCGAATTTGCCACACCTGAAGCTGCGCCCCCTAACGTGAGAGCACTTTATGTCAGACTATGCCCGCATCGCCGATGCCATCACCTTTATCGCAAGCCGGGTGGAGCGCCAGCCCAGCCTGGAGGAGATAGCGGCCCACGTTCACTTGAGCCCCTTTCACTTCCAGCGGCTCTTCAGCCGCTGGGCCGGGGTCACCCCCAAACGCTATTTGCAGGTGCTGACCCTGGAGAGGGCCAAGTCGCTGCTACATGAGTCGCGCTCCCTGCTGGAGGTGGCCGATACCCTGGGCCTTAGCAGCGGCTCCCGGCTCTACGATCACTTCGTGCAGCTCGAGGCCGTCACACCGGGTGAGTACAAGCAGCAGGGAGCCGGGCTCGTCATCGAGCATGGCGTGCATGACACCCCCTTCGGCCAGGCGTTCGTCGCCCTGACCCCGCGGGGGGTGTGCAACTTCTCGTTTCTGGATAACAAGGCCCCGGACGCGCCGCTAGCCGCCCTCGCCCGCAGCTGGCCAGAGGCAGAGCTGAGGGAGGCGCCATCACGCACCCAGGAGGTCATCAACACCATGTTTGATGGCAGCAAGAAGCCGGATCGCCCCATCTCCTTGCACGTGAGCGGCACCAACTTCCAGATCAGCGTCTGGCGGGCGCTGCTACAGATCCCGCCGGCCAGGGTGGTGAGTTACGCCCAGGTGGCGAGCGCCATCGGCAACCCCAAGGCCGCCCGCGCCGTGGGGCTGGCGGTGGGCGCCAACCCAATTGCCTTCGTCATCCCCTGCCATCGCGTCATCCAGCAAAGCGGCAAGCTCGGTGGTTATCACTGGGGCGAGACCCGCAAACAGGCGATACACGCCTGGGAAGCGGCGAGATATGAATGAGCACTGCGCTTAAGGCGCGGCCTGTTATGGGAACAACAGGGCTGTTGGTTACTAGGTCGCAGACCATCAAGCATCACCGGACAAGTGTTCGTCGATGTAAAGGGGAGGCATCAGAAGAGTCGGAGCGCAGATCGCCCCTCATGTTGCCTTGGTTTGGTCGCGCAATAATTAACAATGCCTGTCCATGTTATTTCCTGATGGTGAGGGGGGCCCAAATCTTCCCGCATCTGCGGATCCCTATGATGGGGTACTACCTGCCCACACCAGGTGGCGAAGGCATGTCCGGGCGAAGCGTTTTTGGCAAATTGCGCCGTCAAGGCGCAGGGATATGCCAATACGGGCGGGGGGACTCTCTGCCACATTAGGTGTCCCGGACCGGCGCAGGGAGGCGCCAGCAGCGTGACTACACCGGCACGGGCATCTACCCCAACCATGGAGAGTCCAATGCTTGTACTAAAACCCCTGACATGTCTGTTGTTGGCGGGCTGGGCCAGCGCCCTGGCCGCCACCGAGGCCCCCGTCTCCCTGCCCTCGCCCGCCATGGTGCCGGCAGACCTGGCCGGCGCCGAGCACGGCCAGTCCCTCGCTACCCTGCCGGCGCCGCGGCTGCACCGTCTGCTGCCCCCGCCCGCCGCCCCCGAGCTGACGCAAGATCCCCACGCCCAGCGCGACCGGGAGCCCGACTGGCGCGCCCAGGCCCAGAGCCTGCTGACCGAGGGGGAGGATTGTCGCGATCCGGCCGGCTTCCTCGACAAATCCGGTGCTGCACTGGCCGACTACCTGGAGGGTCTGCCCGAGGTGCCGTGCACCTATGGCCTCTTCTCTCTCACGGCGGACGACGGCGCCCGCATCTATGACACCGCCAACCTGCTGGCGGTGGCCAGACGGTTGCAGGCGCGCGCCGCCGACTATCAGGGCAGCGGCCGTGGCCTCGCCAATCTGGTGCTCTATCTGCGCGCCGGCTACTACAATGCCATCGCCCGCGATCTCTATCCGGAGCCCCCACTCACGGTGCGCGACGCGATCCGGGTCGGCCTCGATCGGCTGCTGGACAACCCGGCCCTGTTCATCCCCAATCCAGACGCGGGCAGCACGATCGGAGAGAGCTTCACCCTGATGACCAATCTCCAGGATGAGGCCTATTACTTGCCGCGCCTCAAGCCCCTCATCGCCCGCTTCACCAATCGAGACGGACAGCCGGATGCCGCCGATGCCCTCAAGCGCTGGGAGGTGGGGTCGGGTTACACCGGCCTGCTGACCGTCCTGTTCATGTCCCACTACCGTGCTGAGGGGCGTGCCCTGGCCGAGCGAGACGGCAGCTACGCCGAGGCCCTGTTCGCCTTCGTGCAGGGCAACCAGGCCGCCCTGCTCGGCACCAACTATGCCTACCAGCTCACCGACAGCCTGAACGAGGCCCTGCGCTACATGCAGTATCCTGCCCACTTCGCCGCGTCGCGGGCCAGGATCGAGCAGATCCTGGCAAAGAGCAGTCTGGATGGTCCCGGCGCCGATCTCTGGCTCGCGGCCGCCAGTGCCGTGAAATACTATGACAATGCCCGCTGCGCCGAGTACGGCACCTGTGACTTCGAGCAGCGGCTGGCCGACATCGTGCTGCCGATCCGCCACGAGTGCGGGCCAACCCTGCGCATCCGAGCCCAGGATATGACAGAGCAGCAACTGACCGAGAGCTGCACAGCCTTGGCCAACGAGGAGCAATACTTCCACCGCATGCTGAAGAGCCAGAACCGGCCACTGCCGGGCGACGTCAACGACGCGCTGGAGGTGGTGGTGTTCGACGACTACACCAACTACAACCGCTATGCTGGCGTCATCTATGGCATCGCCACCGACAACGGCGGCATGTATCTGGAAGGGGATCCCGGCCAACCCGGCAACCAGGCGCGCTTCATCGCCCATGAGGCTTCCTGGCTGCGCCCCCGGTTCTCTGTGTGGAACCTGGAGCACGAGTATGTGCACTATCTGGATGGCCGTTTCAACATGGCTGGCGACTTCGCCCGTGCCATCAGCCAGCCCACCGTCTGGTGGATAGAAGGTCTGGCCGAGTATCTGTCCCTTGGCAACGACAACGCCAAGGCGATCGAGGCAGCCCGGGCCGGCTCCTATCCCCTGTCGACCATCTTCGGCAACACCTATGACATGAACGACTATGGGGCCCGCGCCTACCGCTGGGGCTATATGGCGGTGCGCTACATGTTCGAACACCACAGGGACAGGGTGGACGAGACCGTGACCCAATTTCGCGCCGACGACTATGACGGCTACTGGTCGACCATGCAGGGGCTGACCTATGACGACGGCTTCGCCGCCTGGGTGCAGACGGCCACCACGGCCGGCCAACCGCCCGAGCCGGACTGCGGCTATCCCGACGATCAGCTCATCGACGCGACCTGTGCCCGCACCGGTATCGCGTCGGACGACATCCGCTACTTCTACGTCTTCGTACCCCAGGGGACGACCCGGCTGACGGTGCAGACCCGAGGCGGCAGTGGCGACGCCAACCTCTATATCATGCACCAAGGCTGGCCGAACCGGGACAGCTACGATCAGGGCTCGGTCAATGGCGGTAACGACGAGACAATCACCATCCAGGCCCCCGAGGGCGGCACCTACTACCACATAGCGGTGGACGCCGGTGCACCCTACCGGGATCTGAGCCTCAGCGTGGGGTTGGCTCAATAGGTGGGTACGACGCGCCGCACCGGCGGCGCGTCACTTCTCCCGGCGCAGCAACTGCCGGTACTGGCGTGGAGACAGGCCTGTCAGGGCTCGAAACTGCCGCGACAGGGCGCTCTGATCGCAAAAACCGCACCGCAATGCGATGTCGGCGATGGCCATATCGCTGCCCTTTAGCCAGTTGATCGCGATGTCGATGCGCGTCTTGGTGATGAACTGGCCGGCGGAGAGCTGGAAGATCCGCTTCATGCGCCGCTCAAACTGGGCGACTGATACCCCGGCTCGCCTCGCCAGCGATTCAATACGCAAGGGGGCGGAATAATGGGTGAGGATGTGGTCGACCGCCTCGACGAAGCGATCGTCGATGAAGCCGGCCCGGCTCGGCTCGTGCAGATCGCGTGACATGCATACCAGGCCGACAATGGCGCCACTGGCATCGCGCAGCGGCTCCTTGTTGGTCAGACACCAGCCGGGGCTGCGGTCGTTAAACAGGGTCAGATCGAGATTGTCCACTACGGGCTCACCGGTGCCAAACAGGCGCTCGTCCTGGGCCTGGTAGCGGGTTGCCATGTGAAGCGGGAAGATCTCGTGAGCCGTCTTGCCGATGGCGTCATGCCGGCTTGCCAGGCCACAGCGCTCAGTACAGGCCTCGCTGATGCTCACATAACGGCCGGCTCTGTCCTTGATGGAGAAGACAATGTCCGGGGCCCGATCGAACAGGGCCTCGAGGCACCGCGCGTCGGGCAGCGCCCGAAAGAACTGCTGCCGCCAGGTATCCAGATCGGCGCGCAGATGCCCCGGGCGGGGAGGTTGGGTGGGCAGCCACGCCGCGAGGGCGCAGGAAGTCTCTCTCATCATCCATGTCCTTGTTTGTGTATCCATACGAAGCGCAACAGTCGGTGGAGCAGACTGTATTCGATTTAAAAAAGAAAAGACGCCGCTCGGCGTCTTTTTCATTGGTGAGGTTTTGAGGCTAGCCGATCAATGACTTCACACCCTCCCAAACTCATCTCGCTACCGGATCAGATAGGGGTGATGGAGGTGATATGGGCTGAACCATCCAGGGACTGGAAGATCTGCACCACGGCTTCCCCGTGGATCGGGTTGGGCAGCGGCACAGTGCTCTTGCATTTGAAGCGGTAATTGGTACCGGCCACCACCTGGGTGGAAACTTCGAAGGGCTTATACTGCACCCCCACAAATCCTTTCAGCGCTGCATCGAATACCGCCTGATCTTTTGCGGTCAACTTGTGATATGCCGTCCATCCGCCAACAAGCACTGCTTGTTCTGACATAACAAACCCTCCGTAATTACTTGCCCTACTCATATGGCTGTTCGGGATCCGCCCCGTTGATTCAAGTGGTTTCCGGACTCCACCGGGGGAGATGCCGAAGATCGGCGCTATGGCCTGCAGCTGGCATGAACGCGTGCTGACACCACACTCCCCTCTTGCCACGACCGGCGCCTCACAGCATCGGTCTCAATTGGCATGAATGAGCCTAGTTCTGATAACAAACAAATCAATAAGATACCCACTGTCAGAAATGACAGTGGCAAGTGGGCACAAAAGGTACTCAAGAAAAGCAGATTGGAACGCAAACGATTGATAAAAGAAAAGACGCCTCAAGGGCGTCTTTTTGACAGTTTTGCGTTATCGGCAGGAAAAGGGGTTAACCCTTATTCCCATTCGATGGTTGCGGGCGGCTTGCCGGAGACGTCGTACACCACGCGGGAGATGCCGTTGATCTCGTTGATGATGCGATTCGAGACGTGACCGAGGAAGTCGTACGGCAGGTGAGCCCAGTGAGCGGTCATGAAGTCGATGGTCTCGACGGCGCGCAGGGCAATGACCCAGTCATACTTGCGACCGTCGCCCATGACACCGACGGAGCGCACCGGCAGGAAGACGGCGAACGCCTGACTGACCTGGTTGTAGAGATCGGCCTTGCGCAGCTCTTCGATGAAGACCGCATCGGCTTTGCGCAGCAGATCGCAGTACTCTTTCCTCACTTCGCCAAGGACGCGTACGCCCAGACCCGGGCCCGGGAACGGATGACGGTAGAGCATGTCGTAGGGCAGACCCAGCTCCAGGCCGACGCGGCGCACCTCGTCCTTGAACAGCTCGCGCAAGGGCTCGACCAGACCCATCTTCATCTCTTCCGGCAGGCCGCCGACGTTGTGGTGAGACTTGATGACATGGGCCTTGCCGGTGGCGCTGGCGGCGGATTCGATGACATCCGGGTAGATGGTACCCTGAGCCAGCCACTTGGCATTCTTGAGCTTCTTGGCTTCATCGTCGAACACTTCCACGAAGACGCGACCGATAGTCTTGCGCTTGGCTTCCGGCTCGTCGATACCCGCCAGAGCAGACAGGAAGCGCTCCTCGGCGTCGACCTTGACGATCTTCAGACCGAAGTGGTCACCGAACATCTCCATCACCTGGGTGCCTTCGTTCAGGCGCAGCAGGCCGTTGTCCACGAACACGCAAGTCAGGCGATCGCCGATGGCGCGGTGCACCAGCATGGCAACAACGGAAGAATCCACGCCGCCGGAGAGGCCCAGGATCACCTCATCCTCACCCACCTGCTCGCGGATGCGGGCGACGGCGTCGTCGATGATGGTAGCCGGGGTCCACAGGCACTCGCAGCCGCAGATGTCCTTGACGAAGTGCTCCAGCAGACGGGCGCCCTGACGGGTGTGGGTCACTTCCGGATGGAACTGCACGCCGTAGAATTTCTTCTCTTCACAGGCCATGGCGGCGTGGGGGCAGGTCGCGGTCTGAGCTATGGTGGTGAAGCCGGCCGGGATTGTGGTGACCTTGTCGCCGTGGCTCATCCAGACGTCCAGCAGGGCGTGGCCGTTCGGGGCGATGGCGTCTTCGATGTTGCGCAGCAAGGCGCTGGCCTGGCCGGACTGACCCAGCACTTCGACCTGGGCATAACCAAATTCACGTTCGGTGGAGGATTGCACCTTGCCGCCGAGCTGCTCGGCCATGGTCTGCATGCCGTAGCAGATGCCGAATACCGGCACGCCGGCGTTGAACACATACTCGGGGGCGCGGGGGCTGCCGGCCTCGGTCACGGATTCCGGGCCGCCGGAGAGGATGATGCCGTTCGGATTGAAGTCGCGGATCTGCTCTTCGGTCACGTCCCAGGCCCACAGCTCGCAGTAGACGCCGATTTCACGAACGCGGCGGGCGATAAGCTGGGTGTACTGGGAACCAAAATCCAGGATCAGGATACGGTGAGCGTGAATATTTTTAGTCATTTTATTCCTGCTTCAGGCTGATGTTGTCACAAAAAGCGTGGGGGCTAAAAAAGGGTGGAGAAACGGGGCCGCAGCCCCGTTTTATCAGCCCATCCGATAGTTGGGGGCTTCTTTGGTAATGGTCACATCGTGGACGTGGGACTCTTTCATCCCGGCGCCCGAGATGCGCACGAACTCGGCCTTGGTGCGCATGTCGTCTATGGTGGCGCTGCCGGTCAGCCCCATGGAGGAGCGCAGGCCGCCCATCTGCTGGTGAATGATCTCTTTGAGGCGGCCCTTGTACGGTACGCGCCCTTCGATCCCTTCCGGCACCAGCTTGTCGGCGGCGTTGTCAGTCTGGAAGTAGCGATCGCTTGAGCCCTTGGACATGGCGCCCAAGGAGCCCATGCCGCGGTAGGACTTGAAGGAGCGGCCCTGGTAGAGCTCGATTTCACCCGGTGCCTCTTCGGTACCGGCGAACATGGAGCCGACCATGACGCAGCTAGCGCCGGCGGCGATGGCCTTGGCGAGATCCCCTGAGAAACGGATGCCGCCATCGGCAATGACAGGGATGCCGGTGCCTTCCAGGGCATCGACTGCGTCGGAGATGGCGGTGATCTGGGGCACGCCGACACCGGTCACGATGCGGGTAGTACAGATGGAGCCAGGGCCGATACCGACCTTGACGGCGTTGACGCCCGCTTCCACCAGCGCCAGGGCGCCGGAGCCGGTAGCCACGTTGCCACCGATGATTTGAAGATCCGGATAGGCTTCGCGAGTGGCCTTGATGCGATCCAGCACGCCCTGGGAGTGGCCATGGGAGGAGTCAATCAGCAGCACGTCCACACCGGCCTCGACCAGGGCGGCGACGCGCTCCTCGTTGCCGGCACCGGCACCGACGGCGGCACCGACCCGCAGGCGACCCTTGTCGTCTTTACAGGCGTTGGGCTTGCGCTCGGCTTTTTGGAAGTCTTTGACAGTGATCATGCCCTTCAACTTGAAGTCGGCGTTGACCACCAGCACCTTCTCGATACGGTGCTTTTGCATCAGAGCAACCACCTCTTCACGAGGAGCACCTTCACGCACTGTGACCAGACGATCCTTCTGGGTCATGACTTGTTCGACGGTCTGGGAGAGATCGATCACGAAGCGCACATCACGGCCGGTAATGATACCCACCAGCACATTGCCGTCGGTGACGACGGGGTAGCCGGCGAAGCCATTCTTGAGGCTCAGCTCCTTGATCTGGGCGATGGTCATGTCGGGACGCACGGTGACGGGGTCAGAGACGACGCCGCTCTCGTACTTCTTGACCTTGCGCACTTCGAAGGCCTGTTGCTCGATGGACATGTTCTTGTGAATAAAACCAATGCCGCCTTCCTGGGCCAGTGCGATAGCCAGACGGGCTTCGGTCACTGTGTCCATGGCAGCGGAAATCATCGGAATATTCAGGGAGATAGCAGACGTGAGCTTGGTGCGCAGGTCGGCGGTATTCGGAAGAACAGTGGAGTGGGCTGGAACCAACAATACATCGTCGAAGGTCAGCGCTTCTTTGGCAATCCTGAGCATGGCAATATCTCACCGTTGTGGAAGTGGGGGTGTAAAATATTGCCGACAAATTTTACTCATGCTTTGGTCACTGGTAAAGAAGTTTTTTGAATTTTTTATGGCGTAGCCCGATTTAACGGGACCAACGGGGCAAAAAACTAATAAATTCAGGCGTAACCATGTCTTTTTGTGGGACAAGATGATCTTTTTTGCCGTTGGGGCCTTTTTAGCCACCAAGCCCTCGCCAGGGTATTTTTTAACAATTCCCCTGCCCGCCCGGGACGCCGGGGCGGCCTCAGTTGCCCTGATAGCGGCCTGGCTTGTGCCAGTTCATCAGCATGGCGTTCATGGCGAGCGCGCTCAGGGTAGACCAAAGCAGCAAGGAGAGTGGCAGGGTCAGCAAGGAGAGGACGAACACCAGCACATCCAGCAGCATCTGGCTCTTGCCCGCGTTGATACCGGCGCGCCGTTGCAGCCAGAGCGTGACCACGCCGACGCCCCCGACCGAAGCATTGTGGCGCGCGAGAGACAAGACCCCCATGCCGAGGAAGGTGCCCCCCACCAGGGCGGAAAACAAGGGGTGAATGTAGCTCACCGTCAGCAGCAGTGGCACCCCCTGGGTCGCGGCCGAGAGCGCCAGGTTGACCACCAAGGTCTTGAGCATGAAGGCCCGGCCCATGGTGAAGTAGCTGAACACCAGAAACGGCAGGTTGGCCAGGAAGAACAGCAGGCCGATGGGCAGGCTGCTGACATGGGCGAGCAACAGCGCGATGCCGGCGATGCCGCCGGTGATCATGCCGGAGCATTTGAGCAGATTGAGCCCCACGGCGATAAACATGACGCCGAGCACCATGCCGTACACATCGTCCTTGAGAGTATGTGCCAGCCCCTTGCCCGCCGGGGATGACATGGTCATTTCACCTTCCATATGACTCCTTATTTGACCCTTTTGACCCTGAATAACCTAATGACGCGACTTCGTGAGCCGATCCCCGACCGTATACGGGCGCCGCGTGCTCGCAATATCTTGCATGGCAGCCACACCTGGGAGGGAACTCGTTTTCCATCCCGCGAGATGCCGACAAGTTGCAGCAAAAACGGCGCCAACCAACACAAGAGACCATTAAACAATAAATATTCAGAGTTAACGTCTAATGCGAACATCAAAAGCAGTTCGTTATATCTGCCTGAAAACTCCCGGATCCGGCGAGTCAGCATGTTTGCACTGCCCAAGTGCGCCGCTGCTTAAAACTCGGTCACGGCTCGGGCCTGAAACCGGCAAGAGGCCCGCGGCGCAAGGCCTGCAGCCGGATTTTGAGAATTCGCATCCTCACTCGGACCTGCCGTTATTGCCCAAGGTGCCGATCTGAGTGCATCACGACGCGCACCATTAAGGTGCGATAGCACCACTTCGGTGCAAAGAATCCATATAACGCACCTGGCAACCAAGGAGTTCATCCTCCCCTGACGGCGCACAGAAGATCCCTCCCCTAGCAAGCGAGCGGGGCTATCACTTGCAGCACATAAAGGCCCTTCCTACGGCGCACAAGGTCTCCTTTTTCTTATCGTATTCAGGGAGAACTGCATTGATTCAGGGAATGCCGCGCATATCGCAGCGGGTAGCAGGTAGCAGGTAGCAGGTAGCAGGTAGCAGGTAGCAGGTAGCGCGAGTATCCGCAGCATGGATCCAACGCGGGTATAAAACGAACATAAAAAAGTCGGCCCTTGGGCCGACTCTGAGTGCTATTCGCTGTCATTGCAGCGAGCTGCGACCCCGGCATGCCGGGCTGCTTATAAACCGTATCATTTCAAATACTTGCCATCGCTCCCTATCTTGCCCGGGCCGTTCAGCACCCAGACCCGCGCCGAGTAGGCGGGCACGGCGAAGCTCAGGCTGCCATTGCTGACGTTGACCGTGCTGCCGGTCACGGCGTCCTTGTAGCTGCCGTTTTTCACGCCGCTGATGCTTATCTGCTGGGCCGAGTTGGCGGCGAGACCCACGGCCGCGTAGCTGCCCTCGGCGCCGAGATCGCGCACGAAGCTCATGCCGCTGCCCCACTCGCTCACCTGACTCATGGGCGCCTTTTGCAAAGCGGGCACCGCCTTGCGGATCTGGTTCAGGCGCTTGATGTGCTGATAGAGCGGGTGGGAGGCGGTCGCCGGGTTGTCCAGCACGTCGCCGTAGTAGGCGCGGCCGGTCTGATCCACCGTCATGGTGGCGCCATCGATGTCTTGCGGCTTGCCGGCCTGGAACATCACCTCCTCCCCGTAGTAGAGGGTCGGGATGCCCCGCGCCGTCCACAGCAGGTTGTAGGTCATGGCCGCATTGCCCTCTTCCCCGCCGTAGCGGTACTTGAAGTCGTTGTCCGGCCCCACGTCATGGTTCTGGAAGAAGGTGATGAGCTTGGTGGCATCCCCGTAGACCCAGTCCATGCCGAAGATACCACCGACCCCGCCAAAGCTGCCCTTGGTGACGTTGTCACGGAAGGTGGAGAAGAGGGAGAAGTCGAGCACCGACAGGCCGGAATCCCCGCCGGCGCGCGGATTGGCCGGATCGCTGGTGGTGCGGGTGTACCACCAGGGGCGGATCACCGCGGAGGCGTTGTCGTTGGCGATCTCGGATCCCCAGCCTGTGCCCTTCACCAGGTTCTCGCCAAACACGAACAGCCCGGGTTTGTGGGCCTGCCAGTCGTGGACATAAGTCAGCAGTTCGTCGCGCTCTATGTGCTTGAGGGTATCGATGCGGATGGCGTCGACCCCCATGTCGAGGTACTGGTGGATGGCGCCGTTGATGTAGGCCTTGACGTTCGCGTTGCCGGTGGCGAGATCGATGCAATCCCCCGCCATGTGCTTGCGCTGCAGGGAGAGCGGATTCTCCCAGTCACCGCCGGACATGAAGCCGTCAAGGTGATACCAGGCGGGATCCAGCCCCTGGGCGTCGATGCCGAAGAAGCGGTTGGGGTTGTAACCGGCGCTCGGTACCGTGCTGCCGGTCTTGGGATCCACCAGGGGTTGCACACCTTGCGGATCGGACTGACAGCGCGCCTTGTACCAGTCGGGGGCCGCCGGGTTGTCATCGTCACAACGGTTCGCGCTGGTGTAATCCCCGAGGTTGCCCTGGTAGGGACCGTTGTTGATGAGGCCCTGGCTCGAGCCCGCCGGCACATAGTATTTGATGGGCAGGTGATCGATCCAGGTCTTGCCCCGCAGGCCATACTGGCTGGAGTGGTTGATCACCACGTCCTGTATCACCTTGATCCCCTTGGCGTGGGCCGCCTGGATAAACTCACGATAACCCGCCCCCGGCGACTCCAGCCTAGGGTCAACCCGGTAGAAGTCGTAGGCGTGATAGCCGTGGTAATCGAGGCCGGAGCGGTTTTCCACCGGCGGCGTCACCCAGATGGCGGTGAAACCGAGATCCTTGATGTAGTCGAGCTTGGCGATCAACCCCTTGAAGTCGCCGCGCCAATGGGGATCCCCCGCCTTGTAGCGATCCCGGTTGTAGTAGTTGTTGCCGGCATCCCCGTCATAGAAGCGGGCGGTCAGCAGGAAGTAGATGCTCTCCCCGCGAAAATCACCCGCAGCCACTGCCTGATCGCCTATGTAGTAGCTGAAACTCTGCTCACGGCGATTGCCGGCAGCATCAACCCCCAGGGTTTTGATCACCAGATCGGCGCCGCTGCCCTTGTCGCTGGCGCTGATCCCCTGGCCATTGTAGAGAGCTGAGCTGGTGCTCGGCGTGCTGCCATCCAGGGTGAAATAGAGCTTGGGCGCGCTGTCCTTGTCATCGCTCACGGTCAAAGTAATGGATTGCGCCTGGGCATAATTGCCGGGAGCCGGGCTCGCGCTCACCGTCGGTGCCTGGGTGTCGGCACCGGCAAGCGGCGCCACGTCCAGCGCCTTGCGCTGGGCATCGAAGCAGATGCGGTAGCTGGTGTTGCCGGTCACCTTGTAGTCCTGGGCCGGGTAGGCTTCGGTCCAGTCCCCCTTGTGATCCACCTTGAAGCGGGGATCGCTGCTGCCAAAGGCCTGCTCGGTACAGAAATTCACCCCGTCCTGACTGGTCATGGCGGTCAGGCCCCAGTTGTTGGGGGTGCCGCGGAAGTACCACTTGTCGCCGCTCTGGGGCGCGGCCACCACCACGCTGGCGCTGCTGCTCCCCTTGGCGCCCTGATCGTCGGTCACCGTCAGGCCATAGGTGAAGGTGCCCGCCTGGCTGGTGTTGACCACGATACTCTCGGTGGTCTCGCCGCTGCTCCACAGATAACTGGCTATCTGGCCATCGGCATCCGTGGAGTCGCTGCCGCTCAAGGTGAGCGCCTCACCGATTGCCACATTGACGGTGCCCCCCGGGGTGATCACCGCCAGCGGCGGCTGGTTGTCATCCCCAAGGGGGGTGATGCTGTAGGCCAGGGTCTGGTCGTTGACCTGGAAGCGGACCGTGCCGGTGCCGCTCCAGAGGATGTCGCCGCCGCTGCGCTCCAGCACCCCATCGGCGTTGCTGTCACCGTAGTTGGTGGCCCAGTCACCGGCCTGATCGAACTTGAGGCGCTGGCTGGCCTTGCCATCCATGTAGCCCTCGGCCTGCCACAGGTGATCGGCCACCAGGGTCATGGGCAGGCTAGCCCAGCCGTTGAAGGTGCCGCGCACCTGCAACTGCGGCCAGCTCTTGGCAAAGCCAGTCTGCCCGCAGCCATCCACCGCCGTGGCTGTGATGGCCTGGGTGCCGGCGTTGATGCGAATTTGATAGTGGGTGTTGGCATTGACCAGGCGATCGGCCGCCGGGTAGCTCTGCTGCCAGTTGCCGTATCTGTCTATCTTGAAGCGCGGTCCGCCGCTGGCGTCCCCGCCCTGAAAGAGCTGGCAGGTATCAAAATTGACGCCATCGGTCGAGACCATGGCGGTCGCCGCCCATCCATTCGCGGTACCACGGAAGAACCACTCTGCCGCCGTCGCGTGTGGCGACACCATGAGCGATCCCAACAATCCGGCCGCGATAATCCATCTAGCCATTGATAGTCCTTTATTTTCATTGTTTTGTGTGTGACGCCGGTGTGCCCCGGCATTCCCCCATCCGCTACAGTCCCGCCTTCAGATGAGCCCAGCCAGTCTAGGGCGCAAACTGGCCAGCCAATGACCCTTGGCGTGCAAAATGTGACCAGAATCGACCTCGACATTGGCTATATGTGATTGATAGCGCTTTCATTTCTACCATCTCGCCAAATGCTGAGTACGCATGTCCCTGGCGATGATCCC
This sequence comes from Aeromonas lusitana, assembly GCF_002812985.1. Lineage (GTDB taxonomy): Bacteria > Pseudomonadota > Gammaproteobacteria > Enterobacterales > Aeromonadaceae > Aeromonas > Aeromonas lusitana. The sequence goes on from NZ_PGCP01000003.1 coordinate 305,081, forward strand.
ATCCCCTGCAGCCATCAGTTGGCAGCCCCGACGCTCTTTTCAGGGGCAGTGCCATCCCCCTGTGTTTGATCAGCCCCTGCTTCCCTCTGCGCACCGCAGGCGCGGCTGCGCGTCCGTCCATTGCGAGAGACGGTGCCAGCCGAGCCAGGCTCGCCCCGATAGGGTGCCATATGGACACCACTGAGGCTCTTTCGATTAAAACAAGATTGATAATCTTTCTTGTTTGCACCTACAAGGTGGCGCATGCTTGACGGCAAGGCCCGGTTCTCGGCGCCTGCAACATAGACGTTCGAGACCGCATATGACTAGCTGGAAGGAAGAGGTGTGATGGATGCCAGTGCATTGAGGCCGGCAGCCTATCGCAATAATGTGTCGTTTGGCCCGGCTCAGCTCGTCTGTCTGCTCGCCGCGGTTGTGCTGCATCTCGCCATCCTGTGGTGGGTGCACGACAAGCGCGCTGATCCCATCCAGCCCCCCGAACCCATTACCATGTCTGCCCGCTGGGCGGGCGAATCGAATACGGATGACGCCCCGGCCAAGCCGGCAGCCCCCGCCCCTGCGCAGCCACCGGTTATCAAGAAACCGGCGCCGGTGCCGCAAAAAGTAGTCAAGCCGGTAGCCAAGAAGCCAATTCCCAAGCCGGTGCCCAAGGCGCCGCCCAAGCCCAAACCCGCTCCCGTGGTCAGCCCACTCAGGTTGCCAAGGCTCAGCCGGTGGCCCCAACGCCTGCGGCCGCAACCCCGACCACGGCTAATCCCAATAGCCAGAGCAGCGGCAGCAGCAGTGCACCGGCCAAGACCCTGAAGACCGGCACTGGCGGGGGCAGCAGCGCCCCCATCGCCCGGGACGCCAGATTGAACAACCCTGAACCCCCCTACCCCCAGGAGTCGCGCAGACGTGGGGAACAAGGGCGGGTGGTGTTGAAGGTGCGCGTCACCAAAGAAGGCACGGCAGAATCGGTCGAGGTCGAGCACAGCAGCGGTTTTCGACGCCTTGACATGATTGCCCGCAAGACGGTCAGTCGCTGGCGTTTCATCCCGGCCAAGCAGAACAATGTCGCGGTCGCGGACTGGGCAGGGGTCACCATCATTTTCAAGCTAGGAAACTAACCATGAATCCGGAAGTCGAAACCAACGCCATGGGCATAGCCCATCTGCTCAGCCAAAACACCGGGGTGGGCCTCATCCCCCTGATCCTGCTGGTGCTGATGTCGCTCGCCACCTGCTACTACGCCCTGCTCAAGCTCTGGCTCGGGGTGCGCGAGCAGCGACTGAACGCCCGCTTCGTGAGCCAGTTCTGGCAGCATGAGAGCGTGCAGGAGATGGAGCGCCAGCTCGCCCATACGCCCCCCGAGGAGGCCTACGGCAGAATTACCCATGCGGCCCTCGCAGCCGTTGCCCAGATTGACAGGGCGCAGGGACGAGCCGTCTCCCTCAAGCTCGGCTCCCCCGATGACTTCCTGCTGCGCGCTTTGCGCCAGGCCATCACCATGGAGCGCATCCGCCTCGAGCACGGGCTGGCCTTGCTCGCCTCCGTCGGCTCGGCGGCCCCCTTCGTCGGGTTGTTTGGCACCGTCTGGGGTATCTATCACGCCCTGCTGGCCATAGGCGCCGCGGGTCAGAGCAGCCTGGACAAAGTGGCGGGCCCTGTGGGGGAAGCCCTCATCATGACCGGCTTCGGCCTCGCCGTCGCCCTGCCGGCCGTGCTCATCTACAACTTCTTCGTGCGCCGCAATCGCCTCAAACTCGCGGCGCTGGACGAGTTTGCCTACGACCTGTTTGCCCTGCTGGTGACCGGGTTTGAGAAGAGCGCCTCCAACGTGACCCTGCTGTCCGGTATCGAGAATGCCAAGAGCGAGACCGTCAAGAAGGGGCAGATGTAATGGCCTTTGGCAAACTGCCCGGCGACTCGGATGAGCAACCCCTCTCCGAGATCAACATGATCCCGATGATCGACGTCATGCTGGTGCTGCTGATCGTCTTCATGATCACGGCCCCCCTGCTCACCAACGCGGTCAAACTCGATCTGCCCGAGGCCAGCAGCCAGGTCAACCAGCCCAAGCAAGAGGATGTGGTGCTCTCCATCGACGGGGCCGGCAAGCTGTACTGGAACGACCAGGAGGTTGATGAGGCGGCGCTCATCACCCAGATGACCAAGGCCAGCGAGGCCAAGCCCGAGATCCCCGAGATCCAGCTGCGCATCGACAAGAGCGTCGAGTACGGCACCATCGCCAAAGTCATGGCACTGGCCTCCCAGCAGGGGCTGCACAAGATAGCGTTCGTGAGCCAGCCGGAAAGCGAGTGATAGACAACGTAGGCAAAAGTTGAGCTAAATCGATACTGCCCATGCAACAAGGCATCACCCAGGTGGTGCCTTGTTTGTTTTCCTCCCCCTCAAGCGGTTGTCAGCAGCCGGGCATGCCTGCATCATGGGGGATCTGCAGATCCCGCCAGCTGGCACTAGCCCAGCATTTCAAGGAAGAGAAAATGAGAACATCGGATTATGTGAGACTGCTGGCGCTGGCCGCCATCTGGGGTGCCAGTTTCCTGTTTATGCGCATAGCAGCGCCCGCCTTCGGCTCGGTCAACACCACCTTCCTGCGGGTCTTCTTCGCCCTCATCGGTCTCGCCGTCATGCTGCTTCTGCTGCGCACCCCCATGCAGTTTCACGGCAAGCTCAAATCCGCCATGGTGCTTGGCATCATCAACTCCGGCATTCCCTTCCTGATGTACGCCATCGCGGCGCTCTGGCTGCCGGCGGGCTACTCGGCCATCCTCAACGCCACCACACCGCTGATGGGAGCCCTCATCGGCTTCTCCTTCTTCAACGAGCAACTGACCCTGCGCAAATGGGGCGGCGTCATGCTGGGGCTCATCGGCATCGCCCTCATCACCACCACGGGAGAGCTGAGCCTGACCGGCAGCTTCATCACTGGGGTGCTGGCCTGCCTTATCGCCACCGCCTGTTACGGCTGCGCCGGCTTCCTGACCCGCCGCTGGATCAGCGAGCGAGGGGGACTGGATGCCAAACTGGTGGCCTTTGGCAGCCAACTTGGCGCAGCCCTCTTCCTGCTGCCCTTCTTCGGTTACACCATGGTGGCGGGCCCTGTCGTCAACTGGGCCCAGCCCGAGGTGTGGGCCAGCGTGCTGGCAGTCGGTTTCATCTGTACCGCCCTCGCCTACCTGCTCTATTTTCGCCTCATCGCCGACATCGGCCCCCTGCGCTCCCTCACCGTCACCTTCCTCATTCCTCCGTTTGGCATCTTGTGGGGCTATCTGGTGCTCGGCGAAACCCTCACCGGCGGCTTCGTCATGGGTGGCGCCATCGTCTGCCTCGCGGTCTGGCTGGTGGTAAGCCCTGCCCGCGTCGTCAAACCGGTCAGCCCACAGACCGAGCGCTGATCCCCCTTAAACGCCGGGCCCAAGGCCCGGTGTTCGTGTCGACCATATGATTGCGCCGCCTTGCCCTCCCCGGACTCGGCTCTCCTTGCGAACTGGGGTAAGATATCCCCCATCGTCTTCTCCCCGCCCCGGCGGACACAGCAGCAGGGCCAGCCTTGAATCACCTCAACGACAGCAGCCAGAACAGAGCGCAGCAGATCTTCACCGTCACCCGCCTCAACAGCGCCGTGCGCATGATCCTGGAGCAGGATCTGGGGCTGGTGTGGCTGACGGGGGAGCTCTCCAACCTGGCGATGCCAAGCTCGGGTCACTGGTACTTCTCCCTGAAGGACATGTCCGCCCAGGTGCGCTGCGCCATGTTCAAGGGCAACAACCGGCGGGTGCCGTTCCGCCCGCAGGATGGTATGCAGGTGCTGGTGCAGGCCCGGGTCTCCCTCTATGAGCCCCGCGGCGACTACCAGCTCATCATCGAATCCATGCAACCCGCCGGGGACGGCATGCTGGCCCTGCGCTTCGAGGAACTCAAGCGCAGGCTCAGCGCCGAGGGACTGTTCGATGAGGGCCGCAAGCGTCCCCTGCCCCGCGAGCCCCGCGCGGTGGGCCTGGTCACCTCCGCCACCGGCGCCGCCCTGCACGACATGCTGACGGTGCTTAAGCGCCGGGCGCCGGATCTGCCTGTCTTCATCTACCCGACCCAGGTGCAGGGCAGCACCGCCATCGGCCAGATCGTCGCCGCGATCAATCTGGCCAACCGTCGCACCGAGGTGGATGTGCTGATCGTCGGTCGCGGCGGTGGATCCCTCGAAGATCTCTGGTGCTTCAACGAGGAGGCGGTGGCCCGCGCCATAGCCCACTCAGCCATCCCGGTAGTGAGTGCCGTCGGCCACGAGGTGGATGTCACCATCAGCGACTTTGCCGCCGACTTGCGCGCCCCCACCCCTTCCGCCGCCGCCGAGCTGGTGGCGCCAGACAGAAGCGCCCGTGCCCAGCGCCTCGCCCACCTGCACCAGCGCATCGCCCAGGCCATGGCGCGGCGCCAGACCGCCGCCAGCCACCAGTTTGCCCTGCTGCAAAAGCGGCTGGATCATCAGGATCCCAAGCGCCGGCTGGAGCAGCAATCCCAGCACCTGGACGAGCTCGCCAACCGCTTGCAGCAGCTGCTGGCAAGCCGCCTGCACCAGGGGGAGCGGCGCCTGGCGAACCTCGAGCTGCGCCTGCAGGCCAGAAGCCCAGAGAAGTTGCTGGCGGCCGGCAAGCGTCGTCATCAGCTCGCCGAGGAGCGGCTCTTTGCACTGATGGCCAAACGCCAGAGCCAGGCCGACCACAGTCTCGCCATGCTGAGCGCCCGCCTCGACGGGGTCAGCCCGCTGGCCACCCTGGGCCGTGGCTACTCCATCACCCGCACCAGGAGCGGCGAGGTGATCAGCCGTGCCAGCCAGACGGCCCCGGGGCAGACCCTCGTCACCACCCTGGCGGAGGGCAGCCTGACCGTGCGGGTAGACAGCATCAGCGACTAGTCAGCATGTATTTATCAGCATAAAGAAATGGCCCATCACAGGATGGGCCATTTTTATATCGCAGAAATCGCTTTTCACACCAGGGAATGGCGTACCGCCGCGGCCGGATGGCCGGTTCTCGCGGTCGGTGCGGGCTCCCCGCCCAGGGGGTTGAGCTGCAAAAACTCGAACAGCCCGGCCTGCAGGTTGACGTTCCAGAAGCGCCCCGCCAGGGTCAGCTCCAGCCGTTCGTCTTTCAACTCAGCCAGCCCGTGCTGCTGCCAGGACAGAAACAGCGGCATCAGGTGCGCCAGCAGAGGTGCTGGCAGACGGGTCAACGCCAGCCAGCCTGTGTCCAGCGCACCGCGCAGCAGACCGTCGATGCGGGCGTTGGGGTTCGCCCCCATCACCATGCCAGGGGCCCGCACGCCGGCGGCCAGCGCCTCGTGCCAGGCGGCCAGATCCCGGCCATACATGAGGCCATGGCCGTGCACGCTGCCGCCGGCGCCGGCGCCGAAGGGCAGGATCTCGGCCCCGCGTTTGGCCATCTGGTTGTAGCGGCTCTGCTCGGCGTCGCCGCGGCGCCAGTGACTGCTGGAGAGCCGCTGCCAGCCCCCCTGCTCCAGGGTCTGGGCGCCATAGGCATACATGCTGGCTCGCTGCTGGCCGTCCGCCGACCAGCCCAGCTTGCCCTTGGCCTCGGCCCGCTCCAGGTTAGTGCCCGCCATGGCGATGAGCTGATAGAGATCCACCCCGTGCACCCCGCTCGCCATCACGTCCGCTATGTCCTGGCGCCAGACGGCATCATCCTGGCCCGGCAGACCGAAGATGAGATCCGCGACAATGACGGCGGCATCATCCCGGGTCAGCTCCCCCAGCCGGGCAAGCAGGGTCTCCCTGTCATCGAAGCGGGCCGCCTGCTGGCGCACCTGGGTATCGAAGCTCTGCACCCCGAACGAGAAGCGGTTGAAGCCCCCCTCGAGAGCCGTCTGCCACTTCTCGTCATCAAAACCGTTGAGGCGCCCCTCCAGGGTTATCTCGGCGTCCCGGGCCAACGGGAAGCGGCGAATGGCCTCGGCGAGGCGCGCCAGATCGTCCGCCGCCATATCGGTAGGCGTCCCGCCCCCCACATAGACGGCCGAGAAGGCCTTGCTCTGGGCCAAAGGCGACTCGGCGGCCCAATGGAGGTTGTCACACAGGGCCGCCATGTAGCGGCTCATGCGCGCCGGGTTGGCGCCATTTTCAAAGAAGTTGCAGAAACTGCAGCGCTTGCGGCAAAACGGAATGTGGATGTAGAGCGCCCGCTCCTGCGCCTGGCTCGGCTGCTGCCACCAGGCCTGCCAGCCGGCGTCATCGAGCGCCAGAGGACGCATGCCGCCCCGGCTGGCGTGAGCCGAGGTCTTGGCGCTGAAGGCAAACTTGAGGGGATCCGGACTCGCGAGTCCTGTCATGGTCGGGGTGAGCTGTGCTGTCGTCACGGGCAGGTTACCATTTGAAAATAATGGAAATGATAACGACTATCACTCAAGTAATGGTTTGTGCTGGATCAAGTCAGGGGCAGTGCGTGGCAACTTATCCCCTCGGTTAACGGGGATCGCGACGGCGGTTAACCTGGGTGTTACTCAAGAGGGAGGGTACTCAGTGGGCAGATAGCCACTCTCCTGTCGTCAATCTGGCATTGGCAAGAGAGTGGTCACACACACGCAGTCAGGCTAACGGGAAGAGCGGGCATTCGCCCTCGGGACACAAGATGATAGCGGCTGATGCACTGTCGATAAGGGTTAGTCGTTGCCTATGATGATGGCGACCCGGCGGTTCTCCGCCCGACCGGCGGCGCTGCCGTTGTCAGCGATCGGCGCCTCTTCCCCGCGACCACGAATGTCGACATTGGCCTGGGGCATCCCCACGGACACCAGGACGTCGGCCACGGACTTGGCCCGTTTCAGAGACAGCTGCTGGTTATAGGTGGCCTCACCGTTGGAGTCGGTATGTCCATCCACCCGCGCCTTGTTCAGACCCACGTCCAGCAAGGCCTTGCCGAGCTTCTCCACTACCTGGCGGGTGTTGGGATTGAGGGCCCCCACATTGTTGGCAAACAGTACCTTGTTGGAGATATCCAGGGTCCAACCCTCGTCGGTCAGGTGGAATCCCTGCTCCTTGAGCGCAGCGATCTGCTCGGCCGAAAGGCCATGGGGAGGGCTCTGGCATGCGGTCAGCACGCTCAATAGCAACCCCATCAGTCCCATCTTCATCACGTTTGTCATTGTTATCATCCTCTTCGTTTTTTTATCTGCATCAACTTCAAGTGTGTGTTCTCTGGTCGGTCAGTCCCTCCTTGCGTTGTCGTTTGGCTTGATACATGGCGCTGTCCGCGTGTTGCAGCAGATCATCGGCCGTCAGCCCCTGCTCCGGGTACATGGCAAACCCTATGCTGACCCCCGCCACCAGATGGCGGCCGTCCCCCAGCACAACCGGGGTGGCCATCGCCTGCTGGATCCGCATCATCACCTCGCGCACCTCGCTCTCATGGTGCAGCGGGGTCAGCAGGATGGCGAACTCGTCTCCCCCCAACCGGCACACCAGATCCATGGGACGAAGCTGATGTTGTACCCGCCGCGCCAGGGTGATGAGCACCTCGTCACCGACGCCGTGGCCCAGGTTGTCATTGATCTCCTTGAAGCGATCGCAATCGAGGTACAGCAGGGCGAAACGCTCGTTCAGGGAATGGCCGGCCAGCAGGGATTGTTGCAAGCGGGCTTCAAACAGGGCGCGATTGGGCAGCCCTGTCAGGGAGTCGTGGGTGGCCTGATGCAGCAGGCTGGCATTCTCCCGCTTCTGGTGTGCCTGCCAGGCCTCCAGCTCATCGAGCAGGGAGTTGAAATCCTCCCCCAGCTCATGGAGCTCGGCGATGTTGGCCGCCGGCACCCGCTGCTTGATGGCGCGCTGGCGGCGCACGCTGTAGGCCACCTGGGCCAGCGCCTTGAGGGGATCCGTGATGGAGTACTGCATCCGGCGCGCCACATAGAGGGCGCCGAGGATACTGAGCAGCAGGCAGACCAGGGTCGCCATCAGGGTCTGCAGCAGGAAGCGCAGCAGATACTGGCCGTGGCCTATCAGGTGAATGCGGGCTATCTCCTTGCCCCCCCGCACCATGGGCAGCTCCACCGGGCCCGGCAGGATCAGCCGCGCCAGATGCTGCTCCAGACTGGACCAGGGGGTGCTGATGGCGCGAGACCAGCTCGCCAGCACGCGTCCGTTGGGCAGCAAGATGCTGGCGCTGGCCACGTCTTCGTGAGAGGTGATGTTCTGCAGGGCATCTTTCGCCGCCTCCTCGTCGTGGAACACCACGGCCGCCTCCGTGGTGTAGCTGATGGCGCGGGCCACCAGCTCCAGGTTGTGATCCGCGTAGATGCGCAGCGCCAGCAAGGCGGTGATGGTCAAAAACAGGCCAGCCATGCAGACCGCTGTCAGGGAGGTCATCATGTGAGTGCGGCCCAGGCTCTGGCGCAGGGTGAGCCTGGCCCCTTCGGCGTGAATACGGCGTGTCATTGCGCCCCCTCATCGGCCCTGGCCAGCTTGAGCACGGCCGGATGGACCCGGACCCCGCTGCGGGCCAGGGCGTCCAGATTGACCTTGAAGCGCACCCTGTCCTGGCCGGCCTTCAGGCAGAACACAGCATCGGCGATGCACTCGTCACTCTGCTCGCTGATGCTGAGGATGGCATGGCCCCGCAGCCGCTCGAACAGAGACAATCGCTGCTCCTGAGCCAGCACCCCGAGGTAGATGACGTCGCAGCGCTGGATCAGCGCCTCGTCCCCTGCGTCATAGCGGTGCACCCCGACCAGGCGGCCGTTGGCCTGCTGCCGGATGGTGAGCAGCGCACCGGCGTACTCCGTCGGCGCCGTGATGCACAGTCGCAGCTCGGCAGGCTCGTTTGGCCAGCGGGTATAACTGAGGATATCGAGCACGGTTTGGCGCACCAGTTCGGCCCTAAACTCGGCCGAGGTCGCGGGCACGCCCTCCCCGGCCAGCGCCATGGCGCAGACTAGCGGCGTCAACCACGCCATGAATCGGATACGAAAGAGTGATCGCATGCTGCCCATACTTATGCCCATGCCGGTACCAGGGTGGCGCCATGCCCATGAGGGGAATACCGGCTAGGGGTGGCACCGAGCTTATCAGCCACGGGGGCTGCGCCTATTGGTTCGCACGACGGCTGCGTCATCTGGTGTCGCATCAATGACAAGAGCCCGACATGATGCGGGCTCCGGGGGTGAAGAGAAGACATTCGACTACTTCTTGCCTATCCCGTATTCGCGCAACTTGTTGGCGATGGCGGTGTGGGAGACCCCGAGCCGCTTGGCCAGTTGCCGGGTGGAGGGGAATGCCGGGTAGAGCCGCTCCAGCAACCGGCTCTCGAAGCGCTTCACCGCCTCGTCCAGCCCGCCCTCGAACCACTCGTCAATGAGCGGCATGGCATCCGCCGCCACCGGCAAATCCACGTGCTCAGGGCCGATTTCGTCCCCTTCCAGCAGGGTCATGGCCCGATAGAGGCAGTTGCGCAGCTGGCGCACGTTGCCCGGCCAGCGGTAGGCGGTCAGGTATTCGGCCATGTTGCGGGTAAAACGCGGACGCGGGCGCTGCAGCTCGCTCGCAAAACGAAACACAAACTGCTGGGCCAGGGCCATGATGTCTGCCTTGCGCTCGCGCAGCGGCGGCAGCGCCAGACTCAGCACGTTGAGGCGATAGTAGAGATCTTCGCGGAACTTGCCCTCGTGCACCAGATCCAGCAGCTGCTTCTGGGTGGTACAGATGAAGCGCACGTTGACCCGCACCTCCTGCTCGTCACCGACCCGGCGAAACACCCCGTCCTGCAGCACCCGCAGGAACTTGGTCTGCAGATGAGGGGACATGTCACCGATCTCGTCCAGCATCAGGGTGCCACCGCTCGCCAGCTCCAGCACGCCGCGCTTGCCTTCTGTGTTGTTGCCAAAGGCGCCGGGGGCATAGCCAAACAGCTCGCTCTCGGCCACGTTGTCCGGCATGGCGGCGCAATTGAGCGCCATGAAGGGATGGCTGGATCTCAGGCTGGCACCGTGACAGGCGCGGGCCAGCAGCTCCTTGCCGGTGCCGGTCTCGCCGACGATGAGCAAGGGGGCATCCTGCATCGCGAGCTTGGCCGCCTGGGCCAGCACCTCTTTCATCTTCTGGCTCTCGGCCTGCAGGTGCTCGAAGCCACCCACTTCCACCGCGTGCAAGGCGCTGAAATGCATGCCGACCCGGCGGGCGGATTTGAGCACCACCACGGCGCCGGCCAGGGCCTGTTTGCCCTTCTCTTCGGCGACAAACAGCGGCATCAGGTCGCCCAAATACTCCTCACCGCCGAGGCTCAGCTTGCAGGTCTGGGGCCGGATCTCGCTCGCCTCCAGCCAGCGGGCGAAGGAGAAACCCTTGACCAGGGAGCCGAGAGAGACGCCGCGCACCTCTTCCGGCGGCAGCGCCAGCGTGGTGAGGGCGGCCTGGTTGGCCTGGGTCACCCGCCCCTTGCTGTCGAGGGAGAACACCAGATCCGGCAGCGCCTTGAGCAGCGCCTCAATCTCGTGATGCTCCCGCTCGGAGGGCATGTAGGGGATGGTCTTGACGTCGTAGATGCCGGGGATGCGGCGAATTTCCGGCATCAGGTGCTGAAAATCGCGAAACTCCAGCTCGGGGAAGTTGAGGTAGATGATGCCTGAGGTATCGATTTCGATGCCGCGCAGATCGATGTTGTGCTCCACCAGACGGTCGAGCAATTCCCGGGTCAAGCCCAGGCGGTCTTCACAGCTGACTTCAAGACGCATTCGGCACACACTTCCTGGCTAACATTCTGAATAACCGGATGATACAGACTCGATCCCGCCAGTGCGAGGGCTGACCCATAAAAATGCGGGTCCGTCCCGTTTTCACCGGACAGACCCGCCTTGTTTTATGCCGCGATGGCGACGAGATGACTACTTGAGCAGCTCGTCGGTGCGCGCCGCCATGATGAAGTCGTTGCGATGCAGCCCCCCTATCTTGTGGGTCCACCAGCTGACGGTCACCTTGCCCCATTCGGTGAGAATGGCAGGGTGATGGAACTCGGCCTCCGCCAGTTCGCCGAGACGGTTGGTGAAGGCGAGCGCCTCCTTGAAGTTGCGAAAGCCGAACTCCCGGCGCAGTTGCAACTCCCCTTTCACCACCATGGGCTGCCAGTCGGGGATGGCGTGCATCAGGGTCGCCAGCTCCTCATCGCTGACTCTGGGGGCATCGGCGCGGCACGCTTCGCACTGTTGGCTTGCCAGTTCGGACATTAGGGACTCCTTTCGTGTATCTGGGCGCGCTTGAGATGGGCGCAATGGTGGTCAAGTAAGATCCTCAGCTCGCCTGCTTGCTGGCAGCCGGAGTGAAGCGCGGCGGGTGCAGGCCGAGGCGGCGAGCCTCATTCACCCCCGCCATGATGTCCTGCTCCGCCAACTGGTAGAGGGCATCCAGGCTGGGAAGCACGAAGTAGATGGGCTGCATGATGTCAATGCGATAGGGGGTGCGCAGCACCTCCACCAGATCAAAGGGTTGCAGCCTGGGCTGGCCCGAGAGGGCATAGCCGGTCTCGCCGATGGAGGAGAGGATGCCACCGCCGTAGATGCGAAGGCCACTCCCCTGCCCGCTCTCCCCCTGCACCAGACCGAACTCCACCGTGAACCAGTAGAGGCGCGCGAGGAAGACCCGCTCCTCCTTGCTGGCCTTGAGGCCAAGCTGGCCATAGACGTGGGTGAAGTGGGCGAAAGCCGGGTTGGTCAGCATGGCGCAATGGCCGAACAGCTCGTGGAAGATGTCGGGCTCTTGCAGGTAGTCGAGCTCGTCCCGGCGCCGAATGAAGGTGGCGACCGGAAACTGGCGGTTGGCCAGCAGCGAGAAGAAGCGATCGAACGAAATGAGCGCCGGCACCGCCACCACGGACCAGCCGGTGGCGGGTTGCAGCACGGCATTGATCTCCGCGAGCTGCGGGATGCGATCCGGGTGCAGGGCGAGACGCGCGAGCCCTGCCATGTACTCATCGCAGGCCTTGCCGGTCAGGGCCGCGAGCTGGCGCTCGATCAGGATCTGCCAGGTCCCCTGCTCCTCATCGTCGTAATGGATGAAACCCTGCGCGTCCGGCTGATGTGCTGTGTAAAGAGTGGCCATGATCCCGTTCCATCCCGCCCCATTGGGGCGCCTTTGCGTTGGTCTGTTTACGCAGGTCTGCTGGTACAGGCCTGTCTGTAAAGGTCTATGGGATCACTGTAACGGTTTGCCCCCTAAAAAAGCAGCCGACCCAGGGGTCGGCTGCTTGCCATCAATGTAAACAATTTGTGACACCCAAGGGCGCTACTGGCCTCAAGACTTGTTGAGGTAACCCGCGAGCTGGCCGATGAGCCGTTTTCTCAGCTCGCCTAGCTTGGGCTTCTCGTCCCCGCACCAGGGCAGCGGGCGACACGCCTCTATGGTGCGCAGCCCGAGCCGCGCGGTGAGCAGGCCCGCCCCCACCCCTTGCGCGGCACGGGCCGACAGCTTGGCGGTGAGTTCGGCACCGAGCAAGTCCATCCCCACCTCGGTGACGAGCTCGGTGGCGCCGGCATAGAGCATGTTGCGAAACACCTGGCGTATCAGTTGAATGCGACTCCAGTAACCGAGTTCAATGGCATAAACATCCGCAATATCTTCAATCATCCGCAGATTTCGCCACAGCATCAGCATCATGTCGACGGTCGCGAGCGGACTCAGGGCCACCAGCACGGCGGCCTCCCCGGACCATTTGGCGACCCGGGCCTGGGCCAGCTTGTCCCGCTCGGTCAGCACCAACTGGCTGTAGAGGGTGAGCACCTCCCGATCGCTGTGGCTCTCGTCGAGCTGGGAGAGCCAGTTGCGATAACCCTCCCGCCCCTTGTCGCCACTCTTCTCGGCCAGGGCCTCGCAGAAGGCCTGACCCTGCCCCACCCCCTGGTGAGCCAGCAGATCGTCTGCGCGCGAGCGCACGTCCTGGCGCCGCTTGAGGGTGCGCAGCCGCAGCCATTCGCGCCCGGCCACGCTGGCGGTGCCTACCAGCACCAGGCCGGAGGCCAGCAGCCAGGCGCCGCCCCAGAGCGGGGACGAGGCAAACTGATCGACGAGGAAGGCGCCAAATTGGCCCAAGGAGAGCAGCCCCACGGCCCCCAGCCCCCAACCGAGCAGGCGGTGACGGCGGCGGGGCTTGATGGTCAGGGCCGGCTCCACCTCGGTGAAGTCATTGAGCTCATCGAGGCGCTCGAAACTCGCCTCCTCCAGCCGCTGGGCCGGTGCGGGGGCAGGCTCTGCTGATGCCACCTGCAACACGGGATCCAGTACCATCTTGCCTTGCAGCGGGACGCCCGCCGCTGGCGTGGGTTGTTTTGTCTGATCGTTCATCGCTTATGTTCCTCGGCGCCTGCCGGCAAGGGGTTGCCCCGCCAGCAGGCCAGCTGATTATTCGAGGTGATCCCCGAGCAGGAATTCCAGCGCCGCGTCGAGCCGGATATGGGGCAGCGCCTGGTGGGCGCTCATGGGCAACGGGCGAAACGCCTGAAAATCGAAGCCCTGGTTTTGCCACCACTGGGCCGGCGGGATCTGGGACGGCACCTCCCCCGGGAACAGCAGCAACGGCTCCCCGTCCAGGCTGGTGCCACGAATGGCGGGAAACTCGCGGCCATTGGCCTGCCCCTTGCCCACCTCGGTGGCCTTGATGGCGGCGAGCGCCAGGCATTCGGTCTCTATGCCCTCGAAGCGGGCCTGGCCGCGGCCGCTGCTCACCAGATGTTGCAGCAAGGAGACCAGGGGCCCGTGCTGCTCCGGCGTCACGTGATCCGCCTTGCTCGCCACGAACAGCAACTTGTCGATGCGCGGGGAGAAGAGACGACGCCACCAGTTGCTCTTGCCGTAGGCGAAGCTCTCCATGATGCGGGCGATGGCCTGCTGCATGTCGCCAAAGCTGGCGGCCCCGGCGTTGAGGGGTTGCAAGCAATCCACCAGCACGATCTGGCGATCAAACCCGGCGAAATGCTGCTCGTAGAAGCCCTGCACCAGATGCTGCTTGTACTGCTCGAAGCGCTGCTTGAAGGTGGCGTAGAGGGTACCATCGGCGGGCTCACCAGCGGGCTTGTCCCACACCCAGGGCACGAATTGCAGCAAGGGGGCACCGGCGAATTCCCCCGGCAGCACGAAGCGGCCCGGCTGGATAAGGTGCAAGCCCAGCTCGCGCTTGCAGGCGTGCAGATAGTCGGTGTAACGCATCGCCAGCTCGCTTGCGGGTTTCTCCTCGAACGCCTGCTCGGCCTGCCAGCGCGGCTCGAGCCAAGCGGTCGCAAGTTGTTGCAACTCGGGGCGGCGCAGCTGCTGCTCAACCTGCTCGCTCCACTGCTCGTAACTGAGATCCAGCAGGGGCAAATCCAGCAACCACTCGCCGGGATAATCCACCAGATCCACATAGAGGGTGGAGATCTCCCCCAGGTGGCGGCGCAGGGGATGGCGGGTGCGATAGCGTATTTCGAGGCGCACCTCGGCCACGCCGCGAGTGGGCTCAGGCCAGGCGGGGGGATCCCCGAACAGGGAGTCGAGCCCCCGCTCGTAGGCGAAAGTCGGAATATGGAGGTTCTGTTGGGGGACGCGGCGGGCCCCCAAGATCCGCCCCTGGCGCTGGGCATCCCACAAGGGCAGACGACCGTCGATGGCCGCGTGCTCCAGCTGGTTCACCAGCGCCGTGATAAAGGCGGTCTTGCCGCTGCGGGACAGACCGGTGACCGCCAGCCGGATGTGGCGATCCCGAACCCGGTTCACTACCTCATTGGCCTTGTGCTGCAGCACGGACCACTGCTGTTCGAACTTGTTTCGTAGCAATTTTTTAGGTGTCAAGGCGTGCTCAATCCTCTGTGTTGCTGCGCCCCTACCCTCACTGGCCCAGGGCGCTTGTTTCTCACCACACTCTCATCACAGCTTGCTGAATTCCCGTTGCAAGTTGAACTCTTTGGAGGTCACCAGCTTCTCCATGCGCTGCAACCTGGGCTCCAGGGTATCGAGCTCCTTGGCGATGCGCCCCAGCGCCTGATGAGGGGTGACCCCGGCCTGCCAGCTGCGCGCCTTCATGCGCAGGTCGCTGAACTCGGCATCGTTCTCCCCGTACAGGGTGACCGGTTTTTTGTCGAGCAAAAACCAGGCCGCTATGTAGGCGGTGAAGGTGATGAAACCGGCGAAGATGAGGCCGGTGATGGCCAGCAGCCGTACTATCCAGGTTTCCACCCCGAAGTAGTCGGCAAGACCGGCGCACACCCCGGCTATCTTGCCCTGCTGAGGATCCCGATAGAGGTTGCGCGGGTTGGTGGAGGCGCTCATACCTTGTTCCTCCAGCCGGGAACCTCGGCGTCCGGAATGAAACCCAGTGCACCGATAGATGCTGTCTTCACACTATGATGGGCATAGATAGCATTCATACCTTATTCCTCCAGCCGGGAACCTCGGCATCCAGAATGGACTCCAGGGCACCGACCCGCTCCTGCATCTTCTCGGCGCGCATCAGCAGGCCTTGCAGCTGCTCCCGTTCGTTATCGGCAAGACCCGCCCCGATCCGGCCCTTGGCGCGGTAGTGCAGCACCAGCCAGATGGGGGCCACTATCACCATGAAGACGATGAGTGGCGTGGCCAAAATCCCAATAATGTCTTCCATTCATCACTCTCCCTGCTTGGTGGCGTCGCTCTGGCCCAGCTTCTGGCGCATGGCCTCCAGCTCACGGCTGATCTGATCGTCCACTTCCAGTTCGGCAAACTGCTGGGCCAGGGCCTTGTCGGACTGACCGAGATCGGCACGGGCTTCCATCTCGTCGATGCGGCGCTCCATGCGCTCGAACTTGCTGACCACGGCCTGGCTGTCGCCACGGGCCACCTGGCTTTGCACGTTCAAACGGCTGCTGGCCGCCTCGCTGCGAATGGCCATCGCCTTTTGGCGGGCACGGGCGTCTTCGAGCTTGGCTTCCAGCTGGCGAATTTCGTCACCCAGCTTGTCGATGCCGCTGTCCACCGCCTGTTGCTCACGATAGAGGGTCTCGGCCAGTTCGACTTGCTTCTTCTTCTCGATGAGGGCGGCGCGGGCCAAGTCTTCACGGCCCTTGGTCAGCGCCAGCTCGGCCTTGGCCTGCCACTCGTCCACCCGCTCCTGATGGCGGCTGACCTGGCGACCAATCTCTTTCTGGTTGGCAAGGAAGCGGGCCAGATTGGAGCGCTCCTTCACCAGTTCATCTTCCATCTCCTGGATGATCAGGCGCACCATCTTCTGGGGATCTTCTGCCTTGTCGAGCAGGGCCGTCAGGTTGGAGTTGATGATGTCGGCCAGGCGGGAAAAAATACTCATGGTTGTACTCCTGTGATGGGCATTGGGTTGTTTCTCCATTGACAATGGCAACTTGTGTGCCAATCTGGAACCAATTTTAACTCCTTGATTTATATGGGCGCTCTCCATGAGTTTCAAGACGCCCGGAACAAGAGATGATAAAAATAGCTAACTTTTGGTAAGATTGACCAGATTTTTCAACGAGCAGGGTTTAAGGATGAGCACAGACACGGAAAGCCTGTTGGGTGAGTCCAACGCGTTTCTCGAAATCATTGAGCAGACCTCGCGACTCGCACCGCTGCGCAAACCCGTGCTGATCATCGGCGAGCGAGGCACCGGCAAGGAGCTCATCGCCCACCGCCTACATTATCTCTCGGCCCGCTGGGATCAAAGCTTTGTCACCATCAACTGCGCCACCCTGAGCGAGAGCCTGCTGGAGACCGAGCTGTTCGGCCACGAGGCGGGCTCCTTCACCGGCGCCACCAAACGCCATCTGGGCCGCTTCGAGCGCGCCGACGGCGGCACCCTGTTTCTCGACGAGCTGGCCACCACCAGCGCCCGGGTCCAGGAGAAGCTGCTGCGGGTCATCGAATACGGTGAGTTCGAGCGGGTGGGCGGCGCCAAACCGGTCAAGGTCGATGTACGGCTGGTGTGTGCCACCAACGAGGATCTGCCGGCATTGGCCGATCAGGGCCAGTTTCGGCACGATCTGCTGGACAGGCTCGCATTTGACGTCATAACACTTCCTCCTTTGCGAGAAAGGCGGGACGATATCCTGATGCTGGCGGAACATTTCGCCCACAGCATGACCCGGGAGCTCGGCTATCCGCTGTTTGCGGGATTCTCTCGCAAGGCGACTCAGTTGCTGCTGGACTACCCCTGGCCCGGCAACGTGCGGGAACTCAAGAACGTGGTGGAGCGCAGCCTCTATCGTCAGGGCAACCCTCAGTTACCCCTGGCGGAGCTGGTCTTGAATCCGTTCGATTCCCCCTGGCGCCCCCGTGCCCAGACTCGCGTCTCGCCTTTGGCCCCCGCCGAAACAGAGGCTGTGAATGAGCAGCAGACCCAGCCGTTGCCGCTCGATCTCAAGCAGGCGGTGGCGCAATTCGAGATTAATTTACTCAAGCAAGCGATGCAGCAATCCCAGTATAATCAACGCAAAGCGGCCCAATTACTGGCGCTGAGTTACCATCAGTTCCGGGGCATGCTGCGTAAATACCTGCTGCTCGAGGGGGATGACAACAATGGCAATTTGGATGTCGACTGAGCCTGCGTCATCACCCCGGTTGGAGAGTCGTGTGTCAACGCCTGTGTGACCACGAGACAGATTGACGTCGAAAGCGGAGAGCCCTGCCCGGCAGACTCCCGCAACGGGCCCGCCCCCTGGCGGGCAACTTCGCAAGAAAACATGGTTCCATAATGAGAATGCTCAAACCACTGCTGCTCGGTCTCCTGGTGCTGTTGACCGGCTGCCAGAAACAACAGGATGACGCCTCCAAGACAGGGCTCATCTATTGTGTCGAGGGGGCTCCCCAGACCTTCAACCCCCAGCTCGCCAACTCGGGCGTGACCCTGGATGCCAGCGCCCGACCGCTCTACGATCGCCTGCTGGAGGTTAATGCCAATACCCTGAGCATTGAGGGGGGGCTCGCCACCCACTGGCAGAGCAGCGAGGATGGACTCTCCTACACCCTGACCCTGCGCAAGGGCGTGACCTTCCACCGCACCCCCTGGTTCAGCCCCTCACGCCAGTTCAACGCCGATGACGTGCTGTTTACTTATCAGCGCCTGCTGGACGAGCAGCACCCCTTCCATGCCATCTCAGGCGGCGAGTACCCCTACTTCTACAGCCTGGGGCTGGCCTCCCTCATCAAGCGCGTCTACAAGAAGGGCCCCCATGAGGTGGTGTTCGAGCTCAACCGGCCCGATGCCTCCTTCCTCGCAACCCTGGCCAGCGACTACGCCATCGTGCTGTCCGCCGAATATGGCGATCAGATGCAAAAGGCCGGCACCCCTGAGCTGCTCGACACGCGCCCCATCGGCACCGGGCCGTTCAGCTTCAAGGAGTATCGCCACAACGAGTTCGTGCGCTACCTGCGCCATCCCGGCTACTGGGGCGGTGAGGCCAAGATTGAGCAGCTCATCTATGACATCACGCCCAAGTCCTCCAAGCGGCTCGCCAAGCTGCTGACCGGCGAGTGCGATGTGATGAGCACCCCCTCCGCCAGCCAGCTGTCGGTGATCGACAAGGACTCCCACCTCAATTTGTCGGTGCAGTCCGGCATGAACGTCGCCTTCCTGGCCCTCAATACCCGCAAGGCTCCGTTCAACAAGGTGCAGGTACGCCAGGCGCTGGCCAATGCCATCAACGTGCAAAACCTGCTGCAGGCGGTCTACTTCGAGACCGGGCAACCGGCGGCCAGCCTCTTGCCTCCCCTCTCCTGGGGCTACAACCCTTCCCTGCCACAGCGCAAACCGGATCTGAAACGGGCGCGTGAGCTGCTCAAAGAAGTGGGATTGGAGAAGGGCTTCGAGATGCAGGTGCTGGTACAACCCGGGGCCCGTCCCTACAACCCGGACGGCCTCAAGACAGCCCAGCTGATGCGCAGCGATCTCGCCAAAATCGGGGTGAAGCTCAAGATAGTGCAGCAGGCCTGGCCGGTGATCGAGAGCCGCCTCGCCCGGGGACAATATGACAGCCTGCTGTCGGGCTGGGTGGCCGACAACGCCGATCCTGACAACTTCTTCCGCCAGTTGCTGAGCTGCGCCGCCGTCGAGCGGGGCAACAACTACAGCCGCTGGTGCAGCCCGGCCTTCGATCAGTTGCTGGACGATGCGGTGACCACCCCTCAGCTCGCCTTCCGTCTGCGCAACTATTACTATGCCCAGACCCTGCTGGGGGAGCAGTTGCCCGTGATCCCGCTGGCCCATGCCCTGCGCACCCAGGTGAGCCGCAGCGACATCGAAGGGCTGACCCTGATGCCCTTTGGCGGCACCACCTTCAACCAGGCCTATCGGAAGTGAACATGCATCTCCCCATCCATCCCGTCGGTGATCGCGGCCTGCCCCTGCCATCACCCCAGTCTCGCGCAGAGGGTTAGCCATGTTCTTCTATATCCTGCGCCGCATCACCCTGCTGCTCATCACCCTGCTGGTGCTGACCCTGGCGGCCTACCTGCTGGAGTTTCGCCTCATCGGCCAGGTGCTGGACGTCTGGCATGGCTACCCGGACTTCCTGCGGCGCATCTTCGCCGGCGACTTCGGTCTCTCCAGCGTCTCCGGCCAGCCGGTGCTGGACGAAATTCGTCACTACTTCCCGGCGACCCTGACCCTGTGCCTCGCGGCCTTCACCATCTCATTGCTGGTGGGCATTCCGCTCGGCACCCTGGCCGCCCTCTATCAGGGGCGCAGCGTGGATCTCTCCATCATGGCCGCCGGCCTCATCGGCTACGCCGTGCCCGTGTTCTGGCTGGCCTTGCTGATGGTGATGTTCTTCTCCCTGGATCTCGGCTGGCTGCCGGCGTCGGGCCAGATCAGCCTGCTCTATGACGTGCCCTCCATCACAGGCATCGCCATCGTCGATGTGCTGATGAGCCACGAGCCCTGGCGCGACGCCGCCCTGCACGATGCCCTGCGCCACCTGGTACTGCCCTCCCTGGTGCTGGCCGTGGTGCCCACCACAGAGGTGATCCGCCATGTGCGCAGCTCCCTCATCGATGTCATGAAGCAGAACTACATCAAGGCCGCGGCCAGCCGGGGCCTCTCCCGCCGCCAGATCGTCTGGCGTCACGGTCTCAAGAATGCCCTGCCCCCCGTGCTGCCCCTGCTCGGACTGCAGCTCGGCAGCGTGCTGACCTCCGCCATGATCACCGAATTCGTGTTCGACTGGCCCGGCATCGGTCGCTGGCTGGTCAACAGCATAGCGCTGCAGGACTATGCCGCCATCCGGGGCGCCTTCCTGGTGGTCGCCAGCTTCGTCATCTTCACCAGCGTCAGCACAGAGCTGCTCACCACCATCATGTATCCGGCGCGCCGTAAAGAACTCTATGCAAAACAAGACTGAACTCGCTTATCCCTTGAACAGGGGCCTGGGCTGGAGCCTGACGCATGCAAGATAAATCGAACATCTATCCGGAGCTCAAGATCCTCTCTCCCCTGGAGCAGACCTGGGCCTCCTATCGCCGCAACCCCCTGGCCATGGCCGGCCTCTGGTGCTTCGCCCTGCTGCTGGTGATCACTCTGGTCGGTCCCCTGGTGGTACCCTATGGCATCGACGATCAGCACAGCGACCGGCTGCTGCTGGCCCCCTCCTGGGCCAGCAGCGGCAATATCGACTACTTCCTTGGCACCGACGATCTGGGGCGCGACATCCTCTCGCGCCTGGTGGTGGGCGCCCGCCTCACCTTCGGCAATGCCCTGCTGGTGGTGGTGATTGCCCTGGTTGTCGGCTCCGCCATCGGCATCCTCGGTGGCATGAGCAAGGGGGTGAAATCGAGCGTGCTCCATCACCTGCTCGATACCCTGCTCTCCATCCCCTCCCTGCTGCTGGCCATCATAGTGGTCGCCATTTTGGGGCCGGGTCTGTTCAACACCCTGATCGCCATCACGCTGGCGCTGATCCCGCCGTTTATCCGGGCGACCTACAACGCGGTCCACGCCGAGATGCAGAAGGAGTACATCATAGCGAGCCGCCTCGATGGCTCGCCCCCCTCGCGCATCATGCGACTCGCCATCTTGCCGAACATAGTGGAAACCCTGGTGGCCCAGACTACCCGTACCCTGTCTGCCGCCATCCTCGACATCTCGGCGGTGGGTTTCCTCGGCCTCGGTGCCCAGTCTCCCCAGCCGGAGTGGGGCGCCATGCTGGCAGATTCGAGCGATCTCATCTATCTGGCCCCTTGGACCGTGACCCTGCCGGGCATGGCCATCTTGTTCAGCGTGCTTATCACCAACCTGGTGGGTGAAGGCATTCGCGAAGCGCTTAAAGAGGGGAACGATTGATGAACTCGTTGCTCTATACCATCAAGGACGGCATATCCCAGATGCAACACGCCATGCCACACCGTCATGAGGAGCGCCACTGATGCCCTTGCTTGATATACGCAACCTCACCATCGAAATTGACACTCCCCAGGGCAAGGTCAAGGCGGTGGACAGGGTCAGCCTGACCCTGAACGAAGGGGAAATTCGCGGCCTGGTGGGTGAATCGGGTTCCGGCAAGAGCCTGGTGGCCAAGGTGATCGTCGGCATCCAGAAGGACAACTGGATAGTGCGCGCCGATCGGATGCGCTTCAACGACATGGACTTGCTGACCATGGCCCCCAAGGAGCGGCGCCGCATCATGGGCCGGGAGATCGCCATGATCTTCCAGGATCCCATCAGCTGCCTCGACCCCTCCGAGGAGATAGGCACCCAGCTGGAGGAGGCCATCCCCACCAGCGCCTTTGTCGGCAAGTTCTGGCAGCGCTTCCAGTGGCGCAAGAAGCGGGCCATCGCCCTCTTGCACAGAGTCGGCGTCAAGGATCACCGCAAGGTGATGCGGGCCTATCCCCATGAGCTGTCGGACGGCATGTGCCAGAAGGTGATGATCGCCATGGCCATCGCCAACCAGCCGCGTCTCTTGGTGGCAGACGAACCCACCAGCGCCATGGAGTCCACCACCCACTCCCAGATCCTGCGGCTGCTGGACAAGATGAACAAGCTGGGCAACACCACCATCCTCATCATCAGCAACGACATCGCCGCCATCGCGAACCTGACCGACACCATCAACATCATGTACTGCGGCCAGATGGTGGAGGTGGGCACCCGGGATCAGATCCTCGAATCCCCCCACCACCCCTATACGGATGCCCTGCTCAAATCCATTCCCGACTTTGACAAGCTGGTGCGCCACAAGTCCCGGCTCGAGACCCTGCCCGGGGTGATACCGCCGCTGCAACACCTGCCCATCGGTTGCCGCCTCGGCCCCCGCTGCCCCTATGCCCAGAAGCAGTGCGTGCAGACGCCGCTGATGAGCAAGGTCAAAGGCCATCAGTTCAGTTGTCACTTCCCGCTGAACATGGAAGAGCCGAAGAAATGATCCTGAGTCACCGCCAGATCATGCCCAATCAGCAAGTCCAAGGGCCATTCATGCCCCAGTTGCCACTTCCCGCTGAACATGGAGGAGCCGAAGCAATGATCCGAGCTCATTCTCAGTCGGCGACCCCTGATGCGGTTCGAGTGCAGACATTGTTTTTTGCCGAACCGGGACGATTCAACAGCATCAATATGGGCCGTTTTCAGCCTGTGGCAGCATGTTGTGCCACCAAGGAGCCAAGACAGTGATCGAACCCTCTCTGTTGCAGGTCAGGGGCCTGTGCAAGACCTACCAGAACCGTACCGGCCTGTTCCGGCGCCAGGCTGTGGAGGCCATCAAGCCCCTCTCCTTCAGTCTGGAGGCAGGCCAGACCCTGGCCATCGTCGGCGAGGCGGGCTCCGGCAAGAGCACCCTCGCCCGCATTCTGGCGGGCATGATAGAGCCGAGCGGCGGCGAGATCTCGGTTGAGGGCCAGCCCCTGGTGCACGGCGACTACCAAACCCGCTGCAAGCTGCTGCGGATGATCTTCCAGGATCCCAACACCTCCCTTAACCGCAAGATCCGGGTCGGCCAGATCCTGGAGACGCCGCTGCGCCTCAACACCGAGATGAGCGAGGAGGAGCGCCGCGAGAAGGTGATCCAGACCCTACGCATGGTGGGCATGCTGCCGGATCACGCCCTCTTCTATCCCCAGATGCTCTCCGCCGGTCAGCAGCAGCGGGTGGGGCTGGCGCGGGCGCTGATCCTCAACCCCAAAATCGTGGTGGCGGACGAAGCGCTTTCTACCCTGGATATCTCGGTGCGCTCCCAGATCATCAACCTGCTGCTGGAGATGCAGGAGACCACTGGGCTCAGCTATGTGCTGGTGGCCAACGATCTTGGCATCGTCAGTCACATCAGCGACGAGGTGCTGGTGATGCACGACGGCCGGGTGGTGGAGCGCGGCAAGACCCTCAAGGTGTTTGCCGATCCCCAGCACGAGGTGACCCGCCGCCTTATCCAGAACTACAACAACGAATACCGCAGATAGCCCTCCGGCCCGGGTTCACCGGGCCGTCTCTCCCCGTTTTTCGCCCATATAAAACCCGGTTAGTGAGCCGGGCATGTCCCTCAAAAAAGCCATATCGCCGCCAAGTGATCGCCAAGGTTCACCCAGGCCGTCTCCACATCGTTTTTCACCCATAAAAAACCCGACTGGTGAGCCGGGCATGTCCCTCAAAAAGTCATCTCGCGGCCAAGTGATCGCCGGGGTTCACTCGGGCCGTCTTCACGTCGTTTTTCGCCCATAAAAAAACCCGGCTTGTGGGCCGGGTATTGCGCTCAAAAAAGTGATTGCGTCGCTCGTAGTAGGAACACCCCAGATACTAGGTGTCCCCCCTTTTCTCAACAACTGTCAGATCTGACAGGCAGTCCGCTATGGAACCTGAACTGCGGATCCGGCGAGCAGATGAGCTCGGCCTCGATGGCGCCGAAGAAGGCCACCCGCTCGCTGATGTCCTCCCCCGCATACTGCTCGGCCAGGGCCAGATAGTCCTGGTAGTGGCGCGCCTCGGAGCGCAGCAGGGAGACATAGAAGCGGCCAAGCTCCTCATCCAGATGGGGCGCTATCTTGGCAAAGCGCTCGCAGGAGCGCGCTTCTATGTAGGCGCCGATGATCATCTTGTCCACCACGGCTGCCGGCTCATAGGTGCGCACATGGGTGAGCAGGCTGCGGGCGTAGCGAGAAGCGCTGACCGGGCCGTAGGCTATGCCGCGAGCGGCCATGATTTCCAGCACCTGCTCGAAGTGATGCAACTCCTCCTGAATGAGCCGTACCATGGGAAACAGCAGGGGGTTGCGCTCGAGCTCGGCAAACACCGTAAGGTCAGCCTCCCCCATGGTGCGCTTGCCCAGGATCTCCGCCTTCTCCGGGATGGCATCCAGCTCGCGGTAGAACTCGAGTTTGGGCAGCAGGTGACGCTTGCCCTTGGGCAGACAGTAGCGGCGCACCAGGCTGTGGGCGGTCAGGGCGGCCTTGTTCTCGCAGTTGGCGTGATCGATGAGCAGGGTCGGCAACTGGGCGGGATCGCGCGCCATCTCCACCCACTCATCCGGGGTTTCACAATGCAGGAACTGGCGAACGGGGGCTAGCAGGTCATCCATCTGAACTCTTGTACTCTCTGGTTGGTATTGATTGGCATAGGTTTATGCGGCGAGGCTCGCAAAGGGCGCCCATGCTAACGGATCCGGCCCCCACTGCCCACCTCTTGATGGTCTCACGCCAGCAGGCGCTTGAGGGAGCCGCGCCGGATAAGCTTGCCATTGAAGGTGGGCAACGCCTCGGGTTCCCCCTCCTCCACCATGCTGATCAGGCGGCTGATGGTCTCCTGGATCATCTCGGTCACCGGCATCTTGACGCTGGCCAGGGACGGAATGACGTAAGGGGCCAGGGCGATGTCATCAAACCCCACTACCGAGACCTGCTCTGGCACCGACACCCCAGCCTCGTGCAACTGCTTGATGGCACCGATGGCCATGTCGTCGTTGCTGGCGATCAGGGCGCTGAAACTGGCTCCTCGCGTCAGCAGGGTCGAAACGGCGGCCGCGCCGCAGGCGGGGGTCCACTTGCCGGGGGCGATCAGCGCCTCTTGCACAGGAATGCCGTGGCGGGCCAGGGCCTCACGGTAACCGGCGAGGCGCTCTAGGCCGGTTGGCGAGTCCGCCGAGCCTGCGATAAAGGCGATCTCGGTGTGGCCCATCTCCACTAGCGTGTCCACCACGGCCGCCGCCGCGACTCGTTGATCCGAGTAGACGCAGTGGCTGTGATGGCGCAGCAGCCGGCGGTTGAGCACAATAATGGGCTGGGGATGCTGCTCTATGATCTCGTCCATCTGCTCGACACTGAGGAAACGGGGATAGATGATGACGCCGTCACAGCGCGAGTCCAGCAGGTACTGGATGGCCTGGCGCTCCTCTTCGGCGCTGTGCTTGCCGTCCGCCAGGATCAGCTGGCGGCCCCGCGCCTCCGTCATCCGCGCCGCATGGGAGAGCAGTTCGCTGAAATAGACGCCGTGATACAGGGTGTTGGTCACCACCAGTCCCAGGGTCTGGGTATTCTTGGTCGCCAGTTGCCTCGCCACCAGGTTGGGGCGGTAACCGCTCTCCTCGATGGCCTGAAACACCCGATCCCGGGTCTCCTGGCTGGTGTAGCCGTTGCCCGACAACACCCGGGAGACAGTCGCCTTCGACACCCCTGCCCGCCTTGCCACCTCCAGCATGGTCGTCATCTTGTTTCATCCCTTCATTTCGACGGGCCGCAGTGTACTGCACGGGACCCGCTTGTGCTAACGGGAATGGGCACAGGCCGCCCCTTTCAGTGATCCCATTCACGGTTCTGCACAATGGTGGTGCGACCGCCTTGTCTACAAGTATGAAACTACGCATGCTATGTGGAACCGGTTCCACAATTTTGTTTCATTCCCGTTCTTCTCGTCGTCACCGACGGGGATCGACAGGCCCCATTTGGTAAAAAGGATACGACTCGATGTCAAAGAACTATGCGGCCCTGGCCGGCAAGGTCATCACGGCCCTCGGCGGAACCGGCAACATCGTCGCCGTGACCCACTGCATGACGCGCCTGCGCTTCGTGCTGCAAGACCCCGCCTTGGTAGACAGCTCTGTGCTCAAGGCCACTGCCGGGGTGCTTGGGGTGGTCAGCAGTGACAACCAGTGCCAGGTGATCATCGGCAACATGGTCTCCCACGCCTATCGCGAGGTGCTTGCCCAACTGCCACAAGGCGCACAGGGAGACATGCCAGCGGCCAAGCCAGGTTTCAGCTTCAGGCGCCTCGGGGCCGGTATCCTGGATGCGCTGATCGGCACCATGTCGCCGCTCATCCCGGCCATCATAGGCGGCTCCATGGTCAAGCTGCTGGCCATGGTGCTCAGCATGAGCGGCCTGGTCGAGGTCACCTCCCCCAGCTACATCATCCTCAACGCCATCGGTGATGGTGCCTTCTTCTTCCTGCCCCTGATGGTGGCGGCCTCGGCGGCGGTCAAGTTCAAGACCAATGTGTCGCTGGCCATCGCCATCGCCGGCGTGCTGGTGCACCCGAGCTTCATCGAGCTGATGGCCAGAGCCGCCCAGGGGGAGCAGGTCAGCTTCGCCTATATCCCGGTCACCGCGGTGAAATACACCTACACAGTCATTCCGGCCCTGGTGATGACCTGGTGCCTCTCCTATATCGAGCGCTGGGTGGACAGGATCACCCCGGCGGTGACCAAGAACTTCTTGAAACCCATGCTGATCGTGCTCATCGCCGCGCCGCTCGCCATCCTGCTTATCGGCCCCATCGGCATCTGGATTGGCACCGCCATCTCGGGCCTGGTCTACACGGTCCACGACTACCTCGGCTGGCTGTCGGTGGCCATCATGGGGGCCCTGTGGCCGCTGCTGGTGATGACCGGCATGCACCGGGTGTTCACCCCCACCATCATCCAGACCATCGCCGAGACCGGTAAAGAAGGCATGGTGATGCCTTCCGAAATCGGCGCCAACCTCTCCCTCGGCGGCTCTTCCCTGGCGGTCGCCTGGAAGACCCGTAACCCCGAGCTGCGCCAGACCGCGCTCGCGGCGGCCGCCTCCGCCATCATGGCGGGGATCTCCGAGCCCGCTCTCTATGGCGTGGCCCTGCGCCTGAAGCGGCCGCTCATCGCCAGCCTCATCAGCGGCTTCATCTGCGGCGCCGTGGCCGGCATGGCGGGGCTCGCCAGTCACTCCATGGCAGCACCGGGCCTCTTTACCAGCGTGCAGTTCTTCGATCCGGCCAACCCCATGACCATCGTCTGGGTGTTCGCCGTGATGGCGCTCTCCGTGGTGCTCTCCTTCATCCTGACCCTGCTGATGGGATTTGAAGACATTCCGGTTGAGAAAGAGCGCCCCAAAACCGCCGCCGAGGAAGCCGCGCCGACACTGCAGATCAAGACAGCCGCCAGCCTGTGAATTTCCATCACCTGACATGACAAGAGGTAACAGATGTCGGTAACCAGATTTCCCCAAGACTTCCTCTGGGGCGGCGCTCTGGCCGCCAACCAGGCGGAAGGCGGCTATCGCGAGGGTGGCAAGGGGCTGACCACGGTGGACATGATCCCCCACGGCCCGAGCCGCATGGCGGTCAAACTCGGCCAGGAGAAGCGCTTCACCCTGCGAGGCGACGAGTATTATCCGAGCCACGACGCCATCGGTTTTTATCATCACTACCAGGAAGACATAGCCCTGATGGCAGAGATGGGCTTCAGCGTGTTTCGCACTTCCATCGCCTGGAGCCGGCTCTATCCGAAAGGGGATGAACTGACGCCCAACCAGGAAGGCATCGCCTTCTATCGGGCGGTGTTCGAAGAGTGCCGCAAATACGGTATCGAGCCCCTGGTGACCCTGTGCCACTTCGACGTGCCCCTGCACCTGGTGGTGGAGTACGGCTCCTGGCGCAATCGCCAGATGGTGGAGTTCTTCACCCGCTACGCCCGCACCTGTTTCGAGGCCTTCGATGGGCTGGTGAAGTACTGGCTCACCTTCAACGAGATCAACATCATGCTGCACAGCCCCTTCTCCGGCGCCGGTCTGGTGTTTGAGGAAGGGGAAGATCAGGAGCAGGTGAAGTATCAGGCCGCCCACCACGAGCTCATTGCGAGCGCCCTGGCGACCCGGATTGCCCACGAGGTAAACCCCCGTAACCAGGTCGGCTGCATGCTGGCGGGGGGCAACTTCTACCCCTACTCCTGCAAGCCGGAAGATGTGTGGGCTGCGCTTCAAAAAGAGCGGGAGAACCTGCTGTTTATCGATGTGCAGGCCAGAGGCGCCTACCCCAGCTACGCCGCCAGCCTGTTTCGCGACAAGGGCATAGCACTCGTCAAGGAGGCCGGGGATGATGAGATCCTCAAGCACACGGTCGATTTCGTCTCTTTCAGCTACTACGCCTCCCGCTGCGCCTCCGCCGACATGAACGCCGGCAACACCAGCGCGGCCAACGTGGTCAAGTCTCTGCGCAATCCTCATATCGAGGTGAGCGAATGGGGCTGGGGCATCGATCCCCTCGGCCTTCGCATCACCATGAACACCCTGTACGACCGCTACCAGAAGCCGCTGTTCCTGGTGGAGAACGGCCTCGGCGCCGTCGATGTGCCGAACGAGCAGGGCGAGATAGAGGATGATTACCGCATCGCCTACCTGCGCGAGCATATCCGCGCCATGGGGGATGCCATCGCTGACGGCATCCCCCTCATGGGTTACACCAGCTGGGGCTGCATCGATCTGGTGGCCGCCTCCACCGGCGAGATGAGCAAGCGCTACGGTTTCGTGTACGTGGACAGGGATGATGCCGGCAAGGGCACATTGGCCCGCAGGCGCAAGAAGTCGTTCTGGTGGTACCGACAGGTGATCGCCAGCAAGGGCGAGGATCTGGCGTAACGAGGCGCTGCAAACCAGCAAAAAAAGAGGGGGGCTCAGGCCCCCCTCTTCGTTTCATCTCATTTCATCGACGGCGAGAAAACGTTTAACTGCCTTCGTTAAAAATTTCCAGGTTGCTGGAGCCTTCCTGCCACTCGCGCACGGCCTTGTTGTCGTCGCTGCGCATGGCGTTGAGGTGATCCAGATAGCCCTGATCCACGTCCGAGGTGACGTAGTGGCCGTTGAACACCGAGGTCTCGAAGTGGCGCAGCTCGGGGTTGATCTCCCGCACCGCCTCCTCCAGATCTTCCAGATCCTGGAAGATGAGGCCGTCGGCACCGATGAGCGCACACACCTCTTCCACTTCCCGGCCATGGGCGATCAGCTCGTTGGCAGTGGGCATGTCGATGCCGTAGACGTTGGGGAAGCGAATTTCCGGGGCGGCGGAGGCAAAGTAGACCTTGGCGGCGCCGGCTTCCCGTGCCATCTGGATGATCTGCTCGGAGGTGGTGCCACGGACGATGGAGTCATCCACCAGCAATACCTTCTTGCCCTTGAACTCGGAGCCGATGGCGTTGAGCTTGCGGCGCACCGACTTCTTGCGCTGGGTCTGGCCCGGCATGATGAAGGTACGGCCTATGTAACGGTTCTTCACGAAGCCCTGACGGTACGGCAGGTCCAGGGTGTGGGCGATTTCCAGCGCCACGTCGCAGGAGGTCTCGGGGATGGGGATGACCACATCGATGTCGAGCTCTTCCCACTCGCGGGCGATCTTCTTGCCCAGCTTGCGACCCATGTTGAGGCGGGCGGCGTAGACGGAGACTTTGTCGATGCAGGAGTCGGGACGCGCGAAGTAGACGTACTCGAAGATGCAGGAGCTCATCTGCGGGTTTTCGGCGCACTGCTCGGAGAAGAGCTGGCCCTGCTCCGTGATGTAGATGGCCTCCCCCGGTGCGACGTCACGCACGGTCTCGAAACCGATGGCGTCGAGCGCCACGCTCTCGGAGGCGAGCATGTACTCCACCTGGCCCTGTTCGTCGGCGCGACGACCCAGGATCAGCGGGCGGATGCCGTTCGGGTCACGGAAACCGATGAGGCCATGACCTATCACCAGGGTGACCACGGCGTAGGCGCCGCGGATCTGCTGATGGGTCTTGCGCACCGCGGCGAAGATGTCCGCCGGGGCCAGCGCCATCTTGTCACACAGATCCAACTCGTGGGCCAGCACGTTCAGCAACACTTCGGAGTCCGAGGTGGTGTTGATGTGGCGGCGGGCCACCTTGAACTGCTGCTCCTTGAGCACCTTGGCGTTGGTGAGGTTGCCGTTATGGGCCAGCACCATGCCGTAGGGAGAGTTGACGTAAAACGGTTGGGCTTCTGCGGCACTGGAGCTGCCGGCGGTGGGATAGCGGACATGTCCTATGCCGATATTCCCTTTCAGCCGCTGCATGTGACGCACTTCAAACACATCCTTCACCAGGCCGTTGGCCTTGCGTTGCCGGAAGTTTCCACTGTCAATGGTCACGATCCCGGCGGCATCCTGTCCCCTGTGCTGCAACACCGTCAAGGCGTCGTAGAGGGCCTGATTGACGGGGGTGGTGCCAACTATACCGACAATACCACACATGTCTTTGCTACCTCGAAGTCACTGTACCGGTTGAATGAAACTAGATGAGCTCTGTATGAACCCGAAAAACCACTGGATCACCGGCTTGAACTCGGGAACCAGCTTGGACGCCGCCCACCAGTCGCTCTGGGAGAGACTGGTGAAGGTATCCATAAAAAACAGCAGGGCACTGACGATCAGTACCCCGCGAATGGCGCCAAAACAGATGCCGAGCACCCGATCCGTCCCGGACAGGCCGGTCTTGTCGACCAAGAGCCCCACCACATAGTTCACCACGCTGCCGAGGATCAGGGTCGCCACGAACAGGGCGGCGATGGCCAGGCCGTTGCGTACCAGGGCGTCGGAGAAGGAGGTGAAGTAAACGGCGAGATCGGGATAGAAATGGCTGGCGATGAAGAAGGCAATAAACCAGGTGACGAGGGACATGGCCTCCTTGACGAAGCCGCGCACCAGGCTGATGAGGGCGGAAAAACCGATGATGCCGATGATGGCGTAATCAATCCAGACCATAGAAACGGGTGTCCTGCGAAATTGCGGCGCAGTCTAACAAAAACGATTGCGCAATGCTTGATAAAATTGTGTTAAAGGTTCAATGCGGCGCCGATGGAGACTGGTTTTCTCCTTCAAAAACGATTGAACGGCGCCCAAATGCACAACGCCATGGCACTGCCATGGCGTTGTCGTTACCCCTGTCGGCTTAGCCGATATGGGTCAGGCCGCCCATGTAGGATTGCAGCGCCGCCGGGATGGCGATGCGGCCATCGGCCTGCTGGTAGTTCTCCATCACGGCCACCAGGGTGCGACCCACCGCCAGGCCGGAGCCGTTCAGGGTGTGCAGCAGTTGGGGCTTGCCGTCGATGCGTACCCGGCCCTGCATGCGACGGGCCTGGAAGTCGGTGCAGTTGGAGACGGACGAGATCTCGCGATAGGTGTCCTGAGCCGGCAGCCAGACTTCCAGATCGTAGGTCTTGGCGGCGCAGAAGCCCATGTCGCCGGTGGCCAGCGCCATCACGCGGTACGGCAGCTCCAGCAGTTGCAGCACCTTCTCGGCGTGACCCACCATCTCTTCCAGCGCATCCCAGGATTTCTCCGGGTGTACCAGTTGGACCATCTCGACCTTGTCGAACTGGTGCATGCGGATGAGGCCACGGGTGTCACGGCCATAGGAGCCCGCTTCGGAGCGGAAGCAGGGGCTGTGGGCGGTCATCTTGATGGGCAGGTCCTGCTCGTCGAAGATCTCGTCGCGGGCCATGTTGGTCAGCGGCACTTCGGAGGTCGGGATCAGGGAGAACTTGCGCACATGCCCCTCTTCGTCCCCTTCCCCATTGATACCGGTATTGAAGAGATCTTCGGAGAATTTCGGCAGTTGACCGGTGCCATACAGGCTGTCCGGGTTCACCAGGTAAGGCACATAGCATTCGGTGTAACCGTGCTGCTGGGTGTGCAGGTCCAGCATGAACTGCGCCAGGGCGCGGTGCAGGCGGGCAATCTGACCCTTCATCACCACGAAGCGGGCACCGGAGAGCTTGACCCCGTTCTTGAAGTCCACGCCCTTGGCCGCTTCGCCGAGATCGATGTGATCGCGCACCGGGAAGTCGAACGCGCGCGGGGTACCCCAGCGGCGCACTTCCACGTTGTCGTTCTCATCGCGGCCGACCGGGGTGGTGTCGCTCGGCAGGTTCGGGATGGCGTCGGAGATGGCCTTGATGCCGGCCAGCAGGACGTCCAGCTCGACCTTGCTGGTCTCGAGCTCTTCGTTGATCTTGGTAACTTCCGCTTTCAGCGGGGCCACATCTTCACCACGACGAGCCGCCTCACCGATGGACTTGGAGCGGGCGTTGCGCTCGGCCTGCAGCTCCTGGGTGCGGGACTGCAGATCCTTGCGTTTCTCTTCCAGAGCGTTGACAGCAGCTACGTCCAAAACGTAGCCACGTGTCGCCAGACGAGCGGCAGCCTCTTCGATATCGCTGCGCAGATATTTGGGATCCAGCATGGTTTACCTACTTTTTTCAATGGGATCTGAGCCCTGGGCATACACCCTGGCGAGAAAACAGATCCGGAAGTTAACATCGGTTGGCGCACCCCAGTCGTCTTTAAGAAGAAGGTTGAGTCTTTCCAGCCTTCAAAATCAAGAAGATGGCACCAGGCCAAGACAAACGGGGTCAGAGGGGCAGTGTAGCAGACCGCCCCCCCGCCCGAACAGGGACTAAGCGGTCGTTTTTAGCAAGTTTGCGCGCCGGAGCGAAGAGGGATCCGCCCCGCCGGGACATTGCGCTGCCATGGCTCGAAAAAAGGGCTTATTTGTCCCGCCGTTTCGGGCTTTGACTATCCAGTTCACGCAGATAATCGAGTTTCTGGCCGATTTGCTTCTCCAGACCCCGGTCGGTGGGCTGGTAGTAGTGCTTGCCGGCAAGCTCGGGGGGGAAGTAGCTCTCGCCGGCGGCGTAGGCGCCGGGCTCGTCGTGAGCGTAGCGGTACTCGGCGCCGTAGCCGAGCTCGCTCATCAACTTGGTCGGGGCGTTGCGAAGGTGGGGTGGCACCTCGAAGTCCGGCAGGTTTTTGGCGTCATTGAGCGCCGCTTTCCAGGCGGTGTAGACCGCATTGCTCTTGGGCGCGCAGGCGAGGTAGACGATGGCCTGGGCGATGGCCCGCTCCCCTTCCGCCGGACCGATGCGGTGGAAGCAGTCCCAGGCTGACAGCGCCACCTGCATGGCGCGGGGATCCGCGTTGCCCACGTCTTCCGAGGCGATGGCCAGCAGCCGGCGCGCGATATAGAGGGGATCGCAGCCTGCGCTCACCATGCGGGCATACCAGTAGAGGGCCGCATCCGGCGCAGAGCCACGGATGGACTTGTGCACCGCCGAGATGAGGTCGTAGAAGTGATCGCCCCCCTTATCGAAACGGGCCACATGCTCCCCCACCACCGCGGCCAGCAGGGCACTGTCGATAAGACGCTGACCCTTGCCGTCGGCCTCGGCCATGTCGGCCAAGAGCTCCAGATAATTGAGGGACTTGCGGCCATCGCCATCCACGGCCTTGGCCAGGGCTTCCTTCACCCCGGGGGCGAAACATAAAGTCGGATCATTGAGGCCACGAGCATCGGTCATGGCCTGATCGATCATGGCGAGGATCTCCTCCTCTTCCAGCCGTTTGAGCAGATAGACCCGGGCCCGGGAGAGCAGTGCGTTGTTGAGCTCGAACGAGGGGTTTTCGGTGGTGGCGCCGATGAAGGTGATGGTGCCGTCTTCGATGTGGGGCAGGAACACATCCTGCTGGCTCTTGTTGAAACGGTGCACCTCGTCCACGAACAGGATGGTGCGCACCCCGCGCCAGCTGTTCTCTTTCGCCTTATCGATGGCGGCGCGGATCTCCTTGATGCCAGAGGTGACCGCAGAGAGCCGCTCCACCTCGGCCTGGCAGTAGTGCGCCATCAGCTCTGCGAGGGTAGTCTTGCCGGTACCCGGCGGCCCCCACAGGATCATGGAGTGGCAATGACCCGCCAGTATGGCTTTGCGCAGGGGCTTGTCCGCCCCCAGGATATGCTGCTGACCTATGTACTGGTCGAGATTTTGCGGCCGCATGCGGGCTGCCAGCGGCCGAAAGTCCGACGAAAAGTCCAGGGATAAGTTGCTCATCAGGGTTGCTCGTCCAAGAGAGAGCAGACCGCCAGCGGGCAAGCGTGCGATGACGCGCCGAGTGGCGGCCTGCCCCTGCTCATCAGCGTTGGTCGTCCAGCGTGACCCCCTTGGGGATCTTGAACACGAATTCGTTGCCCTTGAGCACCGGCTTGCGGTTGAAGCTGCTCAGGGTGAACTCGCTCCACTGGCCCTGGGCCTCTTTCACATCGAAGCGGCTGATGTTGTTCTGCCTATCGAAAGTGATGCGGAAGGAGGCGATCAGTTCGCTCGGGTCGCGGCTGGTGACGGTATAGACGTCCCCTTCCTGGGTCACGTCATAGTTCTTCCAGAGCGCGTTGTCGTTGCCGGCGATCAGCACGAAGGGGGTGTTGAGCACGGCGTCTTTGAGCTTGAGGGCGGTGACCTGCTCGACGAAGGGGTCGTAGACCCAGACATCCTTGCCGTCGGCCACGATCAGGCTCTCGTCCGGGGTGGTGGTGTGCCAGTTGAAGCGGTTTGGCCGCTGTACCAGCAGATCCCCGCCGGCCCGTTGCAGCTCCTTGCCCTTGCTGTCATAGACCACCTGGGCAAACTTGGCGGAGAAGAGGCTCACGCCCGCCAGCTTCTGCTTGAGATCGCTGGCCGTATCGGCCCACACCTGGCTACTGGCCAGCAGCAGTACAGAACCCATCAATAATGCTTTTTTCATCACGATTCCCGTTGAAGAGGGTCAGATAAAAGGCCATGTCCGCAGACATGGCCAGGATGATATGAAGGCTTAATCACGTACCGGTGGCGGGGCCAGCACGTCGCGCTGACCGTTGCCGCCAGGGGAGCTGACGATGCCCTGGTTTTCCATCTGCTCGATGAGACGAGCCGCCCGGTTGTAGCCGATCTTGAACTTGCGCTGCACGCTGGAGGTGGAGCCACGGCGCGATTCCACCACGAAGGCTACCGCTTCGTCGAACAACGGGTCGAGCTCCTCGTCGCCGCTGCTGCCGTAGTCGCCACCGCCGCCCTCGCCGTCCGATTCACCGGAGAGGATCTCGTCGATGTAATCCGGCTCCCCGCGCAGTTTCCAGTCCGCCACCACCTTGTGTACCTCGTGGTCATCGACGAAGGCGCCGTGCACCCGGGTCGGATTGGAGGTGCCCGCCGGCATGTAGAGCATGTCACCCATGCCGAGCAGGGATTCGGCGCCGCCCTGATCCAAGATGGTGCGCGAATCTATCTTGCTCGACACCTGGAACGAGATCCGGGTCGGGATGTTGGCCTTGATGAGGCCGGTGATGACATCCACCGACGGACGCTGGGTCGCGAGGATAAGGTGAATACCGGCGGCCCGCGCCTTCTGGGCGATACGGGCGATGAGCTCTTCCACCTTCTTGCCGACGATCATCATCATGTCGGCGAACTCGTCCACCACCACGACGATGTGCGGCAGCTTCTCAAGCTCGGGCGGCATCTGATCCATGGAATCGCCCGGGCGCCACAAGGGATCCCGCAGGGGCTCACCTTCGGCGGCCGCGGCCAGCACCTTGTCGTTGTAACCCTTGAGGTTACGCACCCCGACCGCCGACATCAGCTTGTAGCGGCGTTCCATCTCGCCGACGCACCAGCGCAGGGCGTTGGCCGCGTCCTTCATGTCGGTCACGACTTCGGTCAGCAGATGGGGGATCCCCTCATAGACCGACAGCTCCAGCATCTTGGGGTCGATCATGATGAACCGCAGATCTTCCGGGGAAGACTTGTAGAGCATGGAGATGATCATGGTGTTCACCCCCACCGACTTGCCCGAGCCCGTGGTACCGGCCACCAGCAGGTGCGGCATCTTGGCGAGGTTCACCACCACGGGTTCCCCGGCGATGTCCTGGCCCAGCCCCATGGTGAGGGGGTTGCGGCTCTCGGTGAAGGCTTCGCAATCCAGGGTCTCGCGCAGGTAAACGGTCTGGCGCACCCGGTTGGGCAACTCTATGCCGACGAAGGTCTTGCCCGGGATGACTTCCACCACCCGCACGCTGCTGGCAGACAGAGAACGTGCCAGATCTCGTGACAGGTTGGTTATCTTGCTCGCCTTCATGCCAGGGGCGAGATCCAGCTCGAAGCGGGTGATGACGGGGCCTGGATAGACGCCGACCACCTTGGCCTGCACGTTGTAATCGGCGAGCTTGGCTTCCACCAGCCGGCCCATGCGCTCCAGCTCGTCCTTGCTCATCATCTGGGTCTTGGCAGGGGGACGGTCCAGCAGTTCCAGGCTCGGCAAGGGTGCCATGTTGGGCTGCGGGCGACGCTTGGCCTTGGGTGCCACGGCCACGGGTGCGGAGGGTTCATCCTCACCGTCCGCCCAGGGCAGGTCGAGATCGTCTTCGTCCTCGTTTGCCATGACCTGTTGCGGACGCGCTTTGGCGGCGCGCTTGGCCTTGGGTGCGGGGGCCTCGTCCTCGTCATCATCAAACTGCGGATCGAACTGGAAGGTATCTTCGTCCAGCTCCGGCAGCCATTGGTCAGATTTTGTCTTTTGCGCCTTGCCACCAGCCTTGGGCTTGGGGTTGCGCGTCCAGCTGCTGTGCGGTTCGTCCTCTTCGTCATCCAGATCGATGGCGCCCACGCCCCCTTCCAGCAAGGGATCCGGTCCCTCCATGCGAGGCTGACGCCAGCCACCGGTCAGCCAGCGACCCAGGGTGGTGGGGAAGTGATAGATGGCGCTGACGCTGCCGGTACAGCTGGCACCGATGCGCTCGACGATAGTGAGCCAGGACCAGCCGGTGAACAGGGTAATGCCGGTGGCCACGAAGCAGAGCAGCATCAGGTTGGCACCGACGCCGCCAAAGAGCGGTACCACGGCGGAGGCGATGACATCCCCCACCAGGCCGCCGGCGGAGAAGTTCTGCAAGTCGTTGAAATTCATGCTGGCGATGGCGGACATGCCGAGCACGGTCAGCACGAACCCTATGATGCGCACCGACAGGGTCAGATAATCCACCTCCAGCAGCTTGCTCGGACGCCAAAACAGGCTCCAGCCAAGCAGCACCACCAGGGGCGGAACCAGATAAGAGAAGGCACCAAAGGTGAACATGGTGATATCGGCGAGCCAGGCACCGGCGCTACCTGCCAGGTTCTTCACCTCCCCCTGCCAGGAGGTCTGGGACCAACCGGGATCGGCGGGGTGATAGGTCAACAGGGCAAGCAAGAGATAGGCAGCCATCAGGGTGATGGCGATCAAGACGGCCTCGAAGATCCGTTGTGTACCTGATAAAGGAGTAAACAGCTTTTTATCGGCCAAACTCCGGCTCCTTTCTGAAAACATGTAATGCGGGGATAGGGGGCCTAGTATCCCTGAAAAGCCCACCGATTGTCAGCCTGTGCCTGAGGGCGGGGCCATGTTTACGACCAGGCTGATAAGAAGAAACGAGCGGACCAGCCGCTCGTTTCTGACTATCGTGACTCGTCATTGAACTTGCAAGTCACAGCATAACCCGGCTTAACGGGTGCTGATTACCAGACGACTACTCTGTTTGACTTCTTCCATCACCACATAGGTGCGAGTGTCATTGACGCCGGGCAGACGCAGCAGGGTTTCCCCCAGCAAGCGGCGGTAGGCCGACATGTCGCTCACACGGGTCTTGAGCAGATAGTCAAAATCGCCGGAGACCAGATGGCACTCCTGGATCTCTTCGAGTACCTGAACAGCCTTGTTGAACTGCTCAAATACGTCGGGAGCGCCGCGATTCAGGGTAATTTCCACGAATACCAGCAGGGACGCGTCAAGATAATGAGGGTTCAGAATAGCGGCATATCCTTCGATATAACCTTGTCGCTCGAGGCGACGAACCCGTTCAAGACACGGTGTAGGACTCAGGCCAACTCGTTTGGACAACTCAACATTCGAAATCCTGCCGTCCTTTTGCAGTTCGTTCAAAATGTTGCGGTCAATCCTGTCCAAATCCTTCAGCCGACTCTTAGCTTCCATCATTTAATTCCATCCTTTGGCTATTTTTTGGTAAGAATCACCAGTCATTTTATAATAATGGTCACAAATCCTGTCAATACCTGAATATACTAGGCGCAAATGCCGCTTAACATTACCGCAACATAAACCACCAATCGATAGACGAGGGATAGCATGATTATCGGTGTACCTAAGGAAATAAAAAACCATGAATATCGCGTAGGCATGGTTCCAGCCAGTGTACGTGAACTAACAGCACGAAACCATACTGTTTTCGTTCAAAGCGGGGCAGGAAGTGGCATTGGCTTCAGTGACGCAGATTATCTGGCTGCCGGAGCCGAAATTTTGGCCTCCGCTGCCGATGTTTTCGCCAAGGCCGAGATGATCGTCAAGGTGAAGGAACCCCAGGCGGTCGAACGCGCCATGTTGCGCCCGGGTCAGACCCTGTTCACCTACCTGCATCTGGCGCCAGACCTGGCTCAGACCCGGGATCTCATCGACAGCGGCGCCGTCTGCATCGCCTACGAAACCGTCACCGACGGCCGTGGTGGCCTGCCCCTGCTGGCCCCCATGTCGGAAGTGGCCGGACGCATGTCTATTCAAGCCGGTGCCCAGGCACTGGAGAAATCCCGCGGTGGTAGCGGCGTGCTGCTCGGTGGCGTGCCCGGGGTAGAGCCGGCCAAGGTGGTGATCATAGGTGGCGGTGTGGTTGGCTCCAATGCGGCCCGCATGGCCATCGGTCTGCGTGCGGACGTCACCATCCTCGACAACAACATCGACACCCTGCGTCGCCTCGACAGCGAATTCCAGGGCGCCGCCAAGGTGGTCTACTCCAACCGCGAGACCCTGGAGCGCCACATCTTGTCTGCCGACCTGGTCATCGGCGGCGTGCTGGTACCTGGTGCCACTGCGCCAAAACTTGTCAGCCGTGACCACATTGCGCGCATGAAGCCGGGCTCGGCCGTGGTCGACGTGGCCATCGATCAGGGCGGCTGCGTGGAAACCTCCCACGCCACCACCCACCAGGACCCGACCTTCATCGTCGATGACGTGGTGCACTATTGTGTGGCCAACATGCCGGGCGCCGTGGCGCGGACCTCGACCGTGGCCCTCAACAATGCCACCCTACCCTTCATCATCCGGCTGGCAGAGCAGGGTTATCGCAATGCCTTGCTAAGCGACCCCCATCTGCTGCATGGCCTGAACGTGATGGCCGGCAAGCTGACCTGCCGGGAAGTGGCCGAGGCGCACAACCTGGCCTACACGGATCCCCTGACCCTGTTGAACTGATCGCCTATCCCGCAAGGGCAGACCGATGAGTGAAAATCCGCCCGCGATGGGCGGTTTTTTTATGGCGAAAACCATGCCATCCCCTCCTCTGCCGGGCGATTGCCACAATCGATACGCTGGCCTTTGACCCCGGATCACGAATTACCTACAATCGCGCAAACTCATCACGTCTCGGAAATCACATCATGAGCCAAGTTACTCACAGCAAACTGCTGATCCTGGGATCCGGTCCGGCGGGTTACACCGCGGCCGTCTATGCAGCCCGCGCCAACCTCACCCCCCTGCTGATCACCGGCATGCAGCAAGGTGGTCAGCTGACCACCACCACCGAAGTGGAAAACTGGCCAGGTGACGCGGAAGGGCTGACCGGCCCGGCCCTGATGGAGCGCATGCAAGCCCATGCGGAGAAATTCGATACCCGCATCCTGTTTGATCACATCAATGAAGTGGAGCTGACCCAGCGTCCGTTCCGCCTCAAGGGTGACAACGGCGAATACAGCTGCGATGCACTGATCATCGCCACCGGCGCCTCCGCCAAATACCTGGGCCTGCCCTCCGAAGAGGCGTTCAAGGGTCGCGGCGTCTCCGCCTGCGCCACCTGCGACGGCTTCTTCTATCGCAACCAGGAAGTGGCCGTGGTCGGCGGCGGCAACACCGCCGTGGAAGAGGCGCTCTATCTGGCCAACATCGCCAAGAAGGTGCACCTCATTCATCGCCGCGACGAGTTCCGCGCCGAGAAGATCCTGATCAAGCGCCTGCACGACAAGGTCGCGAGCGGCAATATCGTGCTGCACACCCACCAGACCCTGGACGAAGTGCTGGGCGACGAGATGGGCGTGACCGGCGTGCGCCTGCGCAGCACCCGCGACGATTCCACCTCCGAGCTGCCGCTGATGGGGGTCTTTATCGCCATCGGTCACCAACCCAACACCCAGATCTTCGCCGGCCAGCTGGCAATGGAAAATGGCTACCTCAAGGTTCGCGGCGGGCTGGAAGGCTTCGCCACCCAGACCAGCATCCCGGGCGTGTTTGCCGCAGGGGACGTGGCCGACCATGTCTACCGTCAGGCCATCACCTCGGCCGGCACCGGCTGCATGGCCGCACTGGATGCGGAGCGATATCTGGACGCACAATAAGCGTAAGGATATAAAGGGCATGCCAATGGGCATGCCCTTTTCTTTTAAGGAGCCGGATGAAACGAAAAATATTGATAGTCGAAGATAGCCTGACGATCCGCCGCATGCTGATCCAGGCCATCGCCCAGCAGACGGGGCTGGAGATCGATGCCTTCGATACCCTGGCGGGTGCCCGTCACTGCCGGGGAGAGGAGTATGTGGTCGCCTTGGTGGATCTCACCCTGCCGGATGCCCCGAGCGGAGAAGCGGTCAAGGTGTTGCTGGAGCAGGGTCTGCCTGTGGTCATTCTCACCGCCGACATCAGCGAGGACAAGCGGGAAGCCTGGCTCGAGGCCGGGGTGCTGGATTACGTGATGAAGGATTCGCGCCACTCCCTGCAGTACGCCGTCAGCCTGGTGCATCGCCTCTACCTCAATCAGGCCATCGAGGTGCTGGTAGTCGATGACTCCCTCACCTCCCGCCATCGCACCATGGCCCAGTTGCGCAAGCAGCTGCTGCAGGTACACGAGGCCAACTGCGCCAAGGATGCCCTGGTAAGCCTGGAGCAGAACCCGGCCATCCGGTTGGTACTGGTGGATTACTACATGCCGGAGATCGATGGCATCAGCCTGGTGCGCATGTTGCGCGAGCGCTACAGCAAGCAGCAGCTCGCCATCATCGGCATCTCGGTGTCGGACAAGCACGGCCTCTCCGCCCGTTATCTCAAGCAGGGGGCGAACGACTTTCTCAACCAGCCGTTTGAACCCGAAGAGCTGCAGTGCCGGGTCAGCCACAACCTGGAGGCGTTGGAGCAGTTCAACAGCATTCAGGAATCGGCCAATCGCGACTACCTGACCGGGCTCTACAACCGGCGCTACTGGTTCAACGAGGGGCAGAAGTGGTTTGAGGAGCATCAGCGCCAACAGACGCAGCTCGCCCTGTGTGTGCTGGACGTGGATCACTTCAAGCAGGTCAACGATCACTGGGGCCATGCCATCGGCGATCAGCTGCTCTGCCACCTGACCCGGCTGCTCGCCCAGTTCTTCCCCGATGCCATGATCGCCCGTTTCGGCGGCGAAGAGTTCGCCCTGATGGTGCCCCACTGCACCGTGCCCGTCTTGCTCAAGCGGCTGGAAGGGCTGCGCCAGCAGCTGCGCCAGCAACCCTTGTCCCGGGAAGTCCCCCTGTTCGTGCGCGCCAGTTTCGGCGTCATCAAGGTCGGGCGGCTCTCCATGGACGAGGCACTGAGCGAAGCGGATCGCCAGCTGTATCAGGCGAAGAATACGGGTCGCGACAAGATAGTGTCTCAGGACACCTGAGCGAGCCTCGCCCAGGTATTCCGTGTAGTTCCGCTCGGCTGACCGTTTTAGGTCATCGCCGGGCTATTTTTTCCCTCGATTGCCACTCTCGTTTCCGCACTCTACCGCCCGTTTCAATAGGTTTTGTCGACCCGCACCCCGTCGCTGAAGTAGAGGATGCGCACCTTGTCGCCACTGGCAAACACCATGGCCGGATCGTAATCCTGGATCACGTTGATGAGCCCGTCCTGCTCGTTGCGAATGAGCAGCTCCACCAGCTTGTTCTCCACCACGCTGCCACCCGACTGGTAGTGCTGCGCCGCCGCCGCCCCGGCGAGTGCCCCCACTGCGGTGGCAATTTCACGGCCATGGCCGCCGCCAAACTGGTTGCCAAGCAGCCCACCCAATACGGCGCCCCCCAGGGTTTTCCAGCCACTGTGTTCGGACTCCACAATCTGACGCTGGGTGATGTTGCGCACCGTATCTACCTGGCCAAACACCACCTGATCCACGGGGCGCGCCGTG
The DNA here is from genome assembly GCF_002812985.1 of Aeromonas lusitana. Classification (GTDB taxonomy): domain Bacteria; phylum Pseudomonadota; class Gammaproteobacteria; order Enterobacterales; family Aeromonadaceae; genus Aeromonas; species Aeromonas lusitana. Next base: position 347,288 of record NZ_PGCP01000003.1, read on the forward strand.
TTGCGCTCATAGGGCGCGGCCCAGGCGGGCGCCGTGACAAAGCCAAGCAAGCTGGATACTATCAGGATAATGGCCTTCATCTATGAACCTCTGTCTTATGTCTCGCTATCTTACCCAACTGGATGATGAGCTGTGCTGGTTCCCCGCCCCCAGCCATGCGCTGGAAGAACCCAACGGCCTGCTGGCCATCGGAGGGGATCTCTCCCCTGAACGTCTGCTGGCAGCTTATCACAGGGGGATCTTCCCTTGGAATGAGCCCCATCAGCCCCTGCTGTGGTGGTCACCGGACCCGAGGGGCGTGGTCGAACCCGACCAGCTGCATATAGGTCGCAGCCTGCACAAATTTATCCGTGGCAGCTCATTCGATATTTCCATCGATCGCGCCTTTAATGAGGTGATAGCGGCCTGCGCCGCACCCCGTCGCAGTGCCAGTGGAACCTGGATCAGTACGCCCATGATCGACGCCTATCAGCAACTTCATCGCCTCGGCCACGCCCACTCCATCGAAGTCTGGCAGGATGGCCAGCTGCAGGCTGGGCTCTACGGTCTCTCCCTCGGCCGCGTCTTCTGCGGCGAGTCCATGTTCAGCCGCATCGATAACGGTGCCAAACTGGCCATGGTGGCGCTCTGCCGTCACTTCCATCGCCATGGCGGCGCCCTCATCGACTGCCAGATGCAAAACGACTTCCTGGCCACCCTGGGCATTCAGCAGTGGCCCAGAAGCCGGTTTCTGGCCACCCTGGCAACCCTGAGCCAGCAGCCATTGCAGGATGGTTGCTGGCAGCCTAGGAGTATCAGCCTATGACCGAAGAAGTGATCCTGAAAGTCGGGCTGACCCCCAAGCATCCGTGCAGTTACCTCGGCCATGAGCAGGAGCAGTTGCTGGTACTGATGGATCATGAACTGCTCAACGCGGCCGGCTACGAGCGGTTGCTGACGGCGGGCTTTCGGCGCAGCGGCAACGATATCTACCGCCCCCACTGCCCCGCTTGCAGCGCCTGCCAATCCCTGCGCATCCACAGCGAGCGCTTCATGCCAAGCCGTGGCCAAAAGCGCATTCGCCAGTTGAACCGGGATCTCGAGCTGGTGCTGAGCTACGATGACAAGCCGGAATATTACCAGCTCTACGAGCGCTACATTCGCGAGCGCCACCGCGATGGCAGCATGTATCCGCCGAGCCGCACCCAGTACAAGGGATTCCTGCACTGTGACTGGATGCCGCCGCTCTATCTGGAGATGCGCAAAGAGGGCCGCCTCATCGGGGTCGCCACCACGGATCTGCTGCCCCACTCCCTGAGCGCCATGTACACCTTCTTCGATCCTGACTATGCGGATCGCTCCCTCGGCACCTTCGCCATTCTGAGTCAGTTGGAACTTGCCAAACGCACGGGTCGCAGCTGGTTGTATCTGGGCTATCTGGTGGAGGCCTGCCGCAAGATGAATTACAAGCGCCAGTACCTGCCCCACGAGCTGCTGGTGCAGGGGGAATGGAAAAAAATCGACTCCAAGCCCGAGTAAACTTTACACATAGCCTTAAATCCGGCATGATCCAGCGGTTTTTTGTTGTGGCTTATCAAGAGGATTCAATGGCTAAAGAAGACAGTATTGAGATGCAGGGTACCATTCTCGAAACCTTGCCCAATACCATGTTCCGTGTGGAACTGGAAAATGGTCACGTGGTTATCGCTCATATTTCCGGCAAGATGCGCAAAAACTACATCCGTATCCTGACTGGGGACAAAGTAACGGTGGCTCTGACTCCGTACGATCTCTCCAAGGGACGTATTGTTTTCCGCTCTCGCTAAGCCAGGAATTCAGCAAAAAACCCCAGCCTCGCGGTTGGGGTTTTTTGTCATTTCCAGCACTCGTCAGGCTTAGTGAGAGACAGCTTCAACATTGACCTGAAAATCAAAGCTGAGGCTGTTATTTACCAACTCAACCCGCACTACCCCGCCGTCCACCAGTGAACCAAACAGGATCTCATTAGCCAAAGGCTTCTTGAGATGTTCCTGAATGACCCGTCCCATGGGTCTTGCACCCATAGCCCGATCGTATCCCTTCTCGGCCAACCAGTGACGCGCCTCTTCGGAGATCTCGAGCGACACCCCCTTGGCGTCCAGTTGTACCTGCAGTTCGACGATGAACTTGTCGACCACCTGGTGGATCACCTGCATATCCAGATGGTTGAACCAGATAGTGTGATCGAGCCGGTTGCGAAATTCCGGGCTGAAGGTCTTGTTGATCACCGCCATGGCGTCGTGGCTCATGTCCTGCTGCTGGAAGCCGATGGACTTGCGCTGGGTCTCCTGCACGCCGGCGTTAGTGGTCATCACCAGGATAACGTTACGGAAATCCGCCTTGCGGCCGTTGTTATCGGTCAGGGTACCGTTGTCCATCACCTGCAGCAGCAGGTTGAACACATCCGGGTGCGCCTTCTCGATCTCATCCAGCAGCACCACGGAATGGGGGTGCTTGAGCACGGAATCGGTCAAGAGGCCGCCTTGCTCGAAACCCACATAGCCGGGAGGCGCTCCGATCAGGCGGGAGACGGTATGACGCTCCATGTACTCGGACATGTCAAAGCGCAGCACCTCAACCCCGAGCGCCTTGCCAAGCTGCTGGGTGACCTCTGTCTTGCCCACCCCGGTCGGGCCGGCAAACAGGAAGCAACCCACAGGTCTGCGCTCATTGCCAAGGCCGGAGCGTGACAGACGGATGGCGTCGGTCAGCACGGTAATGGCCTTGTCCTGGCCAAACACCACCATCTTGAGATTGCGCTCCAGGTTCTTCAGCACCTCCTTGTCGGAGGAAGAGACAGATTTCTCCGGGATGCGGGCAATCTTGGCGACGATGGCCTCAATTTCCGGCACATTGATCACTTTTTTACGCTTGCTCGCTGGCAGCAGTCGCTGCCCCGCCCCGGCCTCATCGATCACGTCGATGGCCTTGTCCGGCAGATGGCGGTCGTTGATGTATTTGGCCGAGAGCTCCACCGCAGCCCGGATCGCCTTGACGGTATAACGCACGCCATGGTGAGACTCATAACGGCTCTTGAGCCCCATCAGGATGCGAGTGGTGTCATCCACGCTCGGCTCGACGATGTCGATCTTCTGGAAGCGACGCGCCAGCGCCCTGTCTTTCTCGAAGATCTGGGAATATTCCTGATAGGTGGTGGAGCCGACGCAGCGCAGCAGCCCGTTGGAGAGCAGCGGCTTGATGAGGTTGGCCGCATCCAGCTGGCCACCGGAGGCGGCTCCCGCACCTATGATGGTGTGGATCTCGTCGATGAACAGGATGGCCCCTTCCTGGCGCTCGATCTGCTTGAGCAGCACCTTGAGGCGCTTCTCGAAATCGCCACGGTACTTGGTGCCCGCCAGCAGGGAACCCATGTCCAGTGAATAGATGGTGCTGTTCGCGATGACCTCGGGCACGTCGCCCTTGACTATGCGATAGGCCAGCCCCTCGGCGATAGCGGTCTTGCCGACACCGGCCTCCCCCACCAGCAGCGGGTTGTTCTTGCGACGGCGGCACAGCACCTGGATGGTGCGGCTCAGCTCCTGATCCCGACCGATGAGCGGATCGATGCGCCCCTCCAGCACCAGCTGGTTGAGGTTGGTGGCAAAGCTCTCTATCTGGGCAGAAGAGACATCATCGTCCGATTCGGCGTTGTTGCCACCGCTCTCGGGCTTGCTGTCTTTGCGCACGCCGTGGGACAGGAAATTCACCACATCCAGCCGGCTGACTTCGGCTTTCTTCAGGAAATAGGCAGCCTGGGACTCCTGCTCGCTGAAGATGGCGACCAACACGTTGGCGCCGCTCACCTCGGTATTGCCGGAGGACTGGACATGGAACACGGCCCGTTGCAGCACGCGCTGGAAGCCTAGGGTCGGTTGGGTTTCGCGGTCTTCGTCATCGCGGGGGATGAGCGGGGTCGTTTGATTGATGAATGCGCGGATCTCCTTGCGCATCAGCTCCACATCCGCACCACACGAACTCAGCGCCTCATGGGCTGAGCTGTTATCCAGCAGGGCTAACAACAGGTGCTCGACGGTCATGAATTCGTGGCGCTCGTCACGGGCCAGTTTGAAAGCCTCGTTCAGCGTCTTTTCTAGATCTTTGTTCAACATAGGCACCTCCCCTCAGTACAGCAACAATGTGGTGTCGTCATCGCCATCAAGTCATCAGATTCAAGCCTTTTCCATGGTACATAGCAGTGGATGTTCGTTGTTACGTGCGTAGGTGTTTACCTGGACCACCTTGGTTTCGGCAATCTCGGCAGTAAAAGTGCCGCAGACTCCCTTACCACTATAATGCACACTCAGCATGACCTGAGTCGCCTTGTCCAAGTCCATACCAAAGAACCTTTGCAGCACCTCCACCACGAACTCCATGGGCGTGTAGTCATCGTTGTTCAGCACGACCTTGTACATGGGTGGCGGTTGCAGCTTCGTTTTCTCTGCTTGTGCAATCTCTTCATTAGCAAAGAGTTCTTTCTGCTTGCTCATAATTGCGCTTTGGTACCTCTAGATTACTACCGTCTCGTCGAAGATTGTCAATAGACTTGTTAACCAGATCACATCGGTTGTTAACAACTTCTTGACTCGCTCAAAAGTTGGACTAGATTGGTTACTTGCTAATCGGCGCCCGTCTGCTATGGGCTGATGCTCTAGTTATATAAGGCTGGCGCAGGTTACTCAACGACTTCAGGGTAATCAATAAAAGGATGTAGATGTATGGCAACCGGAACAGTCAAGTGGTTCAACAACGCAAAAGGATTTGGGTTTATCTGTCCGGAAGGCGGTGGTGAAGATATCTTCGCTCACTACTCCACGATACAAATGGAAGGTTACAAGACCTTGAAAGCAGGTCAGGCAGTCAACTTTGAACTGCAGCAGGGGCCGAAAGGAAATCACGCCTCTGTCATCGTGCCAAACGAAGCACAGAACATGTAAGAGTCAAACTGGATAAATTAAAAAACGGCACGCCGCAAGGCTGCCGTTTTTTATTGGGCGTAGCTCCCGAAGAAGGAAGGCCTGGCCTTCCTTCTTGCATGTACGGCGTCGTTACCTATCAGCGCGCCAGCAGGATGTTCAGCATGCGGCGCAGGGGCTCGGCGGCGCCCCACAGCAGCTGATCGCCCACGGTGAAGGCGGCCAGGTATTCCGGGCCCATGTTGAGCTTGCGCAGACGCCCCACCGGGATGCTGAGGGTGCCGGTGACGGCGGCCGGGGTCAGCTCGCGGGCGGTGATGTCGCGATCGTTCGGGATCACTTTCACCCAGTCGTTGTGGGCGGCGATCAGCGCCTCGATCTCGGCCAGCGGCACGTCTTTTTTGAGCTTGATGGTGAAGGCCTGGCTGTGGCAGCGCAGGGCGCCGATCCGCACGCACAGACCATCCACCGGGATGGCGGCGTCTTCAATGCCGAGGATCTTGTTGGTCTCCGCCTGGCCCTTCCACTCCTCACGGCTCTGACCGTTGTCGAGCTTGGTGTCGATCCAGGGGATGAGACCGCCGGCCAGCGGCACGCCGAAGTTGTCCACCGGCAGGGTACCGGAACGGGTCTTCTCGGTGATCTTGCGCTCGATGTCGAGGATGGCGGAGGCGGGATCCGCCAGCTCCACCGCCACTTCGTCGCGCAGCAGACCCATCTGGGTGACCAGCTCGCGCATATGGCGGGCACCGCCACCGGAAGCAGCCTGATAGGTGGCCACGCTCACCCACTCCACCAGGTCGGCCTTGAACAGGCCGCCGAGGGCCAGCAGCATCAGGCTGACGGTGCAGTTGCCACCGACGAAGGTCTTGATGCCCTTGTTCAGGGCCTGCTCGATGACGTCACCGTTGACCGGATCCAGGATGATGACGGCGTCCTTGTCCATGCGCAGGGAGGAGGCGGCATCGATCCAGTAGCCCTTCCAGCCGGCGGCCAGCAGGCGTGGGTAGACATCCTTGGTGTAGTCGCCGCCCTGGGCTGTGATGATGATCTCCTGCGCGGCCAGCGCATCGATGTCGAAGGCGTCCTGCAAGGTACCGGCATCGACGCCGAAGTTGGGAGCGGCCTCACCGGCCTGGGAGGTGGTGAAGAAGGTGGGCTGAATGCGGGCAAAGTCTTTCTCTTCCTGCATCCGGCTCATCAGCACCGAACCCACCATGCCACGCCAACCGACCAAACCTACTTTTTTCATAATGTCCTACCCTGGATAGCTGCTATAGAAACTGTGTTTAAAACGTCGTAACCCCTTGCCGGACGCGGGGTCCGTTTACAAATGGATCACAAGAAGAGTGTTGCACGTATGCGTCTGTCCACATTACGGATTGTCACGGCGGGCGCAAGTCGAATTGCGCAATATTCTGTGTCGATTGCCGCAATATCCAGCGCCGCGCCCCCGCCGCTGACGTCCCTTGGCAGCCAGGCCCCCTTTGGGGCATGATAAACGCGACTTGGCGGCCCTGCCGCCCCTCGGGGACGACCCCGGGGCTCCTCCTCTCGCAGGGACGACCCTGCCCCGCTGGAATTCACCATGCCCTGGTTACTCCTGCTACTGGCCGGCCTGTTCGAGGTCGCCTGGGCCATAGGCCTCAAATATACCGACGGCTTCAGCCGTCCCCTCCCCACCCTGCTGACCCTCTCTGCCATGGGGGTGAGCGTGTTCTTGCTCGCCATGGCGGTCAAACAGCTGCCCCTTGGCACCGCCTACGCGGTCTGGACCGGCATAGGCGCCGTCGGCACAGTGCTGATGGGGATCTGGCTGTTCAACGAGCCCGCCACCCTGGCGCGGGTGCTCTGCCTGATGCTGATCATTGGCGGCATCCTGGGGCTGAAGTTTATTGGCTAGGCACTAAAAAGGGGATCGGACTGACCGATCCCCTGCCCCATCCCTGTGACCCCTGTGCTGACCCATGCCGAGCGGCACAGATCCATGCCGACATCTCACTGCCTGGTGCGATTTTTCATCCCGTTTTGTCTGCAGGACAGATATAAGGCAGCATCTTTCGCTGCCCTGTTCCTGTATTAATCAATGAGTCGGCGCTCGCAGCTCTGCCCTGTCATCCGAAACCCGCGCGCATAAAAATGGCCACCCAGGGTGACCATCTTCTGCTTGCCTTTATTACGCCTGTTACCTTGTTACGGCTCGGCCAGCCTTATGCCTCCGTCAGGCAGCCGATCAGCTCATGCTCGATGCGGGCCTCCGGCATCATCTGCTTCAATCCCTCGATCAACCGATCGCCGGCCTCCTGCAGCGCCGAGAGCGGCATTGGCGGCAGGCTCTCCAGGATGAACCACATCTGGCCGGACTCTGCACTGAGCCGGGTTCTGATCCCCTGGCGCCAGTTCCAGCGCCGGCAGGTCACCCCCTTGTCATCGCGCCACACCACTTCGCCGGGCTCCGGACTCTCATGGGCGGGCTCGCCTTCTTTCATGGTATCGAACAGCTCGCTGCCATCGGCGACGATGAGGCGCGGCGCCCCCTCATAGGCGGTGAGATCTTCGCCGCCCACCGGGATGGCGTACTCGATGCTGATGGCATTGTAGAGATCCACCACGGGATCGATGCAGGGCAGCGCGCCGTCCCGTTGCACCCGTTTGCGCAGGGCCTGGGCCGAGCAGGGAAAACGCTGGGGCTTGGCGCCGAAGCGCTTGAACACCTGGTCCCAGGCATCGAGGTGATCCTGCGCCCAGGGAGCTTCTCCCGATGCGATCGACTGGCAGGCCCGCGCCAGCGCCCGGCTGCCGACCTCGGCATCGACGATGGGGGCCCCGTCGACCAGAATGCTCAGGGCCCGAAATCCCGGTGCCAGGGCGGTCACGCCGGGTGCGATCTGTGGTGTCATCAATGGCATAGCAACTCCCGATAAATGGGCTCATGGCAGGCAATCATGAAGGGCGACCCGCACCAGTGCGCACCGCTTCTCACCTCCCGAAGCAAGAGGGCCACATCATGGCCATTAACGGGCCATAAAAAAAACTACTTTTTCTTAATATTGTTTAGAGAAACTAATGAAGAAGGGGCATATCGGGCGCCGATGGCACTCTGCAGCGCCCCTGGAGTGGGATTGTCCTCGCCGCGTCCCCGCCGACTCATGCTATTATCTGCGGCCTAACATGAGTCAATAAAATCAGGATATTGTGATGACCGACCACACCTTTATTCCCGGCAAGGACGCGGCGCTGGAAGACTCCATCGAACGCTTCCAGACCAAGCTGCAAGCCCTGGGGTTTGATATCGAGGAAGCCTCCTGGCTCAACCCCGTGCCCAACGTCTGGTCCGTGCATATCCGCGACAAGGAGTGCGCCCTCTGCTTCACCAACGGCAAGGGTGCCAGCAAGAAGGCGGCGCTCGCCTCCGCCCTCGGCGAATACTTCGAGCGTCTCTCCACCAACTACTTCTTTGCCGACTTCTATCTGGGCGAACAGGTAGCGAACGGTGACTTCGTTCACTATCCGAACGAGAAGTGGTTCCCCATCGAGGGGGATCAGCTGCCCGCCGGCCTGCTCGACAGCTTCACCCGCAAGTTCTACAACCCGGACGGGGAAGTGACCGCCGACATGCTGGTAGATCTGCAATCGGGCAACGAGGGCCGCGGCATCGTCGCGCTGCCGTTCGAGCGCCAGTCCGATCACCAGACCGTCTATATCCCGATGAACATCATCGGCAACCTCTATGTCTCCAACGGCATGAGCGCCGGCAACACCAAGACCGAGGCCCGCACCCAGGGGCTGTCCGAGGTGTTCGAGCGCCACGTGAAGAACAAGATCATCGCCGAGGCCATCAGCCTGCCGGAGATCCCGACCGAGGTGATCGCCCGCTACCCCGGCATCGCCGCCTCCATCGCGGCGCTCGAGGCCGAAGGCTTCCCCATCTACAGCTTCGATGCCTCCTTGGGCGGTCGTTACCCCGTCATCTGCGTGGTGCTGCTCAACCCGAGCAACGGCACCTGCTTTGCTTCCTTCGGCGCCCACCCGCGCTTCGAAGTGGCGTTCGAGCGCACCGTCACCGAGCTGCTGCAGGGCCGTGGCCTGAAAGATCTGGACGTGTTCGTACCGCCCTCGTTTGACAACGAGCAGGTGGCGGATCACCACAACCTGGAGACCCACTTCATCGACTCCTCCGGCCTCATCAGCTGGGATCTGTTCAAGCAGGATGCGGACTTCGAGTTCGCCGATTGGGACTTCCGTGGCACCTCCCAGGAAGAGTTCGATCACCTGATCGGCATCTTCCACGAGCTGGAGCAGCCGGTCTACATCGCCGATTACGAGCACCTTGGCGTCTACGCCTGTCGCATCCTGGTGCCCGGCATGTCCGACATCTATCCGGTCGAGGATCTGCTGCTGGCCAACAACACCATGGGCGCACACCTGCGGGAAGTGATCCTGGCGCTGCCGTCCCTGGAGTGGGATGCCGAGCAATACATGGCGCTGTTCGATCAGCTCGATGAAGAGGGCCACGACGAGCGTACCCGGGTGCGCGAGCTGCTCGGCATCGCCGCCGCCAAGGGCACGGCCCTGCATACCCTGCGGGTCGGTGAGCTCAAGGCCATGCTGGCACTGGCCGCAGGCGAGCTGGAAAGCGCGCTGGATCTCATCGACTGGACCATGGAGTTCAACCAGTCTGTGTTCCCAAGCGATCGCGCCAACTACTACCGCGCCCTGCGTGCCTGCGTCGAGCTGTTCCTGGACGAGGAGCGCGATCCCGAGCAGTACCGCCCGGTGTTCGCCCGCATGTTCGGGGAAGCGGCGCTGGCCGAGGCCTGGGCCCACGCCAGTGGCGAGGCGCGCTTCCACGGCCTGGCGGCAGCGGATCTGTCCCTGTCCCAGTTCCCGCTGCACCAGAAGCTGCTGGCCGCCTATGAGAAGCTACAGAAGGCCAAACGAGCCCATTCCTGGGCCTGATGTGGTAATGTAATGAAGGGGCCTGATGGCCCCTTCTGTTTTATGGTCTACGCTTTGGGCTGTTTGTTATTCAGGGATGAAATAAAAAACAAAAAATACCCCTAAGGGGGTTGTTAACGGGGCCCGGTATGTGCTGCGTTGCTGCAAACATATCTTGCCGATATATTTTTACCAAAAATAATTATAAACTGTTTTAAATCATAAACTTAATCACGACACCATTTCTGTTTCACCTGAAATCGCGTGTAAAGTCAAGCTGCCAGCGGGGTCATTTTTCTGTAGTAAAATTACATTCACAATATGTAATTCTTGATCCGAGTCAATTTTGGCGATCTGCCCCTTTGTTATGATTTCCACAGGCAAAATATGCAGGTACATGAGAATTGAAAGCTGAATCTCCCTTTGATTGTCTGAAGCCCGAAGCCATCGCCGCCCTGGCCGAAGACATTACTTATGCCAAGGCCACCAAGCCTGCATACAAGGTCATCCCCCTGGCCATCACAGCTGGCGCCTTCATCGCCATCGCGTTCATCTTTTATATCACTGTCACCACCGGCAGCAGCGGCATGTCCTGGGGCATGTCCAAGTTAGTCGGCGGTCTGTGCTTCTCCCTCGGCCTCATCCTCTGCGTGCTGCTCGGTGCCGAGCTGTTCACCTCCACCACCCTGACCCTGGTGGCCAAGGCGGCCAATCGCATCAGCTGGGCTCAGCTGTTCAAGAACTGGGGCCTGGTCTACTTCGGTAACCTGATTGGCGGCCTCATCATGGTGGCGCTCATCATCATGTCCGCCGAGTACACGGCCGCCAACGGCCAATGGGGTCTCAACGCCCTCAACGTCGCCCAGCACAAGATCCACCACAGCTTCTTCGAGGCCGTTGCCCTCGGTATTCTCTGCAACCTCATGGTGTGTCTCGCCGTGTGGATGGCGTTCGGCGCCCGCAGTGCCACCGACAAGGTGATGGTCATGCTGCTCCCCGTCGCCATGTTCGTGGCCTCCGGTTTTGAGCACAGCATCGCAAACATGTTTATGATCCCGGTTGGCATCGCTATCCACAGCGTCGCAGGTCCGGAATTCTGGCAGGCCATCGGCCAGGACCCGGCAAGCTTCGCCGACCTGACCGTATCCAACTTCGTTCTACACAACCTCATCCCGGTCACCATAGGTAATATCATTGGTGGTGGCGTGATGGTTGGCTTGACTTACTGGTTTATCTTCCGTCGCCATCATTAAGGACGGCGACAGACACATAAATACCTTGAGAGGTAATGAAAATGGCAGAACTTAACGAACAGTTCCAAAAAGCATGGGAAGGCTTCGCAGCCGGTGAATGGCAGACCTCTGTCAACACCCGTGATTTCATCCAGAAGAACTACACCCCGTATGAAGGTGACGAGTCCTTCCTGGCTGGTGCGACCGAAGCTACCGCCAAGCTGTGGGACAAGGTCATGGAAGGCATCAAGATCGAGAACCGCACTCACGCGCCGGTCGATTTTGATACTGACCTGCCCTCCACCATTACCGCTCACGATGCCGGCTATATCGACCAGAGCCTGGAGCAAATCGTTGGTCTGCAGACTGACAAGCCGCTCAAGCGCGCCATCATCGCCAACGGCGGTATCAAGATGGTCAAGACTTCCTGCGAAGTCTACGGCCGCCAACTTGACCCCATGGTCGAGAAGATCTTCACCGAGTACCGCAAGACCCACAACCAGGGCGTGTTCGATGTCTACACCAAGGACATCCTGAACTGCCGTAAGTCTGGCGTCATTACCGGTCTGCCGGATGCCTACGGCCGTGGCCGTATCATCGGTGACTACCGCCGTGTTGCCCTGTACGGTATCGACTTCCTGATGGCCGACAAACTGGCCCAGTTCAAGTCCCTGCAGGCTGATCTGGAAAACGGTGTCAACCTGGAAGCCACCATCCGTCTGCGCGAAGAGATCTCCGAGCAGCACCGTGCCCTGGCCCAGATGAAGGTGATGGCTGCCAAATATGGCTGCGACATCTCTGTACCGGCCAAGACCGCCAAAGAAGCCGTACAGTGGACCTACTTCG
>NZ_PGCP01000031.1 GCF_002812985.1 Aeromonas lusitana
GCCTGGACGGCAAATACAACAGTCACGGCAGCCCGGTGACCTTCAGCCTGGATGCCAATGGCGATCTGGTGGGCACCACGGCCGACGGTCGTGAGGTGCTGCGCGCCGAGCTGGAATTGGTAGACAACAACGGTAACTGGAGCGTCACCAGCAAGGTGACCCTGAGCGGTGAGCTGGATCATCAGGGTAACGAATCCCTCGGCTTACCGCTGACCGTGACCCTGACCGACAAGGACGGGGACAGCGTCTCCACCGACCTGCCGCTGGTCATCAAAGATGGCAACGCACCTGGCTTCGTGGCTGGCCCCGGCGTCAATCTGGATGAGCGTGGGCTCGATGGCAACAATACCCTGACTGGGACCGGCCACTTCCAGGTCAACGCGGGCTCGGATCAAGTGAGTGAGGTGTCGTTCGCCGATCCTAATTCTCAGCCTCTGCTGATGGCATTAGGTCAGCAGGTTAAATATGAGTTGGCCGATGGGGATCCCAATATCCCGGGCAGCCAGATCCTCCGGGGTTATGTGGAAGTCAATGGCGTGCGAGTTGAGGTGCTGCAGGTCGAGATCACTGGCAACCTCAATAGCGCCACCAGCAATGGTTTTGACTACAAGGTGACTCTCTATCAGGGGGTACACCAGAATGGCGGCGCCAGCACGGATCTGCCGTTCAAGATCAATGTGGTCGATAGCGACAAGGGTGCCGGCAACAACGACAGCACCACGGGTACCCTCAATGTCAGCATCGCGGAAGGGGACAAACCGACTCTGAGTCTCACCGGCGTGACCTTGAGCGAAGGGCGCTTCGATGGCGCCAGCAGCAACCAGACCGGTGACGACCAACATGCCAGCGGCACCCTGACCATCAAGGCGGACTCCGACCCCGTGGTGGATGTGCGGCTGACCCTTGCAGGTCAGGTAGTCGATGCCAGCGGCAACCCCATCACCCATAACGGTGAGACGCTCACCTGGCAGGAGGTACCGGGCAGCAACGGCCACAGCTTCCAGGCCGTGACCACGAGCGGCACCCTGGTGCTGACGGTCACCCTGCCGAACGTACCGGGCCGCATCGAGGCCCAGACCGAGGCGCACCTCAGCTACGACGTAACCGTCCATACCAATCTGGATCACGGGGCGAGTGACGATCTCAACCTGACCCTGCCGGTGCAGGTAACCGACAGCGACGGCTCCGTGATCAACGGCAATACCAATGTGGTGATCAAGGATGCGGCCGATCCCCTGATCTCGAACATAGAGTCGGTGCGGGTCGAAGAGGCAGATCTGGATGCGAGTAGTACCCAGCACCCCGGTACCACCCCGACCGAAAGCGGGGAGGCGGCAGGTGGCAAGGTAACCATCAGCGCCGGCTCGGACCGGGTTGCTTCTCTTGAACTCGATGTGGCGGCCTTCAACCAGGCGAACCACCTCACTTCAGGTGGCAAGGATGTGACCCTGGCCGCCCACAGCAATCCGGGCTGGTATCTGGCGAGCACGGCGGATGGCAAGCCTGTGTTCTGGATCCACCTCGACATCAACGGCAGCTACAGCTTCCATCTGGTAGGTCAGCTCGATCACGGTGCCCAGGGCAAGGATGAGCTTGGCATCGAGATACCCCTGTACGTGACAGACCACGACGGGGATCGCAGCCCCAATGTGACGGTCGAAGTGACTGTGCAGGATGACATGCCGATTGGCACCAGCCTGGCTCATACCCTGAACGAGACCGGCAGCAGCGTAAATGGCGATCTGCTGCCCCCCGCCAACGAGGGGGCCGATGGCGCCAGAGTCGTCTCGGTCACCGTCAATGGTCAGGTGCATGCTTTCAACGGCAGCTTGACCCTGGACGTGATGAGCCCGGATGGCAAGCAGGTGATGGGCTCCCTGACCATAGGTGAGGACGGCAACTACAGCTTCACCCCGAGACCCGGCTTCGATCACGATGACGCCAGCCTGAGCCAGGTCATCACAGCCCAGATTGTGGACGGTGATGGCGATACCGCCGAGAGCACCCTGACCCTCAATATGGAAGACGAGGCAGTGCGCTTCACCGTGAACGCCGCGACCGGGCAGGAGGATCAGGGGGCCCAGGATCCGAGCCAGGGCATTCCCATCAACATGCAGCTCGACATCGGTGACTTCGACCGGGGCGAGCATGTGGACCAACTGCTGATCCAGGCGCCCGCCAATGCTCATGGCACCTTCTACTACAACGGGGTGGCGCTCACCACCACGGCCGATGGCAAGTGGTTCATCGTGCCGCCGGCGGCCATGGTCACCAGCGATAACGTTCACTACAGCACCTCGGGTCTTAACTTCGTACCGGCAGATGACTGGTCGAGCTGGAGCAACAACAAGCAGCCGCTGCACTTCCAGGTGCAGGTCGACGTCGGGGTGACAGAAGGGACGCCGCCACCGCCGGTAACCGGGGATCTCGCCATCACGGTGCAAGGCATCGCCGACAAGCCGGAATGGGATTCCAGCACCGCCAAGCACTACAGCATCAATGAGGATGGCAGCGGCGTTGCCCTCAATGTGCAGGCCAACCTCACGGATACCGATGGCTCAGAGACCCTGAGCTACCAGATCAAGTGGGAGTCCGGCCAGGGCAGCCTGACCCTGAACGGCAAGGAGCTCAAGCCGGATGCCAACGGTGTCTATACCGTCTCTGCCGGCGACATCAACAAGATTACCGTGGTGCCTGGCAAGGACTACAGCGGCGACATCAAGCTCTCCATCACCCCGGTCAGCACCGAGAAGACCCCCGTGGTGAGCGGCCAGGACAAGGCGCTGGGCGACAGCATAGAGCTGGTGATCAACGTCAATCCGCAGGCGGATGACGCCAAGCTGACCGTGCGCGAGATCCAGGGCAAGGAAGACACCCTGCTCAACCTGGGCAGCAAGATAGTGCTGGCCCATCTGGGGGACACTGCGGACGGCTCGGAGCAGATGTTTGTGCGCATCAGCGGCCTGCCCGCCGGCGCCACCCTGCTGCTTGGCGGCGTGGCGGTTGTCATGGATGCGAACGGCTATTACGAGGTGCCCTACGATCGCATCAATGAGCTGCAGATGCAGCCGCCCAAAAACAGCAACGTGGACTTCGATCTCACCATCAAGGGAGTGGTGAAGGACACCGCCACCCTGACCGATGCCAATGGCCAGACCCATACCGTGGTCAACGAGAAGGAGACTGGCTCCCAGAATCTGCACGTGGACATGGTCGGTGTGGTGGATGAGCCGCACTTCAACCTGGACAGCACGGGCTGGACCCCGGAAGGCAACGGCTACACCATCACCATCGCGGAAGATGGCCGGGCGCCACTGGACTTCAGACTGGAGTCGGGGGAGAAGGTCGATACTCCGCTCGATAACTCCGAAACCCTCAACCTGGTGCTGGAGGGCTTGCCGGAAGGGGCCAAGGTGTTCGATGGCAATGGCAACGAGCTGACCCTGACCTTCGCCGGTCTGGATGCCAACGGCAAGCCCATCTATCAGGTCAATGTGTCGGATCTGGGCAACCTGCAGATCCAGCCGCCGCCCAACAGCACAGCCGATATTCACCTCATCGGCCACGTGGTGGTGACAGAGAACGACGGGGATCACAAGAGCTTCGATGTGCCGCTCACCATCAAGGTGGAGCCCGCCATCGACGCCGGTGACTACGCCAAGACCAGCCATGGCTTCGAAGACGATTTTGTGACGCTGAACTGGCATCCTGACTTGAGCGACAGCGCCGAGAAGGTGACCCACCTCAGTCTCTCCGGCATCGAGCCTGGCTACGAGATCTGGGTCAAGGATGCCAACGGTACTCACCAGCTCACCCTGGGGAGCGATGGCAGCGTCACCTTGAGCGATGCGGATCTGCAGAGTCTGCTTAACGGCGGCCAACTGCTGGTGCGGGCACCGGAAGACAGCGACAAGGACACCAATATCCAGAGTCATGTGACTGTGACTCAGGTGGATGTGGACTCCAGCGCCACGGCCCAGAAGGTGATCGACGGCAATCTGCACGTGGATATCCAGGCGGTGGTGGAACCCGATGGCAATCTGGTACAGACAGGCGGGGCGCTGGAGAGCCCGGACGGGCACGATATTCCGCTTCAGGATGTCTTCGTGTTCGAAGATCTGGATCCCAGCAGTGTCGAGACCATCGACTACCTGGTCATCAGCGATCTGCCGCCGGGCTTCGTGGTGATAGGGGGGATCAACGATGGTTACGGCAACTGGACCGTGCCTCACGATGCCCTGGGCAGCTACGCCTTGCGCTCGCCTGATGGCTTCACCGGCACTGTGACCTTCAAGGTGAGTGCCCAGGTCGTCGACTTGAGTGACGACGGGGATGTGAGTGCCAGCGTGCGCAAGGACTTGAATGCCAGCGCCGACTTCCATGCTGCGACCAATTCGGGTCAGCTGGCCGCCACGGTTGATCTGGATAACAGCCAGCCCATCACAGGGGTGGAGGATCATAGCGTCGACTTCGGTTCCCAGCTCAAGAGCATGATCACCCTGGGCACGGCGGATAGCGGCGACGACGAGCTCAGCATCGTCCTCACCGGTCTGCCTCCCGGCGTCAGCGTGCAGGGGCTCACCTATGACTTCGTCAACGGCGAGTACCTGATCAAGCTGCCCAATGGGCTGAGCGATCTCGACAACCTCATCCTGACGTTGCCGGAAGACTATGCCGGCGACGATTTGAGCCTGCATGTGCGCTTGGTGAACACGGATACCGTGAGTGGCGACACCAAGACGGTGGATCAAGACATCACCCTTTCCATCACCCCTGAGGTCGACGTCAACGGCGGCGCCGATGGCATGCCGGAACTGCAGCTGAATGTGAAAGATGTGAACGGTGACGGCCAGCCGGACAACCTGGAAGACACCGAGATCCACCTCGATCTCTCGGTCAAGCTGGCGGATATCAGCCCCTCTGTGGCCAATGGCGGCCTGGAGACGGTAGAGCGGGTAACCGTGACCGTCGATGCCAAGTACGGCCACTTCCTCGACGCCAATGGCAATCCCGTCCAGTCCCTGGTGGTGGATGCCAATGGCCTCAAGGATCTGGTGTTTATTCCCAAGGAGCACTTCAGCGGTCAGGTACCGCTTGATGTGACCGTGGATATCCTGGATACCGCCACCACGGGCACGGATACCGGCAGTTGGAGCGGCCAGGTGGGCTTCGAAGTCAAACCGGTCAATGACCCGGCCAAGATCATAGTGCACAACGTGCAGGGTGATGAGGATGGCAGCGTCAACCTGGGGGGCTTCGGGGCCGAGCTTGTCGACACCGACGGCTCCGAGCAGATAGTGGGGCTGCAGATCACCGGGGTGCCGGATGGCTTCACCCTCTCTGCCCCTGCGGTCAACAACGGCAACGGCGTCTGGCAGATCCCCGTGGGGACCGATTTCTCCAGCCTGGCCCTGATCCCGCCGGCGGATTTCAGCGGCAGCGTGGATCTCACCCTGACCGCTTACACCCTGGACAATGGTCTGAGCGTCCCACTGGGAAGCAGCGGTAACTTCACCGTCACCGTCAACCCGATAGGGGATGTGATCATCGCCGATATCGAGACCAAGGCGAGTGGCACCGAGGGGGATGTGATCACCCTGAACCTGGGGCTGGAGACCCGGGATACCCAGGCCACCGGCGGCAGTGCCGGCAACGTGCATGAGAATGGCCCCGAGCAGGTGCGCGTCACCATCGAAGGGGTTCCCGATGGCGCGCAAATCCGCCTGCCAAACGGGGTCAATGGCACAGTGGTGGATCTTGGCAACGGTCGCTGGCAGGTCACCACGGATGGCACCAAGCTGGGAGCCATCGAACTGGTGACCAACGATGCCAACGGCGCCCTGGATCTGAAAGTGACGGCCCAGAGCGTCGACAACGGCGCCCTCGGCCCAGAGGTCAACGGCACCATTCACGTGGATATCAGCCCGGTCAACGATGCGCCCATCAACGTGCTGCCAACGGATCCCCAGGTGGCGCAGGAAGATCAGCCCTTCGTCATCAAGGGCCTGCAGGTACAGGACGTGGATGCGGGCAGCGGCGACATGAAGGTGACCCTGTCGGTGGAGCACGGCACCCTCAACATTCCGGCAGGCAGCGGGGTGACAGTGGTGGGCAACGGCACCGGCTCCCTGGTGCTGAGCGGATCGCTGGATGCCATCAACGCGCTGCTGAACGGCGGTCTGACCTATCAGGGCAACCCGGATTACCACGGCAGCGACAACCTGACCATGGTCACCAATGACAATGGCAACACCGGCAGTGGCGGGGCGCTCAGCGACACAGACGTGCTGCCCATCGAGGTACAACCGGTCAACGATGCTCCCGTCAACGTCTTGCCAAGCGATCCCCAGGTGGCGCAGGAGGATCAACCCTTCGTCATTCACGGCTTGCAGGTGAGTGACGTGGATGCGGGCAGTAGCCCCCTCACAGTGACCCTGTCCGTCCTGCACGGCACCCTGAACCTGGTGGCAGGCAACGGCGTGACTGTCACCGGTAACGGCACCGGCTCCCTGGTGCTGAGTGGCTCGCAGGATGCCATCAATGCGCTGCTAAACGGCGGCGTCACCTATCAGGGCGAGCAGGACTTCAATGGCCAGGATGCCCTGACCATGGTGACCAACGACAACGGCAGTACCGGCAACGGTGGCGCCCAGAGCGATACCGACGTGCTGCCCATCGAGGTGGAAGCGGTCAACGATGCCCCGGTCAACCAGGCGCCTGACACAATGCAGGTGAAGGAAGACGGTGCACTGTCGCTCTCCGGCATCAGCGTCAAGGACGTGGATGCCGGCAGTGCCCCCATGTCCATGGTGCTGAGGGTGGAACACGGCGTGCTGACCCTGCTCGGGGCGGCGGGCGCCGTCAATGTGCAGGGGGCGGGGACCAATGAAATCACCCTGGTGGGATCCCTTGCGGATCTCAACGCGCTGATCAATGGTCAGTTGCACTACGAGCCGGCCAAGGACTTCTGGGGTCAGGACAACCTGACCATCACCACCTCGGATCAGGGCAACACCGGCACTGGCGGTGCGCTGACCGACACCTCCACCGTCGGCATCACTGTCACGGCTGAGGCCGATGCTCCCCAGCTCAGTCTCGGGGCTCACGACATCCATGCCCTGCAAGGGGCCTGGGTGCCGCTGAATCTCAGCGCCAGCGTGGTCAACCCGGCGCCGGGTGAGCTGTCGGTGCGGATCCAGAATCTGGGCGGTGCCCAGGTGGTGGACGAGCACGGCCAGAGCGTGGGCCATGCCGATGGCAGCGACTGGCTGCTGCCCATGGATCAGTCGGTGCCTCTCTATCTGAGCGGGCTGACGGCGGGGGACCACACCCTCACCCTGAGCGCCGAGTCGAGTGCGGGAGGCATCACAGTCGGTTCTACCCCGGAGACCCTCAACATCCACAGTCAGAGTGGCAACACACTGACCGGCACGGACAGTGCGGACTGGCTGTTTGGCTCAAGCGGTGATGACAGGATCCTGGGCGGTCTGGGGGACGACGTGCTGCGCGGTGGTCAGGGCAACGACACCCTGACCGGCGGCGGTGGCAGCGATCTGTTCGTGTGGGGCAGCGGTGATGAGGGGAGCGCCGGGCAACCGGCTCTGGATACCATCACCGACTTCAATCCGACCCAGGGGGACAAGCTCGATCTGGCGGACCTGCTCAAGGGAGTGACCGACAACAGCGTGGATGGCCTGCTCAATCACCTGTCTGCCTCTGTTACCGCTGGTAGCGGTGGCCTGAGCGACGTGAACCTGTCGGTCTCCCCGGCGGGGGATGGTCAGGTGACCCAGCAGATCACCCTGAAGGACGTGGATTTGAGCGGCTGGAACTTAAGCGGCTCCTCCTCCCACGACATACTCCAGTCCATGCTGGATCAGCACAGCCTGATCATCGAACACCCTTGATGGACGGGAGATAAACGAAAAGAGCCGGCAATTGCCGGCTCTTTGTTTTTCTGCGTGATTGTTTTTAGGTTATGTCGTTATTTTTGTGTGTGGTGGATGCTTGGCGCATCCAGATGGTAAATGGGCAGTGTTTATTGCTTATGTCAGCGCCTTAGGTAGCAGATGGATGGGGTGCTCGCAGCGGGAGAGGGATGTGCTCATCTCGTCCACCCATGCGCCACTTCCATCCGCATCCGTCAGACCAGCGCCTGTGCCAGCAGATGGATGGGATGTTCACAACGGAACGCCGTGCTCATCTCTATCTGCCACTTGCAGGTCTCGCAGTCGGTGATGACGAGATCAGGCTTGAGGCGATTAATCTGATCAAACAGCCCTTCGCCGATGGCCTGGCTGGTCTGGTAGTTCTCCGATTTGAAGCCGTAGGTGCCGGCGATGCCACAGCACTGGGAGTCCAGTACCGTCACCTTGACCCCAGGAATGGCGCGCAACAGCTCGAGTGTGTAGATGACGCCCCCCATCTTCTCCATGTGGCAGGGGGTGTGGTAGGCGATGTGCAAGCCCAGTGGCTTCATGGCTGGTTTGTTGCCACGGTAGAACTCGTTCCAGATAAACCGCGTCACCAGGGAGATGCGATCCCGCACCTTGCGGTTGTCCTGCTCCAGCAGGTGGGGGTATTCGTCCCTCAGGGTGAAGCCGCAGGTGGAGGAAGTGGCCAGCAGCGGCATCTCGTTGCCGAGCAGGCTGTTCTCCATCTGCTTGATATTGAACGCCGCCTGCTGTTTGGCCTTGTCCATGAAGCCGTTGGCAATCAGCGGCACACCGCAGCACTTCTCCCGCGCAAGCAACTGCACGCCGATATTCATGGCGTTGAGCACCTGCACCAGCTCCTTGCCGAGCTGGGGGTGGTTGTAGTTCACATAGCAGCCGTGGAAGTAGGCAATCTGACGCTCATAGCTGGCCTGAACGTCTTTTTGCTTCTTGTACCAGCCCCGGAAGGTGCCTTGGGAGTATTTGGGCAGATCCCGGTGGGAGGAGACCCCGAGCGCCTTGTCCAGCACCTGCTTCACGGGCTTGAGGCCGGTGGTGAAGTTGACCACGGGGGCCATCAGGGTGGACATGCTGCCCATCAAGTCTGTGTGGGAGAGCACGAACTCGCGGATCCCGGGCTTGATGCCGCCGTACTGGTGCTTGGCCTTGGCGATAATATCGCCGATGCGCACCCCGCTTGGGCAGGCCACCTCACAGCGCTTGCAGTTGGTGCAGTACTTGAGGGCGCTGTCAAACAGCTCGGGGCTCTTGATGCGCAGCCGCTCGCCGTCGGGGCCGGCCTGTTTCGGGCCAGGATAGGCGGGATTGGCCTTGGCCACCGGGCAGTAGGCGGTGCAGACGGTGCATTTGATGCACTGATCGAAGGTTTGATTGGCGTGATCCAGTAGCATGATTTACTCCTCCCTGGCCGGATTGGCAGCATAAATGGCGCGGCAACGGGATGATGGGCAGGGCAGTTTACTGCCCTCGGTGACATGGGAAAGGGCTGTCATCTCAGACTCCCGCCAGGATATGGCCGGCGACTTGCCAGCCGGTGGCAACCGCGACCCCGGATCCGGAACCCTCTTTGCATTGGGCGTCGTAGTGGGCCAGTGCGCAGCCTTGAGTAAATAGAGAGGTGTGACTCATCTCAGACCTCTGCCAGGATATGACCGGCAACCTGCCAGCCGGTGGCGACGGCGACCCCTGAGCCGGAACCCTCTTTCACCGGGTCATAGTGGGCCAGCACGCTGCCGGCGCCATAAAGGTTGCGAAGTGGCTTGCCGCCGCGCAGTACCCTCAGCTTGTCGTCCGTCTTGACCCCGAAGCCCATAAAGGGGTGGTGGTCGAACAGGCGGCGACCGGCCCAGGCGTCGCGCTCCGGCAGGCTCAGCACGTCGGCATCGAAGATGGGCTCGCGAATGCCGCCAAGGCGCGATTCCAGCCCACGGCTGAAGAAGCTGCCGGAGGCGAGCACGAAGTACGCTGCCTCGAACAGCTGATCGTCGCCGTTCTGGCTATGAACCCCGATCACCTTATCTCCCTCGTAGCGGGCGCCCAGCACCCGCTCACTGGTGAGGAAGGTGCCGCCAAGGGCCATGAAGCGGCGCTTGAGCGCCTCCTGCATCCGCATGCCGATAAGGGAAGGCGGCATGGTGGCGACTTCGCGGAGGGTGCAGCCGGTGAGTTTCTCCAATTCCGCCAGACGCGGGCCGACCAGCCCCAGGGACAGGCAGGCGGGCAGCACTATATGACGGCAAGCGGGCTCGCCACTCTCGCGCACCATGCGGCTTATCTCGCGGGCGAGATCCGCCAGCAGGTTCGGCTGTCTATCAAACAGGCGGGCGATGTCGGCGGAGCGAAACTCGTGGGGGTTGCGGCTGAACTCGGCCAGCTGGGGCAGGCGGATCTCGCCGGTCAGGATGCGGCAGTGGGCGAAGCGCGGTTGGGTCGCGAGATTGGCCGCTGCCAGCGCCGGGTGAAAGTCGCGAAAACCTTCCAGGGTCGCCAGCAGCAGGCTGTCTGGGACCGGGGCCTCGGTCACATAGGCGCAGGTCGCAGGGGAGATCCAGGTGCGCTTGAGGGTACCTATGGGGGTGATCCGCTGGTGGTTGTGCTCCTCGCGATAGAGCGGCAGCCCATCTTCGGCGCAGTGGCGCTGCAGATCCGTGAGGCTGGCCTCTATGTTGGCGAGCCCCACCTTGGCGTAGGGATGATCGGGTTGCGCGGCCATAAAGGCGGGCAGGGCGGCGCGAGGATCTCCCTGGGTGTCGAGCAAGTCGATGGAGCCGGAGGAGAAATGCAGGGCGCTCTGGCCCGAGGCCATCAGCAGTGTCTTCTGGCCCGCCTCGGCCAGACGCAGGGCGGCTGACAGGCCCGCCATGCCGCCACCTATGACTATGGTATCGAATCTCATGATGGCTCTCCTTGAGTGGCGGGGCGGGTCTGCCCAGTAAGGTCGGGGGAGGGAACCAGCTGGGGCGTGGTCCATTCACCGAGGCCAAACAGCCCCTCGTAGATCCAGTAGGTAAACTCGGTCTCCCGCAGGGCATCGCCCCAGAGCACGGGACGGGTGCCCTTGTGGCGCTCCTCCAGGAACTGGCGCAGCATGACGCAGGCCTCGCGGCCATCGGCCTTGCCGTACTCCTGCATCAGGCCGGCGGCGCGATAGGCGCACAGCTCTCCCTGACAGGGACCCATGCCGAGCCGGGTGCGGCGGCGCAGATCCACCAGGTTGTCCACGTCGAGCTCGCGCAGGGCGTATTCGATCTCCCCGGCGGTCACCATCTCGCACTCGCAGATGAGGGCGTTGGCCCTGGGGTTATCGCGGAAAAATGCGATGACCCGCTCGCCGTGACGATACTGGGCCGAGCCCTCGACCGGGGCGCTGAGGCCGGGGGCGGAGACCTTCTCCGGCTCCCGCGAGCCCGGCAAGGAGAGCTCGGCGGTGCGGCAGGGCTGGCTGTTGCCAAGCTTGTTGGCAACCAGATCCGTGGCCCATTCGGCCATCAGTCGGTAGGTCATCAGCTTGCCGCCCGTGATGGTGTTGAAACCCTTGAGACCGTCGCGCTCGGCGTGATCCAGCAGCACTATGCCGCGACTGATGTTGCGGCCTGTCTCATCCCCGTCCACCGCCACCAGGGGGCGAACCCCGGCGTAGGCGCGCAGCAAGCGGGTGCGCGCCATCACGGGGGCGAGTTTTATTCCCTCCCGCAGCAGTACCTCGACCTCCTCTGGATCCACGCTCAGCTGATCGATCTTGTGGTAGTCGATGCGGCTGGACGTGGTGCCGATGAGGGAGATGGTATCCCCCGGCACCAGAATGTCCGCGTCCGCCGGTTTGCGGGCGCGGTTGAGCACCATCTGGTTGATGCGGTAATCCATGATGAGCAGGGAGCCCTTGGCCGGGAACATGCGGATGCCGAGATCCGCGTACTCGCAGATCTGCTGGCCCCAGATGCCGGCGGCGTTGATCACCTCCTGGCACTCCACCTCGAACGCCTCGCCGGTGCGGGTGTTGATGGCCCTGACCCCGTGCACCCTGTCCTGGGTGCGGAGCAGCCCCAGCACCTTGCTGTGGGTGAAGATGCGGGCGCCGTGTTCTTTCGCATCCAACACGTTGGCGGCGGCGAGGCGGAAGGGATCGACGGTGCCATCGGGCACACGTATCGCACCGATCAGCGCCGGGTTCACATTGGGTTCGAGGCGCAGGGCCTCGCGGGGATCCAGTTGCTGGGTGTCGATGCCGGCCTGGGCGCAGGCGCTCATGAAGCTGGCCTGAAAGCCGATGTCATCTTCCGGCAGGGTGACGAAGAGGCCGCCGGTGTCCTCGACGCAGTGGCTGGCGATCCGCTTGAGGATACGGTTCTCCGCGATGCATTCGCGGGCGGATTCCGGATCCGTCACCGCATAGCGGGCGCCGGAGTGGAGCAGGCCGTGGTTGCGGCCCGTGGTGCCGGCGGCGATGTCGTCCCGCTCCAGCAGGATGCAGTCGATGCCCCGCAGCGCGCAGTCGCGCATGATGCCGGCGCCGGTGGCGCCGCCGCCTATGATGACGACTTCTGTGGTTATTCTTTTCATTCTTGCCCGTCTCATCTCTTCCAGATGAGGCCAGTGTGGCGCCTTTGGGGGCAAGAATGTTTGATATGGGCCAAGATAATGTTCGCAAACGCTCACAAACGCCAGGGTAATGAGCAAATTGTGATTGTTATCACACTGCAGGCATCAAAAAAGGGGCCGAGGCCCCTGTGCTGTGGCCTCTCATGGCCTATGTGGTGGATATTTGTGCTGCCCATGGACGTTTTTTGATGTCACTTTGACTGCCAAGGTGCATGGTCTCGGTGGTTTATCTGCTTAGCCGCAGCACTTCTTGAACTTCTTGCCACTGCCGCACGGGCAGGGATCGTTGCGGCCCATCTTGAGCGGCGCCGGATCCTGCTCGCCGTCGGTGTAGACCCAGCGGCCCTGATAGCGCACGAAGCGCGAGCGCTCATGGAGGCAATGACGCTCGTCCCCCTCCAAAAACCAGGCCTTGAACTCCACCGTGCCTGTGTCATCCCCCGGGCTGCCTTGAGCGGTGAGGATCTCCAGCCCGTCCCACTGGGTGTCGCTCTGGGAGAGTTGCTCTTTCGTCAATCCTCCCAGAAAGTCCGGGTGCCAGCTGTGCACCAGATAGTCGCCGAGCCCCAGCACGAAGGCGCTGTAGCGCGAGCGCATCAGCTGCTCGGCGCTGTCGGCCGGCTGGCCTTGGTGCAACAGGGCGCAGCAGTGGGTGAGAGAAAGTGTGGAACCGCAAGGACATTGGCTCATGAGTCAGTTCATCGGGTCGATAAATAAGGTGGCGGGATTGTAGCGAAAGCGGCCCCCCTTCGGCCAGAGGTCGAACTGGTAGGAACGGAACACCCACATAAAAATGGCTAAAGGAAGTACAAGATGACTCTGAAACAGAAGATCCTGTTATTGGGCGCGCTTCCCGTGCTGCTGATGGCCCTGGTGGTCAATCTCAGCAACTATCTGATCTCCAAGAACTCGCTGGAATCTGAACTGGTAGTGGCACGGGACAAGGCGCTGTCGGATCGCAAGGAGCTGCTGAGCAGCTACCTGATGCTCGCCAAGACCGCCATCGCGAAAGAGTATGCCGCGCCGGACAGCCCACAGGCGCGCGAGCGGGTCAAAGAGATACTGCGGCCACTGCGCTATGGCAGCGACGGTTACTTCTTCGTCTACGACTTCCAAGGGGATACTGTGCTGCTGCCCACCCGCCCCGAGGTGGAGGGCAAGAACCGCTGGCAGGACAAGGATGCCAAGGGCACTTTGCTCATCCAGGAGATCATCAAGGCGGCCCGGGAGCGGGATGGTTACTCCGAATACTGGACCAACAAGCCCTCCCTCGGCCGCGATGCCCCCAAGCTCTCCTTCAACCTGGTGCTCGACAAGTATCAGTGGGTGGTGGGCACAGGGTTTTATATAGATGACATCGACAGCGAGCTGGCGGCCCTGCGCGCCGAACGGGAAAGCAACATGCACGCCTCCCTGCAGACCGGGGTGCTGCTCATTCTGCTGATCCTGGGGGTGACCCTGGCGGCGACCGTGGCGATCGGCAACCGGGTCACTAGGCCGCTGGCGGAGGCGGTATCGGCCCTCAATGACATCGCCGACGGGGACGGGGATCTGACCCAGCGCCTCAAGGTGCAGAGCAAGGACGAGGTGGGCCAGCTGGCCAGCGCCTTCAACCGCTTCGTCGAGCGCATCCAATCCGTGGTGAGCCAGGTGGGGGAGACCAGCCATCAGCTGCTCGGCGCCGTGGAGAAGCTCCATCGCCTGAGCGAGCACTCGGACAAGCAGATGCACGGCCACGGCCGGGAGACGGATCAGGTGGTCACCGCCGTGACCGAGATGAGCTCCACCGCCCAGGAAGTGGCGGCCAGCGCCTCCAATGCGGCCAGCGCCACCAGTGACGCGGCCCGGGAGTCCGACGCCGCCCGCGAGGTGGTGGGCAGTGCCATCGGCAGCATTAACCGGTTGGTGGAGGAGGTGCACACCGCCTCCGGCGTCATCGAACAGCTGGCCCAGGAGACCGGCAAGATAGGCTCGGTCGTGGAGGTCATTCGCGGCATCGCCGAGCAGACCAACCTGCTGGCCCTCAACGCCGCCATCGAGGCGGCCCGGGCCGGTGAACAGGGGCGGGGCTTTGCCGTGGTGGCGGACGAGGTGCGATCCCTGGCCGGCCGTACCCAGCAGAGCACCAAGGAGATCAACGAGATGCTGCAACGGCTGCAAGTGGGGGTGAAGCAGGCGGTGGAGGTGATGCAGGCCAGCGAGTCACGCAGCCAGGAGACGGTGCAGGAGGCGAGCCACATCGCCAGCTCCCTCGACAGCATGGTGGCCGCGGTCAGCACCATCAATGACATGAACATCCAGATAGCGACCGCCGCCGAGGAGCAGCACGCGGTCTCCGAGGAGATCAACAAGAACCTGGTGGCCATCCAGCAGATCGTCAGCGAGCTGACCGAGGCGGCCGGTGAGTCCAATACCACCACTCGCGCCCTGGCGGGCACGGGTGACAAATTGCGCCAACTGGTCTCCCGCTTCCGTTACTGATCGCATTTTTGCCGTCTGGTGGTTATTTCCAGACGGCAAATTTGGGGATCGCCGCAGAATGTGGGAAAATCGCGTCATTCGTTCTTTTCGTCAGCCCCTATCCCATGAATGAGATCGTGAAAGGCAGTATCGATTTGATCCGTCAGCTCAACTACGGCCTGGTCTATGCCAGCCTGGAAGAGCACAAGGAACTGTCCCGTACCGATCTGTCCCGTTTGACTGGCCTCTCGCCCGCCAGCATCACCAAGATCACCCGCGAGCTGCTCGATGGCGGCCTGGTCGTCACCTGTGGCGAGAGCTCGGTGGGGCGTGGCCGTCGCCAGACCTTGCTGCGCATCAACGAGCGCCGCTTCCAGTTTCTCTCCATGCGCCTCGGTCGTGGTTACGTGGACATGGCCCTGTTCGATCTGGCGGGGCACTCCCTCGCGCGCCATCGCCACCTGTTCAGCGAGGATGAACGCGCCGACCTGCTGGCCAGTCTGGTGCGGGCCATCGATGTCTTCTTGCCGAAAAAATCCCTGCGTCTGGCCTGTATCGCCCTCTGTCTGCCGGGCCAGGTGGAGCGCCACTCCGGCATGGTCAAGCACTTCCCCTTCTACGATCTGCGCAACTGGCCGCTCGGGCCAACCCTGCAGGAGGCGTTCGAGGTGCCCGTGCTGGTGAGCGGCGACGTGCGCACCTGGATCCAGGCCGAGCGCGAATGGGGCGCCGCCAAGAATTGCGCCGATGCGGTGCTGGTGTTCGTGCACAACGACATTGGGGTCGGCATGGTGGTCAACGGCCAGCTCATCGAGAGCGAGTCGGCCCTGCTCGGGGATCTCAGTCACCTACAGCTCGAACCCTATGGCCAGCGCTGCTATTGCGGCGGTTTTGGCTGCGCCTGCACGCTGGTGACCAATCAGGCGCTGGAGGCCCAGTACCGGGATCTGCGCGAGCGCATGCAGGAGCATGACCTGCCCGAGAGCGTCAATATCCGCGAGCTGTGCGAGCTGGCGCTGGCGGGCAACAGCCTCTGCCAGGACATACTGCATCAGGCGGCGGGGCGCCTCTCCCGGGTGCTCGCCAACCTCATCTGCCTGCTCAATCCGGGCAAGTTGCTGCTGGGGGGGGAGATCACCCGCGCCGATCGCCTGCTGTTCCCCATGCTACACCAATCCCTGGCGAGCCAGTTGCCGGCCGATTACCTGGTGCGCCTGCAAATCGAGTCCACCCATTTTTACGAAGACCCGACCAAGCCCACTTCTGTGCAGGTGCACAAGGCCCTGCGCGACGGCAGCCTGTTGCTCGAGTTGCTGCGAGGCGATAAAGAGGCATGAGACTCGGGTTGCAAGGACGCTTCCTGCTCATGCTCTGCCTGGTCAGCCTGCTGCAGCTGGTACTGCTGAGCGGGGCCAGCTACTACTATGTCTCCGAGCAGCGCTACCAGGAGGTGGGGGATCAGGCCCTCGACGTGGCGCGGCTGGTGGCGCGCGAACCCGGTGTCATCGCCGGGGTGAAGCGCGGGGACAGGGCGCGGCTCAATGTGCTGGTGGAGCGGATGCGCGCCGAGGTGGGCGCCAGCTACATCGTCATCGGGGATGCGCAGGCGCGCCGTCTGGTGCACCCCAATGCGGACAGGCTCGGCAAGCCCATGGTGGGGGATGATCCCCAGCGTGCCCTGCAGGGGGAGTTCTATATCTCCCGGGCGCAGGGCTCCATTGGGGGCGCGCTGCGGGGCAAGGGGCCCATTCGGGATGAGATGGGCAAGGTTATCGGCGTGGTTTCGGTCGGTTATCTGGTACGCGACATAGACGCCGACTTGCGCGGCTTCCTGCGCTTTGGCCTGTTTTGCACCCTGCTCATAGTGCTGCTCAACAGCGCCGCCGCGGCCTGGCTGGCGCGGCGCTACAAACGGGCCATCCTGGGGTTTGAGCCCGAGCAGATTGGTCGCCTCTATGCCGAGCTCGACTGCACCCTGCGCACCGTGCGCGAAGGGATCCTCACCATAGACGAGCAGGGCCGGCTGACCTCCCTCAACCCCAACGGCATCCGGTTGCTGCGCCTGGACGAGCAGGCCGCCCGGGCCGCCATCGGCCAGCCCATCAACCAGCTGCTGCCGGGCAGTCGCATGCTCTCCCTCATCCAGGATCCCAGACCCCAATATGATGAGGAAATCGTACTCAACGGCCAGCCCCTCATCGTCAACCGCCTGCCTCTGGTGCAGGACGGGCGCCTCATCGGCGCCGTGTCGAGTTTCCGGCGCAAGGACGAGCTGGCCGAGCTCAGCGCCCAGCTCTCCCAGGTGCAGGCCTACAGCGATCTGCTGCGGGTGCAGACCCACGAACACAACAATCAGCTCGGCACCATAGCCGGCATGATAGAGCTCGGCGCCACCCAGGAGGCGCTCGCCTTCATCGGGCGGGAGGCCGCCACCGAGCAGACCCTGCTCAGCTTCCTGATGGGGGCCATCGCCAAACCCAAGGTGGCGGGCCTGCTGCTAGGCAAGTACCACAGGGCCCACGAGCTGGGTCTGGTGCTCATCGTTGATCCCGACTCCTGCCTGCTGGACATTCCCGCTAGGGTGAGCGGCTCCCAGCTGGTGACTCTGCTTGGCAACCTCATCGACAATGCGTTCGAGGCGACCCGTCGCCACGGCGCGCCCTATCAGCCCATTCGGGTGGCGTTGAGCGATCTCGGTCAGGATCTCATCCTCGAGGTGGAGGACGGGGCCGGCGGGGTGGATCCCGGGTTGGCGGGCAGGTTGTTCGAGCACGGGGTGAGCAGCAAGGCCGAGCCCGGTCACGGCATCGGCCTCACCCTGGTGCGCAAGACCCTGGATGCCCTGCAGGGGACCATCACCATCGAAGCCACGGCGCAGGGAAGTTGCGTCGTTTGTTACATTCCCAAGGAGGTGTGAGTGATCAAGATCCTGATCGTCGAGGACGATCCGGCCATCGCCGAGATCCACCGTCGCTTCGTGCAGCGGTTGGCGGGCTTTGAGGTGCTGGGGGTAGCGCTGACTTTGTTCGATGCCAGAGAGCAGATCGATATCCTCAAACCGGATCTGGTGCTGCTGGATGTCTGGCTGCCGGACGGGGAGGGCTTTTGCCTGCTGCGCGAGCTGCGCCAGGCCGGTGCCAGCCTCGACGTCATCTTGCTCACCGCCGCCCGGGAGGCCAGTGCCCTGCAGGAGGCGATGCGCCTCGGGGTGGTGGATTTCATCCTCAAACCCGTGGTGTTCGAGCGCCTGCGAGACACCTTGGAGAAGTACCGTCAAAGCAGCGCGGCCCTGGCGGCACTGGCCGACATCGATCAGCAGGCAGTGGATGCCTTGCTGGGCTCCCCGCTGCAACAGGTGGCGGCCGGTGGCCTGCCCAAGGGGATCGACGGGCTCACCCTGCAGCGGGTGTTGGCGGCCTTGACGAATGAGGGGGCCAGCGCCGAGGAGATTGGCAGCCGGGTGGGGGTGAGCCGCACCACGGCGCGCCGTTACCTGGAGTTTCTGGTGGGTCAGCAACTGGCGAGCCCTGAGCTCGAATACGGCACAGTCGGGCGGCCGGAGCGGCGCTATCGTCAGCACTGAGTTGCCGATGTTGAGAGGTTTTGGAGGGGGATCCTTCATAAAAAAAGAGCGCCTGTTGGCGCTCTTTTTATTGCTGTTTGCTTCCACTATCAAGGTCTCTGCTCATATTGGATGGGGTTTAACGGCGGCAGAGTCTCATGAATTCAGTGGCTGGTGGCGGCCTCCCCCTTGGGTTCCTTGCGTGCCTGCCACCACTGCCAGAGCGGCAACAGCAGCATCAGCAAGGTCACCAGAGTGAAGCCCAGCGTGATGGGCCGCTCCCACAGGAAGCTCAGGGAGCCGTCGTTGATGACCAGGGCGCGACGCAGGTTGTCCTCCAGCATGCCGCCCAGAATGAAGCCGAGCAGCATGGGAGCCATGGGGAAGTCCAGCAGGCGCAGACCGATGGCGATCAGTGCTACCAGTGCCATCACATAGATGTCCATGGTGTTGAAGGAGACCAGATAGACCCCGATCAGCGAGAACAGCAGCACCATGGGAATGAGCACGGGGCGCGGCACCTGCAGGATCTTGGCAAGATAGGGGATGAGCGGCAGGTTGAGGATGAGCAGCACCACGTTGCCAAGATACATGGAGATGATCACCGACCAGAACACGTCCGGGTGCTCCATGAACAGGCGCGGGCCCGGCTGGATGCCATAGGCGATGAGGGCGCCCAGCATCAGAGCCGTGGTGCCAGAGCCCGGGATCCCCAGGGTCAGCAACGGCACGAAGGCACCGCTGGAGGCGGCGTTGTTGGCCGCTTCCGGCGCGGCGACCCCGGTCATGCTGCCCTTGCCAAACTCATCCTTCTTCTCCTTGCGGGCAAAGTTGCGCTCGGCGCCATAGGCCATGAAGGAGGCGATGGTGGCACCGGCTCCCGGCAGCACCCCGATGAAGAAGCCCAGTACCGAGGAGCGGGCGATGGGAGGAGCTATCTCCTTGACCTCCTCCTTGCTCAGCTTGAGAGAACCGAGTTTCTGGATCTGCTCCGCCTCTTCGGCGCGGGAATCCTTGCCCGGGCGCAGCACCGTCATCAGGATCTCCGCCAGGGCGAAGGTGGCCATGGCCAGCAGCAGGAAGGAGAAGCCATCGCGCAGGTCGGGCAGGCCGAAGGTGAAGCGGTCAACCCCGACGCTGCGGTCGATGCCGACGGTGGAGATCATGATGCCGAACAGCGCCATGATCAGCGCCTTGAGCACCTGTCCCTTGCCGGCAAACGCCGCCACCGCCGACAGCCCCAGCACCATGAGGGCGAAGTAGTCCGCCGACTGGAAGGAGAGGGAGACCTTGGCGAGCAGGGGCGCCGCCACCATCAGGAAGATGGCAGACAGGGTGCCGCCGACGAAGGAGGCATAGGCGGCGATGGCCAGCGCCTTGCCTGCGTATCCCTTGCGCGCCATGGGGTAGCCGTCGATGGCGGTGATCATGCTGGCGGAGCAGCCAGGGGTGTTGATCAGGATGGAGGCGGTGGAGCCGCCAAACATGGAGCCGTAATAGACACCGGCCATCAGTATGATGCCGGATGCCGGATCCAGCCCGTAGGTGATGGGGATCATCAGGGCGATAGCGGTGACGGGCCCAAGACCCGGCAGCATGCCGATGAAGGTGCCGACGAAGCAGCCGACCACCACCATGAAGAGATTGATGGGCATCATGGCGGTGCCAAGCCCTTGCAAGATTCCGTCTAACATGGGTTCTCCTTATCCCAGCAACTGGGTGAACAGCCGACCCGGCTCGAGGTACACGTTGAGCCCCTTGGTCAGCAGGGCCCAGAAGATGAGGGTGAAGGGCACGCTCACCTTGCAGGCAAAGGCGAGGCTGGGCTCTCCCATCAGCCGGATGCCGGCGATGAGGAACAGGGTGGTGGCGACGAGGAAGCCGAGCCAGGTCAGGGCCACGCCGTAGACCAGCATCAGGATCAGGAAGGCGAACACCAGTCGCCAGTTGCCCGACTCTTTTTGCAGCCGCTCGCCTCCCGGCGAGGCCATCAGGATCAGGGAGAGCAAAGCGCCGACGCCGGCCAGGGCATAGGGCAGGGTGCTGGCGGTAAAGGGTTCATATTCGTCCCCCGGGTAGCCCGGGATCTGGGTGGCGTGATAGCCGTAGGCGAGGGAGAGCAGCAAGAACAGCAGCCCCCCAAACCGTTCCTTGGTCAGGTGCATGATGACTCCAATGGGCGGGCCTGGCCCGCCACGGGTGGGTTACTTGATGAAGCCGAGCTCGCGCATCAGGCCGCCAATTTCTTGTTCCTGGCTATTGAGGAAGGCGGTGAACTCGGGGCCGGATTGATAGAGATTGGTCCAGTTGTTGCGAGCACGGACCACTTCCCACTCCGGCTTGTCATACATCTGCTTGAGCAGGGCGGCAAACTCGGCGGATTTTTCCGGGCTGACGCTGGGGGAGGCGAAATAGCCGCGCCAGTTGGCAAACACAGTCGGGTTGCCCTGCTCGCTGAAAGTGGGAACGTCTTTGGCATCTGGCATGCGCTCGGAGGCCGTCATGCCGAGGATCCGCATCTGACCGGATTTGACCGCTTCCATCGCCTCGCCAAAGCCGGTGGAGAGCACCTGGGTCTCGCCCGCGAGTACCGCCGCCATGGCGCTGCCGCCGGCGTCATAGGCCACGTAGCGCAGCTTGCTGGCATCGGCTCCCGCGTTCTTGAAGGTCATGGCTGCCACCAGATGGTCCAGGCTGCCGCGGGCTGAGCCCCCCGCTATCTTCACCTTGGCGGGGTTCGCCTCATAGGCGGCCAGCAACTGGGCCCAGTTCTGGTAGGGGGAATCGAGCGGCACGGCCAGCGCCTGATAGTCGGCTATGATGGCGGCGACCGGGGTGAGATCCCGGAACGATTGCGGCAGCTCCTTGGAGAGGGATTTGACGATGATGGGAGTGGAGTTGACCATGAGCGTCTTGTCGGACTGGGCCGAGGTCTCGATCAGGTGAGCGATGGCCTTGGCGCCGCCCCCGGCGGAGATGTTCTGGAAAGACGCTGTGGTGATGAGGCCGGACTTGGTGAGCGCCTCGCCTGTGCCCCGGGCCGTGTTGTCCCAGCCGCCGCCGGCGCCACCGGGTATCAGGAAGTGAATTTCGTCTATCTTGGCTTGGACGCCGAGGCTGGCGCCCAGCAGGCAGCAGAGCAGGGTGCGCTTGAAGGTTCCTTGCAACATGGTGTTCTCCTTGTGATTGTTGCGAGGAGGTTAATTAATCATTGCGACCAGGAAAATAATCTGACCGTAATGGCTATTAAGGTTGTTCTGCCCATTCTGTTCATTCTGGTCACGGCTGAGTCTGCGAGAACCAGACGCCCGTGACGATCTGTGATGCCTAGGGAACGGAGGAAGAAGAAAGGGGCAGAAAAAGTGAAGGAAGAACAAAGAGAGCGGGGCACATCGAAGAGTGCCCCGCTCTCTGCTGACGATAATGGCTGGAAAGCCGCCGTCTCAGGATTTCTCCTTGGTTGCCTTCGTCTCCTCGGCTGGCTTGTCCTGGGCCTTCTTGTTTGTCTCTTCCTGCTGCTTGATGGCGTCTGTGACCTTTTGCTTGAGGGTCAACTGCTCCATCACCAGCTTGTAGGCGATGTAGTACTTGTAGATGTTGCCCACATAGGTGACGGTTTCCGGCCCTATTTTCTCCGCCGCCACGTACTCGACGTTATGGAACCAGACGTTGGGATCCATCCCGCGCTTCTGGGTCTCGGTGCGCAGCCTGGCCACTCTAGCTGGGCCGGCATTGTAGGAGGCAAATGAGAATAGCGCCTTGTCGAGAGGAGTCATGGGCTCGTCGGCATAGTAGTGATCTATCATCCAGCGCATGTATTTGACGCCGCCGTGGATGTTGGGCTCGATCTGGCGGATGTCACCCACCTTCAACCCCTTGCCGGTGGCAGGCATGATCTGCATTATGCCGATGGCGCCGACGTGGCTGCGGGCCTTCTGGTTGAGGGCCGACTCCTGATAGCCCTGGGCCGCCACCAGCAGCCAGTCCACGTCGTATTTCTCGCCGTATTCACGAAACAGCTCGACCACCTGCAGGAACTTCTTGCGCTCGGCGTCGGCGGCGGCACTCTTGACGAACTTGTTTTGCTTGAGATAGCGGGCCAGGATGGCCTCACCGGTCGCCTTGCCCCGCAGGGCCGCTATCTGCTCATTGAGCATGGCGAGCAACTGGGTGCTCTCCTTGCGCACCGCCCAGGCGATCACGCCCCCATCGCGAAACACTGGCTCTTCGTGGATCTGGATAGCGGGGAAGATCTTCTTCCAGAAACGGGCCTTGTGTTCATCCATGACGATGAAGGGCAAGAGACCGGCGTTGACCATCTCCACCAGATCTTCATCCTCCAGTACCTCGGAGGCGGGTTTGATGTCGATGAGGGGCTCACCCGCCGCCTTGCGCGCCTCGTTATAGGCTACCAGGCTCTCGTAGTAGCTGGACGAGGGTCTGACATAGACGCTCTGGCCCCCGAGATCCGCGGCGCTCTCGACCTTGGGGGAGTGGGGGCCCGAGATGAGCAGTTCACGCACGTTCTCAATCAGGGGCGCGCTGAACTCGACTCCCTGCTGCTTGCGCTTGTCGGTGATGGTGAGGTTGGCGGCGGCGATGTCGCCTTTCCCCGCGAGCAGGGCGGGGATCAGGGCTTCGCGAGCGACCGGGATGAAGACGAAGTGCAGCTTGAGGTTGCGCTTGATGGCCTTGTCTTTGCGTAGTTGCTCGTTGAGGCGTTTTTCCACCTGCATGAAGGCGTCGTAGGTGACACCCCGTTGCACGCCCTTATAGATGAAGTAGCCGGTCTTGTTGTAGGTGGTGAGCACCCGGATGGCCCGCCGCTCCAGCATGGCATCGAGATCCCCCAGCATGGGTTTGGAGAGCTCATCGCTGGCGAACATCAGGGCGCTGCGTTCCTCTTCTTCCTTGTCGGTGCTTGTCTGTTTGTCTGCCTCGGCACTCCAGACCGGACTCAGTAAGCAGAACAGCCAGATCATGACAATCCATAAGCGTTTCATAACGTACACCTCACTCGTTTTATAGAGTGTAAGCGGCGCCTCGGGGGCTATTTAGCTTATTGGGTTTGATAGGAAAAGGCCGATAGCACGATTTCCACTATTCAAAAATGGGCAGGAGAGATGCTCTGCTCATATGAAAAAAGGAGCCCGCAGGCTCCTCTTGTAATCACGTGCATCAGCTTGGCTCGGCTAGAACCAGAAGCCGATGATAAAGGAGCCCGCCAGGGTCAGCATGACGTTGGCCACCGCATAGGTGCCCGCATAGCCGAGCGCCGGGATGGAGCTGTTGGCCGCCTCGTTGACCACGTCCATGGCCGGGGCGCAGGTTCGGGCGCCTGTGATGGCCCCGAGCAGCAGGGCCGGGTTCATTTTCAACACCCAAACCCCGAACAGGTAGCCCACCAGTACCGGCAGGGTAGTGACCAGCATGCCGGAGAAGAGCACCACCATACCGACTTCGCTCAGGTGATCCAGGATGCCGCCACCTGCCTTCAACCCTGTGCTTACCATGAAGACGGCGAGGCCGAGATCCTTGGCAAGGCGCAGGGCACCAGGCGGCACATAACCGACTGTGGGGTGGTTGGCTCTGAGATACCCCATCAGGATCCCCGCCAGCAGCAGACCGACGGCGTTGCCGAGACCGAACTCTATCTGGCCGAACACCAGGGAGACTGAGCCTATCAGCAGACCCAGCACGAAGAAGGTGGTGAAAGCCACCAGATCCGTGGTCTGGCTGTGGATGCTGATGAAGCCGATCTTGTTGGCCAGCAGCTTGACCCTCTGCTTCTCGCCGCTGATCTGCAGCACGTCGCCCTTTTGCAGCATGATGTTGCGATCGAACGGCATCTCGATCTGGGAGCGCACCACCCGGTTGAGGAAGCAGCCCTTCTCGGTGAGGTTGAGCTCCACCAGATGGCGACCCACCACAGAGTCGTTCTTCACGACGATCTCTTCGGTGACGATCTGCAAGTCCAGCAGGTTGCGGTCGAACACTTCCTTGCCGTTGCGGTAGTTGACGTCGAGCTTCTCATGGCTCTCCGGATAGCCCACCAGGGCGATCTCGTCCCCTTCCTGAATCACCGCATCCCCATCCGGGCTCGCCAGAATACCGTTGCGACGAATACGCTCGACGTAGCAGCCGGTGTGGGGATAGATACCGGTTTCCCGCAGGGTGCGCCCGCCAATCCAGGCAGCGAGCTCAGGGCCGACCCGGTAGGCGCGGATGATGGGCAGATAGGTCTTGCGGTTCTCGCTATCGGACAGCCCCCGCTCGCGGGCTATCTTCTGGGCCTCGGTGTTCAGATCCAGCCGGGCAAGGGCGGGCAGGTAGCGCACCACCAGCATCAGGCCGACCAGGCCGACCAGATAGGTCAGGGCATAGCCGATGCCCATGTTGTCGAGCACCGCCTGCATGTCGGTCTGATGAGGTAGATTGAGCAGGCCGCTGCGCAGGGCATCCTGCGCCCCCACCAATGCCGGGGTCGAGGTGAGGGAGCCCGCCAGGATCCCGGCCGCCATGCCGGGCCCCAGGTTGAAGAACTTGGCGAGCCCCACGGTAAGCAGCAGGGCGGTCAGCAGGATCACCAGGGTGAGGGTGATGTAGTGAATGCCGTCGCGCAGGAAGACGCTGAAGAAGTGCGGCCCCGCTTCGATTCCCACACAGAAGATGAACAGCATGAAGCCGACATTTTCGGTGGAGGTGGAGAACTGGAAGCCCATCTGGCCGAACAGCAGCGCGGTAAAGAGCACGCCTATGGTGTTGCCAATCTGGAAGTTGCCGAGGCGCACCTTGCCCAGCAGCAGGCCGAAGGCCAGTACCACGAACAGCAGCAGGGAATCGCTTTGATGTAACAGAGTCACGAAATCTATGGTCATGCCCGGAAAAACCGAGGAAAAAAGTGGGGCCGATATTGTGCCGGATCCCTTGGCAAGAGAGAAGCGCCAAAGTGGTCTGACAGACAGTTAACTGCGCTGCCTTCGGTTTGTGCGGGGGGATGAGAGGGGACCGACGGGACAATCGCTCTATTTCCCACTGCCAGTGCCGCTGTCAATTAGTGATTTCTGCTATCCGGTGACACGGGCGTGTCACTCCTGTGGACAATTTATTACCTACTGCTGCGGGCACCATTGGACGTGTTTTTCAGCATTTTCGACTAGGGATCAGAAGAGGGTATCAAGGGAGGCTTTCCCCACGTCGGGACAGGGTGACCCATGGCGCTTGGCATGGCGAAAAAAAGTGTCGAAAGGCCGGCCCTGGATGGTCGCATCCGACCCATTTAGGGGGGAGGGCAAAAACAGCAGAAAATGGGGGGCAGGACGTTTCTCCTTGTCAAAGCGGAGACAATCGCTGCCAACCTAGGCGGCCACTGGCTTTGGCTCACTTACCCACAGAATCTGTGGATAACCCTGTTTATGAAACTTGGCAATCAGGCTGTAGGCCGCGCCAATGCTGGGGTGCAAGCACTGTTCAAAAAATACCGCTAAAAAATTGTTTCTATAAAAATCATATAGTTATACGCAACAGGACAAAACGCTGCTGGTCGGGGAGAGGGGATCAAAAGGGGATGTGGCCGCGAGGGACGGCTTGTGCATTAAAATTGGCAGAGGAAAGCACTAAAGTGGATAACTTGCACCGAGATGGTGAGGAAATTGGCTCCCCCGACTGGACTTGAACCAGTGACATACGGATTAACAGTCCGCCGTTCTACCGACTGAACTACGGGGGAACATCAGGCAAGGAGACGCACTATACAGATCTCGCGTTTGAAGGTCAATAGCCGCTTGGTAGCCAGAGTGGATACCCAGGTCTCCCAACTCGGGGTACACTTCACTCTTGCTGTTTTTTGCCGGGAGTCGTGATGAATAAGCTTTTCAAGCTGGCCAGCCAGTTTCAACCTGCGGGGGATCAGCCAGAGGCGATCGCCCGCCTGCTCGATGGCATCGAGTCCGGGCTCGCCCATCAGACCCTGCTCGGGGTCACCGGCTCGGGCAAGACCTTTACCATGGCCAACGTGATCGCCACCCTCAATCGGCCCACCATGATACTGGCGCCGAACAAGACGCTGGCGGCCCAGCTCTATGGGGAGATGAAGGAGTTCTTCCCCGAGAACTCGGTGGAGTATTTCGTCTCCTACTACGACTACTACCAGCCGGAAGCCTATGTGCCGACCACGGACACCTTCATCGAGAAGGATGCCTCCATCAACGATCACATAGAGCAGATGCGACTGTCGGCCACCAAGGCGCTGCTGGAGCGGCGGGACGTGGTGATCGTCGCCTCCGTATCGGCCATCTATGGTCTGGGGGATCCCCAGGCCTATCTCAGCATGATGCTGCACCTGAAAGTCGGGGACGTGATCAATCAGCGGGACATCTTGCGCCGCCTAGCCGAGCTGCAATACACCCGCAACGACATGGCCTTCCAGCGCGGCACCTTCCGGGTGCGGGGGGAGGTGATCGACATCTACCCCGCCGAATCGGACAAGCTGGCCCTGCGGGTGGAGCTGTTTGACGAGGAGGTGGAGCGCCTCTCCCAGTTCGATCCCCTGACCGGCGCCATCGAGCAGACTGTGGTGCGCTACACCATCTACCCCAAGACCCACTATGCCACTCCGCGTGAGACTATCCTGGGTGCCATCGATCACATCAAGGAAGAGCTCAAGGGGCGCCGCGAGCAGCTACTCTCCCTCAACAAGCTGGTGGAGGAGCAGCGCATCAGTCAGCGAACCCAGTTCGATATCGAGATGATGCAGGAACTGGGCTACTGCTCCGGCATCGAGAACTACAGCCGCTACCTGTCCGGGCGCGCCCCCGGCGAGCCGCCACCCACCCTGTTTGACTACCTGCCGGGGGATGGCCTGCTCATCATCGATGAGTCCCACGTGACCGTGCCCCAGATAGGCGCCATGTTCAAGGGTGACCGCTCTCGTAAAGAAACCCTGGTGGAGTACGGCTTCCGGCTCCCCTCGGCACTGGACAACCGGCCGCTGAAGTTCGACGAATTTGAGGCCCTGATGCCGCAGACTGTGTTTGTCTCGGCGACCCCTGGCCCCTACGAGCTGGAAAAATCCGGCGGCGACGTGGTGCAACAGGTGGTGCGCCCGACCGGTCTGCTGGATCCAGAGATAGAGGTGCGCCCGGTGACCACCCAGGTGGACGATCTGCTCTCCGAGATCCGGCTGCGAGTCGCGGTGGAGGAGCGGGTGCTGGTGACGACCCTGACCAAGCGGATGGCGGAAGACTTGACCGAATACCTGGCGGATCACGATGTGCGGGTGCGCTATTTGCACTCGGACATCGACACCGTCGAGCGGGTGGAGATCATTCGCGACTTGCGGCTCGGTAAATTTGACGTGCTGGTGGGCATCAACCTGCTGCGAGAAGGGCTCGACATGCCGGAGGTGTCCCTGGTGGCCATCCTGGATGCGGATAAAGAGGGCTTCCTGCGCTCCACCCGCTCCCTCATACAGACCATCGGCCGGGCGGCCCGCAACCTCAACGGCAAGGTGATCCTCTACGGAGACACCATCACCAACTCCATGAAGGTGGCCATCGAGGAAACGGAGCGACGCCGCGCCCTGCAGCATGCTCATAACCTGGAGCACGGCATCACGCCCAAGGGCCTCAACAAGTCGGTGGGGGATGTCATGGACATGGGGGGCAGCCGCACGGCTGGCAAACCTGGCAAAGGCAGTCGCAAGGCCGCCGAGCCGCAAGGGGAGTACCATGCCCGCTCCGCCAGCGAGATCGCCAAGGAGATCAAACGAATGGAAGAGCAGATGTTCCAGCACGCCCGGGATCTGGAGTTCGAGCAGGCGGCCGCCATGCGAGATCAGATCCAGCGGCTGCGCAGCGAGTTGATCGAGAGTTGAGCAACAACAAAAAGCCGAGCGGCAAACGCTGGCTCATCTGGCGGCGTCTGCGCCGCCTCTACTTCGGCTTTCGCCATCCCGCCACTCCCTGGTGGGCCAAGGGGCTGGTGATCCTCATCCTGCTCTATGGCATCAGCCCGCTGGATCTTATCCCGGACGTGGTACCGCTGTTTGGCTGGCTCGATGACATCAGCCTGCTGCTGGTACTGATCTGGGGCTGGGAGTCCTGCCTGCCCGCCGAGGTTCGGCGCGGGCTGGATGCGCTGGAATAAGAGAGCACTTTGTCATTAACTTGCCGCCGAGATAGGCCTTTCATCTATGGCCAGAGCCGAGAGCGGGTTTTCTTGAGAGGCGAGGAGGGCCGCGGATTGTGGCGCTCGAGGCATTGGCGTAGACTCCTCGCCGTTCACTTCATGGGTATGAAATAATGGATCTGATCCTGTTTGCGATTGACTTTATTCTGCACGTAGACGTGCATTTGAAAGAGCTGTTTGAAAACTATGGCGTCTGGGTATACGCCATCCTGTTCCTCATCATCTTCTGTGAGACCGGTCTGGTGGTGACTCCCTTCCTGCCCGGGGATTCCCTGCTGTTCGCCGCCGGCGCCTTGACCGTGGGTAGCGCGCTGGACGTGCATACCCTGGCCGCCGTGCTGATCGTGGCCGCTGTGCTCGGCAACGTGGTGAACTACACCATAGGGCACTTCTTCGGGGAGCAGCTGTTCCGCAACCCGGATTCCAAGATCTTCCGCCGCGATTATCTGGTGAAGACCCATGCCTTCTATGCCAAGCATGGTGGCAAGACCATCATCATCACCCGTTTCCTGCCCATAGTGCGTACCTTCGCCCCCTTCGTGGCGGGCATGGGGGCCATGACCTATCCGCGCTTCCTGGCCTTCAACCTGGTGGGCGGGCTGCTGTGGGTGCTCTCCTTCGTCTATGCGGGCCACTTCTTCGGCAACCTGCCGGTGGTGCGCCAGAACTTCACTCTGCTTATCTTCGGCATCATAGGGGTGTCTCTGCTGCCCATGATCATCGGTATGGTGAAAGCCAGGCGCGGCGCGAGCAAGCCCAGCGCATAAGTCAGGATCACATGTATGAAAAGGGAGCCAGTGGCTCCCTTTTTTATGGTCGATCATTGTTATCCGTTGCAGCAATGGCCCTTGACCCGATTGCCGACGGCCGCCGCCACGAACAACAGCAGAGAGGGTGAGGAAGGCGATGGGCTATGACAACAGATGTGAAAAAGGGAGCCAATGGCTCCCTTTTTAGTCATTGGTCATGGGTATCAGTTGCAGCAACGGCCCTTGACCAGGTTGCCAACGGCGACGACCACGAACACCAGCAAGTAGGCGGCGAAGATGGCCACCAGCCACTGTGGCATGGAGAAGCTGAGGAATTGCCAGCTGATCTCGCCGCAGTCGCCATCCGGGAAAAACAACCAGGGGACCCACTGATCCAGCGGCGCCCAGCTCGGGAAGTCGGCATAGGGGCTGCACACATTGAAGGGGGAGGGATTGAGCTGATAATCCACGTGCTGCAACGCCAGTTGCAGGCCGCGGAAGGCGCTGTAACCCCACAGCAGCATGGCACTCCAGCGCAGATACCACTTCTGGGGAGACACCATGCCAAGCAGGCCGGCCGCGATCACTCCCAGGGTGGCGATCCGCTCATAGATGCACATGACGCACGGGCTCAGGCCCAAGATGTGCTGGAAGAAGAGGGCGCACAACTCGAGGAACAGGGCGGAGGCGGCCAGCAGTCCCCAGGCCAGTCGGTGGCTGGCAATACGACGCAGAAACTCGATCATCTGATTGATCTCACAGAGAAAATAGTGGCTGAATTAGAGCAGAGCCGGTGGTAAAAGAAAAGGGCCCTCATGGGCCCTTCCATCATCAATGTGTCGCCGGCACCAGTGCGGGAACCACGTCGCCCTGCAGCAACCAGCCCGCCTGATAGAACCATTCGGTGGCGGGAGCGAGCAACTGCTCCACCGCGAAGAAGCCCACCAGTCCGAGCACCAGGGTGTAGGGCAGCGCCATCCACACCATGCGGCCATACGAGAGGCGCAGCAGGGGCGCCAGCGCCGAGGTCAGCATGAACAGGAAGGCGGCCTGACCGTTGGGGGTGGCGACCGAGGGTAGGTTGGTCCCCGTGTTGATGGCCACCGCCAGCAGATCGAAATGCTCGCGGCTGATGGCGCCATTGAGCAGAGCCGTCTTCACCTCGTTGATGTAGACGGTGCCGACGAAGACGTTGTCACTCACCATGGAGAGCAGGCCGTTCGCCAGGTAGAAGAGCGCGAGCTGATCTTCGGGCTTGGCGGCCAGTACCCACTGGATCACGGGTTTGAACAGCTGCTGATCGATGATCACCGCCACCACGCTGAAGAAGACGGTGAGCAGGGCGGTGAAAGGCAGGGCC
The DNA here is from genome assembly GCF_002812985.1 of Aeromonas lusitana. Lineage (GTDB taxonomy): Bacteria > Pseudomonadota > Gammaproteobacteria > Enterobacterales > Aeromonadaceae > Aeromonas > Aeromonas lusitana. Next base: position 30,874 of record NZ_PGCP01000031.1, read on the forward strand.
TCATGGAAGGCCTTGCCGAGGGCATGCTCCTCGGTGACGCCGGTGAAGGAGGTGGCGAGCACTATGACGGTCAGGCCAATCAGGCCCACGGCCGCCAGATGCAGTGCCAGGCCGGTGATGAGCCAGAGGGCGATCAGCGCCTGCACGATGAGCTTGGCTTTCTCTTGCGGGGAGCGCTGGGCATCTTCATCCCGCTCGTAGGCTTCCATGATGCGGCGTACCGGCTCTGGCAGCTTGGTGCCATAGCCAAACCAGCGGAACTTCTCCACCAGGATGCAAGTCAGCAGACCACAGATGAACACGGGTATGGTCACAGGTGCCATGCGAATGGCGAACTCCCCGAAATGCCAGCCAGCCTGCTCGCCTATGATGAGGTTTTGTGGCTCGCCCACCAGGGTGCAGACGCCCCCGAGCGCAGTACCGATGGCGGCATGCATCATCAGGCTGCGCAGGAAGGCGCGAAACTCGTTCAGGTGCTGGCGAGTCGGCTCGTCGATGTCGTCGTCATCATCGTGCAGGCCGCCGGATTCATCGCTCGATGAGACCTTGTGGTAGATGGCGTAGAAACCGGTGGCGACGCTTATCACCACGGCAATCACGGTCAGTGCATCGAGGAAGGCGGACAAGAAGGCCGACACCAGGCAGAAGGCGAGGGAGAGCAGGGTCTTGGAGTGAATGCGCACCAGCATCTTGGTGAATACATAGAGCAGCAACTGTTTCATGAAGTAGATGCCGGCCACCATGAATACCAGCAGCAGCAGCACTTCGATGTTGGCGACCAGTTCATGTTTGATCTGGTTCGCCGAGGTCATGCCGATAAGCACTGCCTCGATAGCCAGCAGACCGCCGGGTTGCAGCGGGTAGCACTTGAGTGCCATGGCCAGGGTGAAGATGAATTCGACGACCAGCAGCCAGCCGGCCAGGAAAGGATCGAAGTGGAAGACGATCGGGTTGATCAGCAGGAATAAGACGATGGCAATTTTGTACCATTGCGGGGCATTGCCCAAAAAGTTCCTTGCGAAAGCGCGCCCTAGGCTGATTGGCATAATGGTTCTTCTCTGTTCTGTTGTTGATATCTGCGTCTGTGCAGTCGAGTCAAGCTGACCCGAGCATCCGGATATTCACCTTTATCAAATTGATTGCACATGATTTTAATCAAGGGAGCGCTAACTATAAATAACGCTGCGGTGCTTGCCCAGACGTGTGCTCTATTTATCGCCCTAATGGGGTGTTGGTTGGCTCTCTGATGCCGGATCTGACATCCAGGGTGTAACGGGAAACCCATCAATCGACGCCTGCCACCCCTGAGACTCTGCTCTTTTGCCTTGCAAGAGTAGCGTCATCCCTCCACCTGATAGCAAGCCGCCGGCTGCCGCATTCTGCAAACTGGCTAATAAATGGCCACATAGGCTCGTTCTTGTCGGAACTGAGTCGAAAGGCGGTGAGACTCTCACCTTGCTCGCGCCCAGCCGTGATGGTGGTTGATAGACGGGAATCGACGCGATCAGCCTGGTTGCCAGCGAGAGAGGTGACTGGGTTTCATCGGGTTAGCCTCCTTGGGTGTGTAAACGAGAGGCCATGGTATCGCACCCAACCTGGCTGATAATCCGCCTTCCATCCTCAACACTGTCTCGTTTTTCAAAACAATATAGAAAGGGTCGTTTCGTACAACATGGTAATGATTACCTGCCAAGCAGGTGTCGGATGGGATATGGGGGATGGGCCGGGCGGCGTCAAGCCAGTGGTAGCGCTTTCTCATCATGGAGCGAGGGCAGGGGGTAGACGGATGCCAATTGAATAGCAATAAACATATTTTTAACAAAAAGTTCGGGTTTATGTGAGCAGAGGACTGACCTTCTGCTTGCCAGCATGGTCGGCTTTGCTATTATTCGTGAGCCTTTTTACGCACTACAACAGAGTCACTACATGGTCATAAAAGCGCAGAGCCCAGCCGGGTTTGCCGAGGAATACATCATCGAGTCCATCTGGAACAATCGCTTTCCTCCTGGATCCATTCTGCCGGCGGAGCGCGAACTGTCCGAACTGATTGGCGTGACTCGCACCACCTTGCGCGAAGTGCTGCAGCGTCTTGCCCGTGATGGCTGGCTCACCATCCAGCATGGCAAACCGACCAAGGTCAACAATTTCTGGGAAACCTCAGGCCTCAACATCCTGGAAACCCTGGCTCGTCTCGATCAGGACAAGGTACCGGATCTGGTGGCCCAGCTGCTGTCGGCGCGCACCAACATCTGCACCATCTTCATCCGTGGCGCGATCCGCAACAACCCGGAACAGGCCGCCGAGATCCTGCGTGGCGCCGATGGGGTGGAAAACTCCCCGGAAGCCTATGCCGAGTTCGATTATCGTCTGCATCATCAGCTGTCGTTTGCCTCCGGAAATCCTATCTACGCCTTGATCCTCAACGGTTTCAAAGGTTTGTATAGCCGAGTCGGGCGTTATTACTTCTCCGACAAGCAGGCCCGTGAAACGGCTGATGCCTATTACAAAACCCTGCTGGGGTTGGCCGAGACCAAGAATCACGAAGCCGTGTTCATGACGGTACGTCAGTACGGTATCGAGTCGGGTAAACTGTGGACCCGTCTGCGCCAGGATATGCCGAGCAACCTGTGCGATAACTGATTGTATTAAAATAAAAAAACGCGCCAGATGGCGCGTTTTTTTATGCTTAGGGTTTGTCCGTCAGGTCACGCTCTTGCGATCCGGGCAGCGCCCTATGATGTCGGCAGGCAGCTCTCCGTTGTCCTGCTCCAGCACCACGTCAAACCCCCACAGCTGGTGCAGGTGCTTGAGCACCTCGTGGCGCGACTCGCCAAGGGGGATCCGGTTGTGGGGCACATAGCGCAGGGTCAGGGATCTGTCCCCCTTCACCGCCACGTTGTACACCTGAATGTTGGGCTCCAGGTTGCTCAGGTTGTACTGGGCGGACAGGGTATTGCGCACCAGCCGGTAGCCCTCCTCATTGTGGATGGCCGAGACCTTGAGGTAGTTCTTCAGATCGTCGTCGTCGATGGCAAACAGCTTCATGTCCCGCATCACCTTGGGACTCAGGAACTGACTGATGAAGCTCTCGTCCTTGAAGTTCTGCATAGCGAAGTGCAGGGTATCGACCCAGTTGGTACCGGCATAGTCCGGGAACCAGTATCTGTCCTCCTCGGTGGGGTGCTCACAGATGCGCCGCAGGTCGGTGAACATGGCAAACCCCAGGGCATAGGGGTTGATGCCCGAGTAGTAGCGGCTGTTGTAGGGGGGCTGATACACCACGTTGGTGTGGCTGTGCAGCACCTCTATCATGAATCTGTCGCTGATCTTCCCCTCGTCATACAGATGATTGAGGATGGTGTAGTGCCAGAAGGTGGCCCAGCCCTCGTTCATCACCTGGGTCTGCTTCTGCGGGTAGAAGTATTGACTGATTTTCCTCACTATTCGCACTATTTCACGCTGCCATGGCTCGAGCAGAGGCGCATTTTTCTCTATGAAATAGAGGATGTTTTCCTGGGGCTCCGGCGGATAGCGTCTGTCCTCGACGCCGGAGGCCTTGTGCTGCTTGGGCAGAGTGCGCCAGAGCTCGTTGACCTGGGTTTGCAGGTAATCTTCCCGTGCCTTCTGGCGCCGTTTCTCCTCGGCGAGCGAGATCTTCTGGGGCCGTTTGTAGCGATCCACCCCGAAGTTCATCAGGGCGTGACAGGAGTCGATCAGCCGCTCGACCGCGTCTATGCCGTGTTTCTCTTCACACTCCGTGATGTAGTTCTTGGCAAAGAGCAGGTAGTCGATGATGGAGGAGGCGTCGCTCCAGGCCTTGAACAGGTAGTTGTTCTTGAAAAAGGAGTTGTGGCCATAGCAGGCGTGGGCCATCACCAAGGCCTGCATCGGCATGGTGTTCTCCTCCATCAGGTAGGCGATGCAGGGATCCGAGTTGATGACGATCTCGTACGCCAGTCCCATCTGGCCGCGCTTGTAGTTGCGCTCGGTATGGATGAAGCGCTTGCCAAATGACCAGTGCTGGTAGCCGATGGGCATGCCCACGCTGGAGTAGGCATCCATCATCTGCTCGGCTGTGATGACCTCGATTTGGTTGGGGTAGGTATCCAGTCGATAGGATTTGGCGACCCGGGCAATCTCCTGGTGATAGGTTTCCAGCAGATCGAAGTTCCAGTCAGGACCATCGTCCAGCGGCGCTATTTTTCTCGCAGTTTCTACCATGTGTGATCCCTCAAGCCGCTTGCTTCTTGAACAACTCCCGGAAGACCGGATAGATGTCCTCTACCTTGCGAATGTGCTCCATCGCGAAGTGGGGGAACTGGCCGGCCACCGACTCGTATTCGTGCCACAGGGTCTGGTGGGCGCGGGTGGTGATCTCGATATAGGAGTAGTAACGCACTCGCGGCATGATGTCGCGCATCAGGATCTCCCGGCACTGGGGCGAGTCATCCGCCCAGTTATCCCCATCCGAGGCTTGCGCCGCATAGATGTTCCACTGATTGGCGGGGTAACGCTCGTTGATGATGTCGTTCATCATCTTGAGGGCGCTGGAGACTATGGTGCCGCCGGTTTCCTGGGAGTAGAAGAACTCGTGTTCGTCCACCTCTTTGGCCTGGGTGTGATGGCGAATGTAGACCACCTCCACATTCTTGTAGGTGCGGCTCAGGAACAGGTAGAGCAGGATATAGAAGCGTTTGGCCATCTCCTTGGTGGCCTGATCCATTGAGCCCGACACGTCCATCAGGCAGAACATCACCGCCTGGCTCGACGGCACCGGCCGTTTGACGAAGTTGTTGAACTTGAGATCGAAGGTGTCGATGAAGGGGACGGCCTCGATGCGCCGCTTGAGCTCCCTGATTTCCTTCTCAAGCTGTGCCATCTCGGCAAAGTGATCATTGGGCTCACGGGCGAGCAGAGCGAGCCGCTCTTCGAGCTCGCGCAGCAGACGCTTCTTGCCAGCCTGCAAGGCCATGCGTCTTGCCAGCGAGTTTTGCAAGGATCTCACCACGTTGATGTTGGCGGGCACCCCGTTGGAGGTGTAGCCCGCCCGGTAGGTTTTCATCTCCATCAGCTGGTTGAGCTGGGTCTTCTGCAAGCGAGGCAGCTCCAGATCTTCAAACAGCAAGTCCAGATATTCATCCTTGGAGATTTGGAACACAAAGTCGTCGGCCCCCTCTCCCTGATCCGATGCCTGACCCTCGCCACCGCCTTGACCGCTGCCCCCTCCCTTGGGGCGGTCAATCTTGTCGCCGGAGACGAACTGATCGTTGCCGGGGTGCACCATCTCCCGCTTGCCGCCTTGCCCCTGATGAAAATGGGGCTCGCCGATGTCCTTGGTCGGGATGCTGATGCTCTCGCCCTTGTCCACGTCCTGAATGCTGCGCTTGGAGACAGCATCCGAGACCGCTTGTTTGATCTGCTTCTTGTAACGGCGGATGAAGCGCTGCCGATTGACAGCGCTTTTGTTTTTACCGTTGAGCCTGCGGTCGATAAAATGCGCCATAACTCCCCCTTGAACTGATCAGGGTCAGGATGACTTGCGTACCCTGAGGTACCACTCGGAGAGCAGGCGCACCTGTTTGCGGGTGTAACCTTTCTCCATCATCCGTTCGACAAAGTTATCGTGCTTCTTCTGCTCCTCGGCTGAGGTTTTGCTGTTGAAGGAGATAACCGGCAGCAGCTCTTCCGTGTTGGAGAACATTTTCTTCTCGATCACGGTGCGCAGCTTCTCGTAACTGGTCCAGTTGGGGTTACGGCCTGCATTGTTGGCCCGTGCTCGCAGCACGAAGTTGACGATCTCGTTACGGAAATCTTTCGGATTGCTGATCCCCGCCGGTTTTTCGATCTTCTCCAGCTCGCTGTTCAGCGATGCCCTGTCAAACAGCTGACCGGTTTCCGGGTCACGGTACTCCTGATCCTGGATCCAGAAGTCGGCGTAGGTGACGTAGCGATCGAAGATGTTCTGCCCGTATTCCGAGTAGGACTCGAGGTAGGCGGTCTGGATCTCCTTGCCGATGAACTCCACGTAGCGCGGGGTCAGATAGCCCTTGATGAACTCCAGATAGCGATCGTGCAGCTCCTGCGGGAACTGTTCCCGCTCGATTTGCTGCTCCAGCACATAGAAGAGATGGACCGGGTTGGCCGCCACTTCCGCATGATCGAAGTTGAACACCCGGGAGAGGATCTTGAACGCGAAGCGGGTCGACAGGCCATTCATGCCCTCGTCCACACCGGCGTAGTCGCGGTACTCCTGATAGCTCTTGGCCTTGGGATCTGTATCTTTGAGGCTCTCGCCATCATAGACCCGCATCTTGGAGTAGAGGCTGGAGTTTTCTGGCTCTTTCAGGCGAGAGAGGACGGAGAACTGACCCAGCAGCTCCAGGGTACCCGGGGCACACTTGGCATCGGTCAGTTCGCTGTTGAACAGCAGTTTTTCATAGATCTTCACCTCTTCCGAGACTCGCAGGCAGTAGGGCACCTTGACGATGTAGACCCGGTCGAGGAAGGCCTCGTTGTTCTTGTTGTTGCGGAACTGCTGCCACTCGGACTCGTTGGAGTGAGCCAGCAGTATGCCGTCGAAGGGGAGGGCGGAGAGGCCTTCTGTGCCGTTGTAGTTGCCCTCCTGTGTCGCAGTCAGCAAGGGGTGTAGCACCTTGATGGGGGCTTTGAACATCTCCACGAATTCCATCATCCCCTGGTTTGCCTTACAGAGAGCCCCCGAGTAGGAGTAAGCATCGGCATCATCCTGGGCGTAATGCTCCAGCATGCGGATGTCGACCTTGCCGACCAGGGAGGAGATGTCCTGGTTGTTGTCATCGCCGGGCTCCGTCTTGGCGATGGCGATCTGATCCAAAATGGAGGGATTGACCTTCTCCACCTTGAACTTGGTGATGTCGCCGCCAAACTCGTGCAGGCGTTTGGCCGCCCAGGGGGACATGATGGGACGCAGGTAGCGGCGCGGGATGCCGTACTCTTTTTCCAGGATCTCGCCATCTTCCTCGATGTCGAACAGGCAGAAGGGGTGATCGTTGACCGGCGAGCCCTTGATACGATAGATAGGCACCTTCTGCATCAAAGACTTGAGTTTCTCAGCCAAGGAGGACTTGCCGCCGCCGACAGGACCCAGCAGATAGAGGATCTGTTTCTTCTCTTCCAGCCCCTGGGCCGAGTGTTTGAGGTAGGAGACTATCTGTTCGATGGCCTCTTCCATGCCGTAAAAGTCTTTGAAGGCGGGATAGCGTGCGACGACGCGGTTGGAAAACAGGCGGCTGAGGCGCGGATTGACCGAGGTGTCGATCATTTCCGGTTCGCCGATGGCAACCAGCAGTCGTTCGGCGGCGGAGGCGTAGCAGGATTTGTCCTGTTTGCACATATCCAGGAACTCCTGAATGCTGTACTCCTCCTCTCTGGCTTTCTCATACCGCTGTTGATAGTGCTCGAAGATGCCCATAACTTAGCCCTCGGTATAGTCGCTTACCCTGAAAAAGAGTGGATCACTACTTTTGTTCTGTTTACCTCTTAAGCCTAGTCAACAGCCCCCAGTAATCCATCAACATCATTGGTTTAAGTTTGCAAGGGAGCTTCCCGATCCGGTTACGGGAAGAGGCAGCCAGTGATGTCTCTATGTTACTGACTGTTAAATTATTTCTGCCATGACAGTGATGCAAATGTCAAAGACATAAAAAATAAATGTTTGTGTGGCAGACGCAGAAAACCGATGCAGTTTCGTTTTGCGCAGCCCAAGTGCAGGCAGGGCAAGGGCGGGAGAGGACGAAGGGTAAAATGACGTGCCGTTTACGTTAACGTAACGTATGTTGTTTGGTGTTCAAGCTCTAATTTTTACATTGACGCTACATTCTGGCTGCACTAGATTGGCCCTGTGTCGAGCAGTCATCGCTTTAGCAAGAGAGTGGGTGGTTGTGCAGATACTAAGCTCTGTTTAAGCACGTTTCCGTTGGCTTGACCCTCGCATCCGCGAGGGTCTTATTTTTTGGGGTCCGGCAAAAACCGTTAGGGGATAGGAGGGTAGGCGCGAGATACCGCCGCCAACACCTCGGCGAACGGATGTGCCGCCAACTGGCCAAAGCCCGCCAGATTCTTTGCCTTGACCCTGGTGGTCAAGGGGGTGGCGATGCCACACAGGAAACGGGTCAGGATGCGGGGCTCCTGGCTATGGCACAGGGCCACCAGGGGATCACACCAGGCACGCAGTCCCTGTTCGTTGGGCAGGGCTGGGGCCGGTAGCGATGGCAGGATGGCAACTTCGCCCCGGCAGACGGAGCAGTGCCCGCACTGGCTCGGCGCCTGCTTATCGGCGAAGTAGCTGGCCAGCTCATGGCTCAGGCAGTTGCTCGAGGTAAAGAAGTTGAGCAGGGCCTGCAACCTTGCCAGTTCACTCTGCTCTTTTTGCTCGAACAGGGCGTGCAGCTGGGTCGCCAGCGCTGCCACATCTAGGTCTTGACGCAATACCCGATACACCTCCGTCATCTGCTTGCTCTCGAGTTCAATCCAGCCCTGCTGTTGCAGATAGTCCAGCGCCGCGGCGGCGCGGTGCCTCTCTCCCTGATAACCCTGCCAGAGTGCATCGAAATCCATGGTGCACCAGCTGCGAGCCTGGGGGGCACAGGCAAACAGCTGCTCCAGGAACTGGCGCCGATCAGGATTGAAACGCGCCAGGATCTCCTGTTTATCCAGCACGAACTTGAAGCGATATTCGGCGAAATAGCTGTAGGCCGGCGCTATCACGCCCGCCATCTCCAGATAGACCAGCAGGGTCTTGAGGGGCAGCTGGCGAATGTTGGTGTCATTGGAGAGGCGCAGCAGGCCAAACTCCCACTCGGTGCCGCTTTGTTGCACCGTCTCGAGCAAGGCCAGGATGGCGGCCTTGTCCGGCGTATCCCCGTAGACGAAGTTTTCGAGCACTGGCAGCTGGGCCCGGCTGGCCAGCACCAGGCAGCGGGAGGGTTGGCCATCACGTCCGGCGCGGCCTATCTCCTGGCTGTAGTTCTCGATGGATTTGGGCAAGTCGTAGTGGATCACCCGGCGGATATCGGCCTTGTCGATACCCATGCCAAAGGCGATGGTGGCGACGATGCAATCGAGCCGGCCCGCCATGAAGTCGTGCTGGATCTGGCTGCGCAGGGTCGAGTCCAGCCCGGCGTGATAGGCGCAGGCCCGGATCCCTGCCCGTTGCAGGTGTTCGGCGCACTGCTGCGCCGTGTGTTGCAGGGTGACATAGACGATGGTCGGCGCCGCGGGGTCGCGTTGCATCTCCTTTTGCAGCCAGGTATCGCGGGCGCTGCCGGCCAGGGGGACGACGGCGAGATCCAGGTTGGCGCGATAAAAGCCGGTGACCACCAGATCCTCTTTATCGATGCCGAACTTGGCCTGCATGTCTGCCATGACCGCCGGGGTGGCGGTTGCGGTGAGCAGCAGCACCTGGGGGATAGCGAGCTCGCGGCGATGGCTCGGCAGCTTCAAATAGTCCGGGCGAAAGTTGTGACCCCACTCCGAGATGCAGTGCGCCTCATCTACGACCAGCAGGGAGAGCGGCACCCCGGCGATAAAGCGGCGAAAACGCTCGTTCTTCAACCGCTCCACCGAGATCATCAGGATCTTGAGTTGGCCATCGCTGGCTTGCTGCATCACCCGTCGGCTCTCCTCCGGTGTCAGGCTCGAATCCAGGGTCGCTGCGGCTATGCCCTTGCTTTTCAGGAAGGCGAGCTGATCGTGCATCAGGGCTATGAGGGGGGAGATCACCAGGGTCAGATGGGGCAAGGCAAGGGCAGGTAACTGATAGCAGAGGGACTTGCCGGCGCCGGTCGGGAAGATGGCCGCCGCACTCTTGCCTGCGAGCAAGCGGCTGATCACCGCCTCCTGGCCGGGTCTTAACCGATCGAATCCGAAGTGACGGGTCAATAGAGAGGGGATCATGGCAAGGCTCCAGCACAGACAAAAGAGCGGCATGATACCACTGTTGGGGCCGCCCGGCCGATGATCGGACTGGAATGGCGACATTTTGACCGTGGTTGATATTGTGTTATCACATTGTTGTAGATTTTTTGTGAGGTAACCCTGATATTTTTCAGTGATTAAGTGGAAAAAAACGGTGGCAGATGGGATATTCCTTGTCCGCAGCGCCATGGGTTTTGGACAGATCCAGAAGAAGATTTGCCAACCGTGTTCACCGTCGATGTGCCGGTGTCACGACGTGTGGCTAGCTGCCCACAGGACTAATGATTCACGCACCCAGGGTGCACAGGGACTATTTGATGACACAACAACACCCCCTCATACGACTGGTCAACAGCACCAGTCTGGTTAGCCAGATCCTGGTCGGTCTGGTACTCGGTATTTTACTCGCCATGCTGATGCCGGAATGGGCCAAGGCGGCAGGCCTGCTCGGCAGCCTGTTCGTCGGCGCCCTGAAGGCGGTGGCCCCGCTGCTGGTGTTTGTGCTGGTAATGGCGGCCATCATAGGTCACAAACAGGGTCAAAAGACCAATATGAAGCCGATCCTGCTGCTCTACCTGCTGGGGACCTTCCTGGCGGCGGTGGTGGCCGTAGTGGCGAGCTTCCTGTTCCCCTCCAACCTGCATCTGGTGGCGAGCAGCGCCGAGATCACCCCGCCGGGCGGCATCACGGAAGTGCTGCAAACCCTGCTGTTCAACGTGGTCACCAACCCGGTGAAGGCACTGATCGATGCCAACTACATCGGCATCCTGGCCTGGGCCATCGGTCTTGGCATCGCCATGCGCCACGCCAGCGAAGGCACCAAGACCCTGATCACCGATCTCTCCCACGGGGTCTCCACCATCGTCAAGGCGGTGATCCGCTGCGCCCCGCTCGGTATCCTGGGTCTGGTCGCCTCCACCCTGGCCGAAACCGGCTTCGGCGCCCTGCTCGGGTATGCCCAATTGCTGATGGTGCTGATCGGTTGCATGCTGTTCATTGCCTTCGTGGTCAATCCGCTCATCGTGTTCTGGAAGATCAAGCGCAACCCCTATCCGCTGGTGCTGACCTGCCTGCGTGAGAGCGGTGTGACCGCCTTCTTCACCCGCAGCTCCGCCGCCAACATCCCGGTCAACATGGCTTTGTGCGAGAAACTGCGTCTGCCGGAAGACACCTATGCTGTCTCCATCCCGCTCGGCGCCACCATCAACATGGCCGGCGCCGCCATCACCATTACCGTGCTCTCCATGGCGGCGGTGCATACCCTGGGGATGGAAGTGGATCTGGCGACTGCCGTGCTGCTCTCCGTGGTGGCCACCGTCAGTGCCTGTGGCGCCTCCGGTGTGGCCGGTGGCTCACTGCTGCTGATCCCGCTGGCGTGCAGCCTGTTTGGCATCAGTAACGATATCGCCATGCAGGTGGTCGCGGTCGGCTTCATCATCGGGGTGCTGCAAGACTCCGCCGAAACGGCCCTCAACAGCTCCACCGACGTACTCTTCACCGCGGCCGCTTGCATGGCCGAGGACGAGGCCCTGCAGGGCACGGCCGAGCTCTCTCGCGAAGCCTGATAGCAAGGTCTTATCCCAGCGAAAACGCCCTCCTGTGAGGGCGTTTTTTATTGGGTAGTCAAAGAGGCTCACAGCCGCTTGCCAATATGGCTTTCGAACCGAATGCCGCTGACCGCCAGCCTTATCGGTTTATATTATTCAATAGCATTGATGCCAATTAACCAGATAATTCGAATATAAATGACGGATCATTATCCCAGATCAAATTATATTTCTATTGCTGGAGCGGGTTGTCAGGAATAGAAAAATACGATGGCGTCGATAGATAATTTACAGGCCGAGGCTGCATCGCCATGCCGTATCATAATAAAAACGGGAGGTGGCTATGATTATCTATGGGAAGTATGGCGGCGCCGCGCTAAGGGCAGTGCACATCATGGTGCAGTATAATCATGCCCATGCCGCGGCATGGGACATGGCAATATATGAAGCCTTTGGCGATTGCACCAGGGTTCAGAAATTCAAGAACAACCCCAAGGTGACCTTCTTGACCCTGTGCAGCCTGGGTGCCATCAGTTGTGTTATGCCCATCAGATATTCGGCGGCGGCCAAGACCAAGAAATATGTGGTCAGTGCACTCGGCCTGTTGTCAAAGAAGGACAGGGTCAAGCCCATCTGTGCCGATGACTTGTGGGCCGAGGTGATGTCAGACTGCCAACTGACAAAACCCCTGAAGCATAATAACCAGATGGACGTGATATTGACGCTCTGGTATTCAAATATGCTGAACCTCGATGAGGTGGGGCCAGAATTGGATATGAAAGAGATGATGCTATAAAGGCATTGCCGAAACAGCATTAAATAAAAGCCAAGGCAAGGGATGCCTTGGCTTTTTTCATGTCATTAATTGACCTTGCTCAGTGCCCCGCTGTCGGTATGGGCGAAGGGTTTACCATAGACATTCAGGCTGGTGGTCTGGCTGTACTTGAGCAGGCCTTTCTCGGAGAAGTCCAGCGACATGGCAAAGTCGGTCGTGGTGTCGTTGGCCGTCATGTAGCTGCTCTCCGAGATGCCTCGCTTGCCGGTCTTGAAGTCAATCTTGTTACCCGCCTTGCCCTCGGTCACGACGCAGACCGCACGGGGGATGCAGTAGGAGTTGTAGACCACCTGATTCTGCTTGTCGTAGATGAGGTAACCCCGCTGATCATGGAACTTGCCATTGTCGCTCTTCCTGAATACTTCCTGCTTGTAATACATGGCCACCAGATATTGCTCGCTGGCATTCTTGGCATCGGCGGCGGGTTCAAAGGTAATAACTTCATAGAAAGGCTCGACGGCGGGACCTCCCTTGCCGGCCTTGCTGCCCTCTTGTCCCGGCGCCACATCGACACCGCCGGATTCAATGCTTTTCCAGGTGCCTGCCAGTGGCGCCAGGGGGCCAAAGTCCAGGCCATTGATCATCCCATCGGCTTGGGCATATGCCAGGGTGGAGCTGGTCAGTAACAGCGCAGAGATAATATGTTTGTTCATAAAACACTCCCATCGGAATTGAATCATTATTTTTATACTCGGTTCAAGCAGGAGTGACGTTATAAGGTCTAGCGGTTTGTCGTCAATTAAACCATGTTCTGAATATTCATTTTTGTGAAGGGGGTATATATTTATCAGGAAAGAAAAAATAGCTTTTGATTTAACGCAATGAATATTGCTTCAATATTAAATCCACACATGACTTGGATCAAACTAGGATTTTATATTGCAAGTGGTGTGGGACTTAATAAAAGATTGATCTCGACATTGTATCGGGTTCAACTGCTCGCGCTCGTTGAGATGACTGATGTTTGCTTTAATAAAAAGTGTAGAGGTTGTTTTATTTTATTTGGTAATGCCGTGTCGTCATGCTGGTTTGTATATTTGGTATGGAAATGGTGACTCCAAATATCACGGGGAATGAAAGTCAGAAATATGAGCTCCATTGTTTTTGATAATAATCGTGATGCTCTGAAATTTGTTCCGAGACTGAATCCACCTGACAACACAGGTTGTGTCGAAGAATCATCTAGCCTCTATTGCAGACAGAGGTTTCTCTGAGTGGCTCGCCGCCTGTGGTAGATGATGTTATCACCGGGCAAGTCGAGGGGGCAGAAGTCGCCTGAGTGATACCGATGACATGGAATAGTTGGGCTCGGCTGGTGCCAGAGTAGATAGCGATGGGGGGAGAGGTAAAGCTTGGCCATAAAAAATGCCCGCCAGGGTGGCGGGCATGGAGGAGTCAGAGGCTGACGAGCTTAGAACAGCTGGTACAGGATGGCGGAGATGGCAATCAGCCCCATGGTCGCCACGAAGACGTTGCTGATCTGGCCCTGGTATTTCGCCATGGCGGGGACGCGCTTGATGGCGTACATGGGCATCAGGAACAGGATGGTCGCGATGATGGGACCGCCTAGGGACTCGATCATGCCGAGGATGGAGGGGTTAATCACGGCCACGGCCCACAGGGTCAGGATGAAGAAGGCGATGATAAACATCTCGACCTTCTTGGTGTTCGGGGTCTTGCCGGACTTGCTCATGTTCTGGACGATCATCCCCTTCAGACCTTCACGGGCACCCAAATAGTGGCCGAAGAAGGAGGAGACGATGGCGACGAAGGCAACCAGCGGACCGAAGTAGGAGATGACAGGACTCGCATGCTGGTTGGCCAGGTAGGAGAGCACGGCGATGTTCTGGGACTTGGCTTCTGCCAGCTGGGCCGGGGTCAGGCTCATCACGCAGGAGAAGACGAAGAACATCACGAAGCCCAGCAGGATCATGGCGGTGCGCTTCAAGATGGCGTCGGACTTGGCGACGGCGTTGTCGCCGTAGTCACGGCGCTGGGCCAGGGCGAAGCTGGAGATGGCCGGGCTGTGGTTGAAGGAGAACACCAGTACCGGGATGGTCAGCCACAGGGTGGTGGCAAAGTCCTTGGCGGACGGCACCTGGGAGAGGGCGGCGCCGGTCCAGTCCGGAATCAGGTACAGGGAGATGCCCGCCAGGATGGCGATGAGCGGGTAGACCAGGAACTCGGTGACTTTGAGCATCAGCTTCTCACCGGCCAGCATGACCGACATCATGCCCATGATCAGCACGATGGAGAGGATCCAGCGCGGCGGTGCACTCATCTGCAGCTGGTTGACCATGAAGCTCTCCACCGTGTTGGTGATGCCCACGCCGTAGATCAGCACTATGGGGTAGATGGCGAAGAAGTAGAGCAGGGTGATTAATTTACCGGCGCCGACACCAAAGTGTTCTTCCACCACCTGGGTGATGTCCGCATTGGGGTTCTTGGAGGAGAGCACGAAGCGCGCCAGGCCGCGGTGGGCCAGGTAAGTCATGGGGCCGACCAGCAGCGCCATCACCACCAGTGGCCAGAAGCCACCCATGCCGGCGTTGATGGGCAGGAACAGGATACCGGCGCCAACGGCGGTACCGAACAGGCTGATCACCCAGGTGGTGTCCTGCTTGTTCCAACTACGAGCTTGGGTGGAGCGGTTCGCTTGCTCCAGTGTGGTCGCGGCGTCTGGTGCGCCGGTGACAGTATTAGACATGTATCTCACCCCGAATGTGTGGTTTTAATTAGTCGGCGAAAGAATACTTTTTTTTTAATCAAAAATGTTGATCAGATTCACCTTTGTGAGGGGCAAACCCGTACTTTCTTATGAAAATGTGATCAAAAGAATAAAAAATCAAAATTTCTTTATCATATGCAATGTTAGTTGAGTGTTAAATGGATAATTTTTCAGCTCCTCGGGTTATCAGAATGTTATTTTGATAAGTGCTGAGACAGTTGGCGGATCATGCTGGCGGTAGCCCCCCAGATGAAAGATTGTTGCCAGGGGATCCAGTAGATGGTGTGGCTCCGACCGGCTCTTGGGATGGTCAGGGCGATGTGATTGACGGGGTTGAGCACATGGCTGAGGGGCACCTCGAAGGCCTGCTCCACCTCATCCGGGCTCAGGGTGAGCTGGTAATTCGCATCCACCATGGCGAGCACAGGCAGCACATCATAGAGAGAGATGGTGTTGAGGGGGGTGAGGCTGCCGATGACATGGATCTGGCTGGCGGGGATCCCGAGCTCCTCCCGGGTCTCTCGCAGCGCCGTCTGGATCAGGCTCTCGTCCTCGGGATCCTGACGCCCGCCAGGGAAGCTGATTTGCCCAGGGTGATGGCGCAGCTGGGCGCTACGGCGGGTCAGCAGCAGTTGCAGCCCCTGTGGGCGCTCCACCAGGGGCAGCAGCACGGCCGCCGGCTTGAGCCCAGCCAGCATCAGCCGATGTGCCGGGGCAGGGCGCTGCAGCAAGAAGCGGGTCAGCAGTTCGGCGTGGCCAATCTCGGTATCCATCTCGAGGCGTGACTCCTTCATGTCTGTGAGCATCGGCATCATGAGCCCAGTGTATCCAGCAGCGGCAGGATGCGGGCCACCTTGTCATAGGTTTCCTGGTATTCGTCGTCCACATTCGAGTCGGCTATGATGCCGCCCCCCGCCCAGCAGTGCAGCCAGCCCTGCTCTGCTATCAGGGTGCGAATGCAGATGCTGGTGTCCATCCGGCCATGCTGGCTCAGGTAGCCGATACTGCCGCAATAGGCATTGCGCCGCTGGGGCTCCAGCTCCTCGATGATCTCCATGGCCCGGATCTTGGGGGCCCCCGTGATGGAGCCGCCGGGGAAGCAGGCCCGCAGCAGATCCACCCCCTGCCAGCGCGCATCCAGCTCGCCGTGTATGGTGGACACCAGATGGTGCACGGCGGGGAAGGACTCCACCGCAAACAGATGTGGCACACAGACCGAGCCCGGGCGGCTCACCCGGCCTATATCGTTGCGCAAGAGATCCACGATCATCAGGTTCTCGGATCTGTCCTTGTCGGCGCCGGCCAGCTCCTCGGCCACCTGCCAGTCGATGGCAGGATCTGGATGGCGGGGGCGGGTGCCCTTGATGGGCTTGGTCTCGATATGACGGCCATCGAGCAGCAGAAAACGCTCGGGCGAGAGGCTCAGGATCGCGCTCTGTGGCAGGCGAATAAAGGCGGAGAAAGGCGCCTTGTTGGCTGCACTGAGGGCGCGATAGGCCGCCCACTCATCCCCCTGGTAAGGGGCGCTGAAGCGTTGGGTGAGGTTGATTTGATAACAATCTCCCGCCGCCAGATAGGCCTGGATCCGCGCGAACTTGTCACCGTATTCGGCCCGGCTCATGTTGCTCTGCCAGGGACCCTGTAACGAGAATGCACCTTGCAAAGGGGCGGATGCCGGTGCCCGCTCCGGTGTGGCAATGGGGATGGCGCGCCTTGCCTGCAACCACATCAGCCGGCTGGCAAGTCCCGCCTCATCTCCCCAATGCACCAGCTGCCAGCGGCCGGTCGCGACCTCGCGCAGCAGGGCCCAGTCGTAGATCCCGACCGCCATGTCCGGCACCTGGATATCCGCCTGGGCTTGCTCCGGCAGTTGCTCGAAGTGGCGCCCCAGGTCGTAACCAAACAGCCCCAGGGCGCCGCCAATAAACGGCAGACCGGCGCCGATGGCGTCGCTCTGAGGTTGCAGCTCCCCCAGCAGGGCTTGCTGCGTGCTGGCGAGCAGGGCGAGGGGATCGCCATCGTGCTTCTCATATTGATCGCCACTGTGCATGATTGTGCTGGCACCCCGGGTCTCCAGGGTGGCGAGGGGATCGGCGCTGATGATGTCGAAGCGGTTGTCGGCGCCCGCCGGGCCTGCCGATTCCAGCAAGATGGCCCAGGGCTCATGGTGCAAGGGGGTAAACAGCGTGTGAAGCGATGTTTGCGGGTCGAAATGGTGGATATGCAGTCTTGGTTTCATTTTTTGTTACACAGGCAACAGTTTGCACCCAGCTCCCTAGCCGGTAAGGGTGCTCAAGCGTATCATGGCGGCCGGCATTTACAGAAAAACACCGTTATAAAAACACGCCGTTGTCTGCCGGCCCTGTGCGCATCTGCCGCCTGCCGAAGGCTCGGCTCATATGGAAGCCCTTGCTCGCATTACTTGAGACAAGGACCAGTGAGGATGATATGAGCATCATTAAAAAACAGGACTTTATCGATTCTATTGCCGACGCCCTACAGTACATCTCTTTCTACCATCCCCTCGATTTCGTCCATGCCGCCAAGGCCGCCTATGACCGTGAGATCAACCCGGCCGCCAAGGATGCCCTGGCCCAGATCCTGATCAACTCCCGCATGTCCGCCGAAGGTCATCGTCCTCTGTGCCAAGACACTGGTATCGTCACCTGCTTCGTCAAGATCGGCATGAAGGTGCAGTGGGACAGCGACATGACGGTGCAGGAGATGGTGGATGAGGGTACTCGCCGCGCCTACACCAATCCGGACAACCCGCTGCGCGCCTCCGTGCTCGCCGATCCGGCAGGCAGTCGCAAGAATACCAAGGACAATGCTCCGGCCGTGGTGCACATCGACATGGTGCAAGGCGACAAGGTGGAGGTGAGCATAGCCGCCAAGGGCGGCGGCTCCGAGAACAAGTCCAAGATGGTGATGCTCAACCCCTCGGACGACGTGGTCGAGTGGGTACTGAAAACCGTGCCGACCATGGGTGCAGGTTGGTGCCCGCCCGGCATGCTGGGCATTGGCATCGGCGGTACCGCCGAGAAGGCGGCCGTGCTCGCCAAGGAAGCCCTGATGGAGCACATCGACATTCAGGAGCTGATCGCCAGAGGTCCCGAGACCACAGAAGAGAAGCTGCGGGTCGAGCTCTATGACAAGGTCAACAAGCTGGGGATTGGTGCCCAGGGCCTGGGCGGCCTCACTACCGTGTTGGATGTGAAGGTGAAATCCGCCCCGACCCACGCAGCCTCCAAGCCGGTGGTGATGATCCCCAACTGCGCCGCCACCCGTCACGTGCACTTCGAACTCGATGGCTCTGGCCCGGCTGAGCTGACCCCGCCCAAGCTGGAAGACTGGCCCGAGATCACCCGCGAGTCCGGTGGCAACGTGCGCCGGGTCAATGTGGACGGCATCACCAAGGCCGAGCTCGCCAGCTGGAAGAGCGGCGATACCGTGCTGCTCTCCGGCAAGATCCTGACCGGTCGCGACGCGGCCCACAAGCGCATCGCCGACATGCTCAAGAATGGCGAAGGCCTGCCGGAAGGGGTCGATTTCACCAACCGCTTCATCTATTACGTGGGCCCGGTGGATGCGGTCCGTGACGAAGTGGTCGGCCCGGCCGGTCCCACCACCTCCACCCGGATGGACAAGTTCACCGACATGATGCTGGGTGAGACCGGTCTCATCGGCATGATAGGCAAGTCGGAGCGCGGCCCCAAGACGGTGCAGAGCATCAAGCAGTACCAGGCCGTCTACCTGATGGCCGTGGGCGGTGCCGCCTACCTGGTGGCCAAGGCCATCAAGAAGGCGCGGGTCGTGGCCTTTGCGGATCTCGGAATGGAAGCCATCTACGAATTCGAGGTGGAAGACATGCCGGTGACCGTTGCCGTCGACTCTCAGGGCAACAACATCCACGAAACCGGCCCGGCTTACTGGTCGGCCAAGATAGCCGAGCTGGACGTCAAGCTCTCCTGACCTAGCCGGCTTTCACCAGAGGGATGGCCTGACCATGGCCGCTCCTCTCACACAGTAAAAAGGCGACCCCAGGGTCGCCTTTTCCATGTCTGCGTGATCAGCATCTTCTATGCTTGCGAGCAGCAGAGGTGGAAGATTCTGCTGTCGGAGAGGGGAATGAGAGAGCAGGATAGGGGAATATGGGCACTGGCCCATCATTGCCAGCGAAGTCCGCTCTTTCTTATCGGCTTGCACACCATGGCCTCTCAATGATTGAGATAGACATCCTGCCCGCCGTAGCTGAGGACCCCATTCGCAGGCAGAGGCGCACCCTTGGGTTCGAAGAAGCGGGTCAGTACACCGGTGCGTTGGCCCAAGGTATTGAGCTTGGCGCGATCGAGCGCTATCTGCTCCGGCAGCCAGGTCAGCACGGCGGCGCAGTGGCCATTCCCTAAGCTCTGCTCCAGCATGCGTTGCCAGTTCTTGATCTTGGCGCCATGCACCACCAGGATCCGGGCCGGGTTGATCCCCTGAGCACGCAGTTGCTCCGCCGCTGGCAACTTGGGCGGCGCGATCAGCAGGATCCAGCCGCTGTCGTTCTGGCTTAAGCGTCCCAGCTCGTCCAGCAGCGGGACTTCATGCAGGCTGGGCGCCAGTCGATGATCATGCTCTACCTTGCTCTGGTGGCGGGTCGGCCAGGGGGCGATCAGGCCGACAGAGGAAGCGTGGGGGCGGTGACTCAGGGGCTGGCTCATATGTTTGTCCTGTATGAATAACCATGCTGTATGCGTATACAGTAGTTCCATCTCCAGCCAGTGACAAGTCATTTGTGGATGAAAGTGTGATCGGATTAACAGGGCTGTGCGCTATTTGATTGAATCAGAAGGAAATTTACACTCAATATGGGTTGGGTGTTTTTTGCGCTATGGACAAAGGGAAGGCAGGGGCTCATGGTTATACAGTATGTATAGCGAGAGGAGGGACCAGGATGGATGTCAGCACCTTGCAACGGCTGGATGCCAATATTCTGCTCGGGATCATCAACGAAAAGCTGCGGCTGGAGTGCGATGGTCTGGAAGAGCTGTTGGCCTACTACGACATGACGGAAGATCAGTTGGCCACGCGTCTGCAGCAGATCGGCTACCACTATGATCCCATGAGCAACCAGTTCAAGGCTCATGGTTAATTCGGTTATCAAGGTGCTCCAACTGGAGCACCTTATTTTTATTGTCAGCTTGTGCCAGTCGGCATTGAAATCGCTTTCAAATGGCCTCGGCTGTGGCGTTATTTTCACGTATTTTCAGAGCCTTTCAACCATTGAAAACCTATTCATGAAGTTATCTTTTAAATTAAAATTCAACCAATTGATTTTTATGGTTATTTTAATTTTATTAAGGTGGGGTCAAGGAAAGGGTTTTCATACTTGAACTGTCATTTTTATGCGTTAAAGTGTGACTCATGTTAACGTTTAGCCCATCGGCTTTAGCTAGTATGCCAACGCCGGAACATATTCTGAGATAACAACAGTGCCGGTCCCGAATGGGATAACAATTTTTATTTGTAACGAAGGAAAATGGTTTATGGCTACCAAGAAGAAGACAGACCAGGATCTCCAACTGGATAAAGATCAGCTCAAAGCGAGTATCGTGCGTCACCTGCGTTCTACCTTGGGGACAAGCGAACAGAAAGCCTCGCCAGAAGCGTGGTGGAAAGCGACCGCCGCCGCCGTCAACGAACAGGTGTACGAGCGCCTGACCCGTACTCAGCAGACTCATTTCAAGAAAGATACTCGTGCGATTCACTATCTCTCTGCTGAATTCCTGATGGGGCGTTTGACCTCGAACAACCTGCACAACCTCTCTCTGTACAAGATTTGTGAAGAAGCCCTCGGCGAGCTCGGCCTGGAGCTGACCGATCTCTGTGAACAAGAGCCTGACATGGCCCTTGGCAACGGCGGCCTGGGTCGTCTGGCGGCCTGCTTCATCGACTCCCTCGCCACCCTGAACTACCCGGCGGTGGGCTACGGCATCCATTACGAGCACGGCCTGTTCCGTCAGGAAATTCAGGATGGCCGCCAGATTGAGCGCCCGGACACCTGGCGTGAATACGGCAACCCCTGGGAGATCTGCCGCCCCGAATCCGTGCAGGAGATCCCGCTCTATGGCTATGTCGAGACCGTGTTCGGTGACAACGGTGGCCTGAAGAAGGTATGGCACGCCGGTCGCAAGATCAAAGGGGTGCCCTGGGATATCCCTGTGGTGGGCTTTGGCGGTCACACCGTCAACATCTTGCGACTGTGGGAATCCCGCGCCTCCGAGTTCTTCGACTGGGACGTGTTCAACGCCGGCGGTTATGTCGACTCCCAGGCCGAGAAAGCCCAGGCCGAGACCATCTCCAAGGTGCTCTACCCGAACGATGAGACCGACGCCGGCAAGGAGCTGCGCCTGATCCAGCAGTACTTCTTCTGCGCCTGCTCCATCAAGGACATCATGCGCCGCTACAAGCGCGCCCATGGCAGCGACTTCAGCAACTTCGCCGCCCAGATCGCCATCCAGCTCAACGATACCCACCCGACTGTGGCCATCCCCGAGTTGATGCGGGTGCTGGTGGATGAAGAGGATCTGACCTGGGAGGCCGCCTGGGCCATCTGCTACCGGGTCTTCTCCTACACCAACCACACCCTGCTGCCAGAGGCGCTGGAGAAGTGGTCCGTCAGCCTGTTCGAGAAGGTGCTGCCCCGTCACCTCGAGATCATCTATGAGATCAATGCCCAGTTCCTGAACAAGCTGGTGGAGCCCAAGTGGCCGGGTGACGATGCCATCAAGGCCAAGCTCTCCATCATTGAAGAGGGTGCCGTGCGCAAGGTGCGCATGGGCAACCTGTGCGTGATCGGCTCCTCCAAGGTCAACGGCGTGGCCGAAATCCACTCCAAGCTGGTGAAAGAGGATCTCTTCCCCGAGTTCGCCGCGCTCTGGCCAGAGAAGATGTGCAACGTCACCAACGGCGTGACCCCGCGTCGCTGGCTGCTGGCCTGTAACCCAGAGCTCGCCGAGCTCTACAACGAGGTGGTGGGCAAGGAGTGGCCGCTGCAACTGGACAAGCTGCGCGCCGTCACCCAGTTTGCCGACGACAAGTCGTTCCAGCAGCAGTTCATGCGCATCAAGCGTCACAACAAGGAGAAGCTGGTCAAGGTGATCAAGGCCGAGACCGGCATCGATGTGAGCGCAGAAGCCATCTTCGACATCCAGATCAAGCGCCTGCACGAGTACAAGCGCCAACAGCTGAACCTCATCCACATCATGGCGCTCTACCGTCGCCTGCTGGCCAACCCCGACTACGACATGCACCCGCGGGTGTTCATCTTCGGCTCCAAGGCGGCGCCCGGTTACAAGCTGGCCAAAGACATCATCTACGCCATCAACAAGCTGGCGGAGCGGGTCAACAACGATGCCCGCATTCAGGGCAAGCTGAAAGTGGTGTTCATGCCGAACTACCGGGTGAGCCTGGCGGAGAAGCTGATCCCGGCCGCCGACGTGTCCGAGCAGATCTCCACCGCCGGCTACGAAGCCTCGGGGACCGGCAACATGAAGATGGCTCTGAACGGCGCCATTACCATCGGCACTCTGGATGGAGCCAACATCGAGATCGCGGAAGAGGCGGGCGCCGAGAACTGCGCCATCTTCGGTCTGAACGTGGACGAAGTGAAGGCGCTGAAGGCTCGTGGTTACAACCCCTACGACTTCTACTATGCCAACTCCGAACTGAAAGCCGTGCTGGACTGGTTCGATACCGACTACTTCACGCCGGGTCGCCCGGGCGAGCTATCGTCCATCAAGCGCTCCCTGCTGGAAGGAGGAGATCCTTACCTGACCCTGGCGGACTTCGCCTCCTACTCGGACGCCCACAAGCTCATCGATACCTGGTATCGGGATCCGGCGCTCTGGGCCAAGAAGGCCATCATCAACTCGGCCACCATGGGCAAGTTCAACTCCGACCGCTCCATCCAGGACTATGTGGAACGGATCTGGAACCTGAAGGCCTGCGACATCGGCTAAGCGTCCCGAGACAACAAGCAACCCCCGCACTGCGGGGGTTTTTTATTCTGCCTGGTTCGGTTTTTTATCGTGTAACTGACTACTGGAATCAGTGTTGATGGTAGGAGTGGGTAGTATTTTTATGGAATGGCAGTCAGAGGTGATGAAAGAAAAAGGGCCCCGTGAGGGGCCCTGGCAATCCGGGATGCGGATCAGTGCAGGATATCGCCCATGAAGTAGGCCAGCAGGGTCAGGATGACGGTGAACACCAGGTTCAGCGCCAGACCCGCCCGCATCATCTCCCGCTGCTGGATATGACCGCTGGCGAAGACGATGGCGTTCGGCGGCGTGGCCACCGGCAGCATGAAGGCGCAGGAGGCGCCGACGGCGATGAGCACGGACACGACGATGGGGGAGACACCCAGCGCCTCGGCCACGCCGGCAAACAGCGGCACCAGCAGGGCGGCGGTAGCGGTGTTGGAGACCAGCTCGGTCAGGAACACCACGAAGGCCGCAAGGCAGAGCAGGATCACGAAGATCGGCATGGTGGAGAGGCCGCTGGAGAGGTGCTCCGCCAGGAAGGCGTTGGCGCCGGTTTGCTTCAAGATGGAGCTCAAGGTCAGGCCACCCCCGAACAGCAGCAGCACACCCCAGTCGGTGTTCTGGTTGATGTCATCCCAGCTGGCGACCCGGCTGACGGCGATGGCCAGGATGGCGCCCATGGCGATCAGGGTATCGAACTGGGGAATGCCGCCGAGCGCCGCGGCGATGGGCTGGGAGCCTATCCACAGCAAGACGGTGGCGAGGAAGATGAGCAAGGTGGTCTTGCGCTGACCGGTCCACTCTATGGTGACCTTCTCGGTGCTGACCTGATGAGACAGATCCGGGCGGGTGACCAGATAGAGCAGACCTATGCCCACGGGCATGAAGATGAGCACCACAGGGATGCCGAATTTCAGCCAGTCGGTGAAGCCGATGCCCATCTGGGCGGCGGCGATGGCATTGGGGGGGCTGCCCACCAGGGTGCCGATGCCGCCGATGCTGGCGCTGTAGGCGACCCCCAGCAGGACGAAGACCAGGGTGCGGCGCTCCTTGTGGACGTCGAGCCCTTTGAGCATGCCGAGGGCCAGCGGCATCATCATGGCGGCGGTGGCTGTGTTGCTGATCCACATGGAGAGCGCCGCCGTGATGGTGAACAGCACTATGGCCGCCCAGCCGAGGTGCCCCTTGGCGAGTTGCATCACCTTGGCGGCGATCTGGGTGTCGAGCCCCTGCTTGGAGAGGGCCGCCGCCAGGGCGAAACCGCCGAAGAAAAGGAACAGCACCGGGTTGGCGAAGTCGGTGAGGGACTTACTCATGTCGAACACCCCGAGCAGGGTGGCGAGCACCGGGATCGAGATGGCCGTGATGGTGATGTTTACCGCCTCGGTCAGCCAGAGGATGGCGATGAAGATGAGGATGCCGAGCCCCTTGTTGACCATGGGATCAAACGGGAGCCAGGCGAGCATGGCACAGAGCAGCAAGACGTCCAGGATGACGATCCCGGCCTTGATGTCCAGCCAACGTGGTGGGGCAGAGGGAACAGCAGATGTGTGCATGTTGTTTTTCTCGGTTAATTTATGGTTGTTGTTGTGTTGCCGAGGTTACATTTATCCCCCTGTTTGAAACAGGGGGAAGTGGTCAAAGCATGTGGCGACTCACAGAGTAAATTGCAAATGGATCTGATATTAAACAAAAATCAAACAAGCTGTTTTCATTTGACCTCGGCGCTGACCGACAGCAGCCACTCCTTGAACGGGCTCTTGGGCAATGAGCCGCTGCGCTGGGCCACTACCTTGCCCTGGCGGAACACCATCAGGGTGGGAATGCTGCGAATAGCGTAACGACTGGCGATGGCGGCTTCCTGTTCGGTGTCGAGTTTGACGAAGCGGATGCGGGGCTCGAGCTCTCGTGCCATCTCCTGAAAGACCGGGGCAAATTGCAGGCAGGGGCCGCACCAGCTGGCCCAGAAATCCACCACGACCGGCACGTCGGAGTTGATCAGGGTATCGAACTGGGCCGATCGTCCTGCCACCGGGCTCATCCCGGTCAGGGCGGCGTGGCAGCGGCCACACTTCGCGTTTGAATCCAATTTTTCGTCGGGCAGGCGGTTGCGGGTAAAGCAGTGGCTACAATAGGTGGTGATAAGTGACATTATGGGTTCCTTAATTCATGGCTCGGCAACATCTTTATTGCATCGACAGAGCAGACTAACGGTAACATAGCAGTCAATAATTTTTCACAGCTGGCGATCGGGTCCTGACGAAGGTCCCCGAATGGCCGGCCATGACAAGAGAATCGAGACGGGATGAAGAGTGTTGCACGCGTCAATCGTGTTGTCCTGAGCCTTATCATCATATCGCTGCTGGCGTTTTCAACCTATTGCTGGCAGTTGCTCAGTCAGCAGCAGAGGGCCTCCGAGCTGAGTGTGGCCGCCGAACTGGTGTTGAACCGGATCAATACCGACACCGTCTATCTGCTTGGGCGGGAGAAGGCGAGCGATGGCAGCGTGCAGCAGCGGCTCAGCCTGCTCTCCAACAGCCTCGACAACTTCGTGACCCTGGTTCGCGAAGACCCGAGCTCGGCCGATGATCCCAAGTCTCAGGCGCTGCAGCGAGACATAGACGGCTATCTGCTGGATTTGGCCAAGCTCTATACCATGGAGATGACCATAGAGTACCTGGAGCCACGCTTTCAGAGTCAGCTCAAGTCGCTGATGGCCAGCGTGCCCGTGGAGAGCGCGCTGCACCGGGATCTCACCGATCTGGCCCGGCTGAACCACTACCTCAGGCGTAGCTGGGATCTGGATGAACAACGCCAGCTGCTGGCGTTGCAACAGCGCCTCGGCGAGACGGCTCCCGAGCAGCCCAAGATCATGGCCATCAATCAGCTGAGCCAGGATCTCAACCGCCAGGTGATCAACTACCACCGCTTGCGCAACCAGATCATCGAGATGAAGGGGCTGGGCTCCTTGCCGGTGTGGAAACAGAGCAAGCTGGATCAGGCCTCCTCCCTCAAGAGCCACTTCTACCTGATGGTGCTGGGTGGCGCTCTGCTCTGCTTCTCCCTGGTGGCGGCGACCCTGTGGCGCCGCAACCAGAAGCTGAGCGAGCTCTCTCGCCATACCGTGTTGCTGGCCCAGGCCAAGAGCGACTTTCTGGCCAACATGAGCCACGAGATCCGCACCCCCATGAACGCCATCATAGGTTTCAGCGCCTTGGCGCTGCAGACCGATCTGGATCAGCAGCAGCGCGATTACCTCAACAAGATCAAATCCTCCTCGGACACCCTGCTGCTGCTCATCAACGACATCCTGGATCTCACCAAGGTGGAGTCCGGCAAGCTGACCCTCGAAGAGATCGACTTTGACTTGAGCGAGCAGCTCGACTCCCTGGCGGCCATGTTTGCCGATCTGGCGGAGCGCAAGCAGATCGAGGTCATCATCAACAAGTCGCCGGCGGTGCCGGACTTTCTGCGCGGGGATCCCCTGCGCCTCGGCCAGGTGCTGGTGAACCTGGTCAACAACGCGATCAAGTTCACCGAGCGGGGGGAGGTGGAGGTGGCCATCACCCTGACCAACCAGTACCCCATGCGGGTGCGCTTCAGCGTGCGCGACACCGGCATCGGCATAGCGCCGGAGAAGCAGGCCCAGCTGTTCCAGCCCTTTACCCAGCTGGAGGCGGGCAACACCCGCAAATACGGTGGCTCAGGGCTTGGGCTCAACATCTCCCAGCGGCTGGTGGGCCTGATGGGCGGCGAAATAACGGTGCAGAGCAAGCCCGGAGTGGGTTCGACCTTCCTGTTCGAGATCCCCATGTCCCAGGCGGTCTATGGGGTCTCCGGGCGCCGGGTCTTCTTCGAGCATCAGCCCCTGATCCTGATGATGGACGACAACGAGCTGGTGCTGGATCTCGCCAAGGACATACTGGGCCGGGCCGGCGCCACCGTGATGACGGTGAACAGCGTCTCCCGCGCCCGCCAGGTGCTGCGAGAAGAGGGGCAGAACATTCGCCTCGCGATCCTCGACTGGCGCATGGGTCAGGAGGATGGGCTGGATCTGGCCCTCGAGATGTATCAGCACAGCCAGTGGCGCCGTTTGCCTGTCCTGATGACCAGCGCCTGGGCCAGAGAAGGCTTGCACGGGCGCATGGAGAGCATGGGGCTGTCCCATTTCCTGGCCAAGCCCATGACCGAGAATGCGCTGCTGGCCAAGGTGGATGAGCTGCTCAACGGCAGCTCCCACGATCGCAACCTGCGCCAGGCCGAAGCCCAGGGGGATCAGCAGCACTTCAGCGATCTGCTGCGCGGCACCCGGGTGCTGCTGGCAGAAGACAACCGGGTCAACCAGCAGCTCATCGTGGAGTATCTGCGCCGGGTCGAGGCCGTGGTGACAGTCGTGGGCAACGGCCGCGAGGCGGTGGAGCAGGTGGCGGAGCAGCCGTTTGATGTGATCCTGATGGACCTGCAGATGCCGGTGCTGGACGGCCTGGATGCGACCCGCCAGATCCGCAAGATGGTGGACAAGCACGACGTGCCCATCATAGCGCTCACCGCCAGCGCCATGCCGGGGGACAAGGAGCGCTGCCTCGGGGTGGGCATGAACGGCTATGTCACCAAGCCGGTCAGCAAGCTGGATCTCTACAACAACCTGCTGCAGTGGGTGAAAAATGCCAATGGTCAGCGCCGGGTTCCATTGGAGGTCAAGCCGCCGGATCTGATGGGGGTGCTGGACTTGGAGGATGCCTTGCGCCGGCTGGAGCAGGACAGGGAGGCGCTGCAGATCCTGTTCAAGCTGTTCCTCTCCGAGCACAAGGACGATCTGTGGGACATCCGCTCCGCCCTACGCCGCCAGCAACCCGAGGTGGCGTGCCGGCTGCTGCATACCCTGAAGGGAGTGTCGGCGAACATCTCTGCCTCCCGCCTGCAACTGCTGGCCGGGGAGCTGGAGTGGCGTCTGCGGCTGAAAGAAGAGCCGAGCGAGGCGGACCTAACCCAGTTGCAACAGGTGTTCAACCAGACCCGGGAGGAGGTGTCCCACTTCCTGCTGACCGGTGAGCAACAAGAGGCGGGCTCCACCCTGTTCGAGTCGCGGGACGAGCGGCTATGAGACAGGGAGGATAGCAATCGTTCTCAAGCCGGCCACTTCAGGCTATGATGACCGACTCCCATCGCCCCCACCTCGGGGGCGATTGTATTGAGCCTCTCCCATGACGGCGGCCAAGGTGCGCCGCGACAAAGGATCCTGATGTGAGCGTATTTTTGCGGCTTGGCTGGTTTTTCAAGGAGCAGTGGCGGCGTTATCTCATCGCCATCTCATTGCTGATGATGGTCGCGCTCTTGACCGTGATCCCGCCCAAGGTGGTGGGCTGGGTGGTGGATGGCATCACCAAGGGGGATCTCGATCAAGGCACCCTGGTGCGTTATCTGGCGGGCCTGTTCGGCCTTGGTCTGCTCATCTACCTGCTGCGCTATGTGTGGCGAGTCATGCTGTTTGGGGCCTCGTATCGCCTGGCGTTTGTGCTGCGCAATCGGCTCTTCACCCACTTCACCCGCATGAGCCCGGATTTCTACCAGCGCCACCGCACCGGCGATCTCATGGCCCACGCCACCAACGATATCCAGGCGGTGGAGATGACCGCCGGGGAAGGGGTGCTGACCCTGGTGGACTCCTTCATCGTCGGGATCCTGGTGCTCTCCATCATGTGCAGCCAGTACTCCTGGCAGCTGACCCTGCTCTCCCTGCTGCCCCTGCCGGTGATGGCGTTTTTCATGAACCGCTTTGGTACCCAGATCTACAAGGAGTTCAAGGCGGCGCAGGGGGCCTTCTCCCGCCTCAACAACAAGACCCAGGAGGCCCTCTCCGGGGTGCGGGTGCTCAAGTCCTATGCGGTGGAGTCCCTCGAAGACAAGGGCTTCGCCGAGCTGACCCGCCAGGCCGGTGAGTGCAACATGGCGGTGGCGCGCATCGATGCCAAGTTCGATCCCGTCATCTACCTGTGCATCGGCTGCTCCTATTTCCTGGCGGTGGCGGGCGGTAGCGCCCTGGTGTTGCAAGACAAGCTGACCCTGGGGGAGCTCACCAGTTTCACCATGTACCTGGGTCAGCTCATCTGGCCCATGTTTGCCATCGCCTGGCTGTTCAACATCATAGAGCGTGGCAGCGCCGCCTATTCGCGCATCGAGACCCTGCTGGCCGAGCGCAGCGACATCGAAGATCCCGCCGAGCCCCATCCCCTCGAGAGTCCTTTCCCGCTGACCATGCAGAACGTGGAGTACCGGCTCGGCGATCGTACCCTGCTGGCGGGGATCGATTTCTCCCTGCCGGCCGGTGGCATGCTGGGGGTGGTGGGCCGCACCGGGGCGGGCAAGAGCTCCCTGCTCAAGCTGCTGATGCGCCTGGCCAACCCCAGCGCCGGCGAGATCACCATGGGCGGCGTACCCATAGCGCGGCTGGCCCTTGGCGAGCTGCGCAGCCAGTTCGCCTATGTGCCCCAGGAGCCGTTTTTGTTCTCCACCACTATCGCCGCCAACATTGCCCTCGGCCGGCCGGACGCCAGTCGGGAGGAGATAGAGAAGGTGGCGCGCATCGCCTGCGTGCACGACGACATCAGCCGCTTCCCCCTGGGATATGAGACCGAGGTGGGGGAGAAGGGGGTGACCCTCTCCGGCGGTCAGAAACAGCGACTCGCCATCGCCCGCGCCCTGTTGCTGGCGGCGCCCATCCTGGTGCTGGACGATGCGCTCTCGGCGGTGGATGCCCACACCGAGCAGCAGATCCTGCAGGCCCTCAAGGCCCACAGGCGTACCCTCATCCTGGTCAGCCACCGCATGACGGCGGTGGAGCAGGCGGACGAGATCCTGGTACTGGAGGATGGCCACATCGGCGAGCGGGGCCATCACGGCGCCCTGATGGCCCAGGATGGCTGGTATGCGGACATGGTGCGCTATCAGCGTCTCGAGCAGGACGTGGAGGAGAATCTGTGAGCCTGATGAATAGACGAGTGCTTCCCCTCATCCCTAACCCTTCTCCCGCCAGGGGAGAAGGGGGCAAAGAGAGTCAATTCCCTGGGAGCGCTGCGCTGGAGGCAAATCTGTGAACCCGACCATTAAACGTCTACCGGTTGCCTTATTGCGCCCGTTATCCGCACCTGAAGCACAATGTGGGGAGAGTCTGTGAACCCGACCATCAAACGACTGCTGGCCTATTGCGCCCGCTACCCCCGCTGGCTGGCTCAGGCGGGCATCTGCCTGCTGCTGGCCACCGGCGCCGAGGTGGCGGGGCCTCTGCTCATCAAGCTGTTTATCGACGACTATCTGGCGCCGCGCCAGCTGGTGTGGCCCGCCATCGCTGCCATTGCCGCTGGCTACCTTGGCCTGCAACTGCTCTCGGCGGTGGGGTTTTACCTGCAGTCCCTGCGCTTTAACCGCATCGCCCAGGCGGTGGTGCAGACGTTGCGTGAGCAGGTGTTTGCCACCGCCATCCGCTTGCCGGCCCGCTACTTTGACAAGCACAGATCCGGGGCCCTCATCTCCCGCATCACCAACGACACCGAGGCCATCATGAACCTCTATGTGCAGGTGATTGGGCTCTTGGTGCAAAAAGTGGTGCTCTTGTGCGGCATCCTCATCTCCATGGCCCTGCTGGATCTGCGGTTGATGCTGGTGTGCGCCACCCTCTTGCCTGCGGTAGGGGCCGTGATGTGGCTCTACCAGAAACTGAGCGTGCCCGTGGTGCGAGCGACCCGCAGCCTGCTCTCCGACATCAACAGTAGGCTCAACGAGTCCCTGCAGGGGATGCCGGTGATCCAGGCCATGGTGCAGGAGCGCCACTTCGCCAACGCCTTTGCCAGCGTCAACCAGCAGCACTGGCACGCCCGCCTCAAGAGCTTGAAGATCAACGGTATCTTGCTGCGCCCCCTCATCGACATGTTCTACATGATGGTGCTGATAGGGCTCTTGGCCCTGTTTGCCCACGAGGGTTTAAGCACAAGCGGCGCCATCCAGGTGGGGGTGCTCTACGCCTTCATCAGCTATCTGGGGCGGATGATAGAGCCGCTCATCGAGATGACCAACCAGCTTAACCAGTTGCAGCAGGCCATGGTGGCGGGGGAGCGGGTGTTCGCCCTGCTGGACGAGTCTCGCGAGAGCACCCAAGGGGAGAGCCCGGCGTTGCAGGGGCGGGTGAGTTTCGAGGGGGTGAGCTTCTCCTACGACGGCCAGCAGCCCGTGCTGCGAGACATAAGCTTCAGCACCCGCCCCGGCCGTATGCTGGCGCTGGTGGGTCACACCGGCAGCGGCAAATCCACCGTCATCAGCCTGCTGATGGGCTTCTATCCCATCGGCAGTGGCACCATCCGCTTCGACGATCACCCGCTGGCGGCGCTGTCGCTCGCGGCGGTGCGCCGCTGCATCGGCCTGGTGCAGCAGGATCCCTTTATCTTCGTTGGCACCCTGGCGGAGAACCTGCGGCTCGGCCGTGATGGCATCGACGAGGGGACGCTGTGGCGGGCGCTGGACGAGGTGCAGCTGGCCGGGTTTGTGAAAAGCCTGCCACAGGGGCTCGAGACCCTGATGGAGGAGGGGGGCAAGAACCTCTCCGCCGGTCAGCGTCAGCTGCTTTCGTTTGCCCGCGCTTTGGTGGGGGATCCGCGGATCCTCATCCTGGACGAGGCGACCGCGAGCGTGGACTCCCAGACCGAGCTCGCGCTCTCCCAAGCCCTTGCGGCGGCGCGCCGTGGCCGCACCACCATCGCCATCGCCCACCGGCTCTCCACCATAGTGGATGCAGACGAGATCCTGCTGCTGTCCCGCGGTCAGGTGAATGAGCGGGGCACCCATGGCGAGCTGATGGCCCAAGGGGGCCATTACGCCCAGCTGTTCGAGATGCAGAGCCAGGGGGCCTGGCTCGAGGAGCAGCGGGCCTGAGCGCGGTCGCAGACAAACAGTGCAAACAAGCAGCACAGATAAAAAAAACAGCCGGCAAATGCCGGCTGTTTTGTTTGGTGAGTCTGTCAGAGCAAGGGCTTAGTGCGGGTCAGTAGCTTGGGCCGCAGGGGCGGGAAGCCGCCGTTGAAGAAAGTGCCTGCCTCTTCCATCGGTGCCTTGCGCGGCTCGATATCGCTCCTCAGGTGGCGTTATGGCATCACCTGTATTGGCCACAAGCTGTTGCAACAGACCGACGTTGGCAGGGACGACATGGGCCCTGAGAGTCGATCCGATCAAAGTGGTCATCTCACATAACCCGCGGCGTCGACCCGTTGAAAAAACCGTGGGGCAGGGGGCGAGATGGCCCTGCTTTTGGTCAACATGGCGCGTTTTAGCATTTATCAAATTAATGCTGAGTGACTTTGCATTTGATTTATCACTGGGCTGGGAGTGTGTCATGTCTTTGTTGGGGAGGTTTAGCTGCCTGCAGAGGCCCCAAATGACGAGCCCCGGCAAGATGTCGGGGCTCGGTGTGGACCGTGCTTGTTGCGGACCACTCCTGTCGTGAACAGATCCTTGTGGCCCGTTGTTACCGACCACGCGGTACGGGCCACTGGGTACGGATCAGAGAAGGGTTATCCCTCAGTGGGCTGCGGGGCCTGCCAGTCGCCTCCTAATGCCTTGTGCAGCAACACCACATTGGTGGCGGTGCCAAGGCGCGCCACCACCTCGGCGTCCCGCAGGCTGTTTTGCTGGCGCTCGGCGTCCAGTACCCGCAGCTGATCGACCAGGCCGGCACGATACAGGCTCCTGGCCTTGCCGAGCGCCAGCTCGGCCTGCTGGCTCGCCTGGTGCAACGCATCCCGGTACTGCTGGCTGTTGCCGTAGGCAATCAGCGCCGTTTCCACCTCGTTGAAGGCGGCATTGACCGTGTGCTGATAGCTGAGCGCGGCCTCTTCCAGCCCCGCCTGCTGCGCCTTGACCCTGGCCTCGCCCCGGCCGCCATCGAACAAGTCCCAGGAGAAACCCGCTCCCAGCATCCAGGATGTGGAGCCGGAGCGGAACAGATCGTCGAGATCCCCCGCCACCAGGCCCGGGCTGCCGGTCAGGAACACCTTGGGATAGCGGGCGGCGATGGCGGCGCCCAGTTCCTGGTTCTGGGCGGCGATGGCGCGCTCGGCGCTGGCCACGTCGGGCCTGCGGGTCAGCAGGCTGGCGGGCAGGCCGGTCGGGATCAGGGCTGTCATGGCGGGTAGGGGACGCTGGCTGAAGCGGGTCTCGGTCTTGGCAACCGGCTCGCCGAGCAACAGCGCCATCCGGTTCAGGTGCACGCTCCTGGCGGTGGCTAGCAATGGCAGGCTGGCCCGGGTGCTGGCGAGGGCGGCGCGGGCGTTGGCAAGGTCGAGATCCGAGCCGTAACCGCTGCGCTGCAGGGATTCGACCATGGCCAGGGTCGCTTGCTGGGATCGCACCGTGTCGGCGGCGATCCGGCTGCGCTCCTCGGCGCCGCGGTATTGCAGGTAGTTGTTGATCACGTCCGCCGTCATGGCGGTGATCAAGCCCTTGCGCATTATCTGTGCCTGCTCGGTGCGGATGGCGGCGGCCTGGCTCAGGCTGTCGATGCGACCGAACAAGTCCAGCTCCCAGCTCGCGTTGACCCCGACGAAGGCGGCGGTGGGATCCCTGTCCATCAGCTGCGCCGTGCCGCCACCGAGGGCACCGGGCAGGGCGAGGGGAGACACAGCCGGTCCGGTGAGGGCGCCATTTTCACTGAGGCGCGCATCCGTGTAGCCGCCCCCGAGGCTTAAAGTAGGCACCTTGAAGGAGGCGATGCTCTCCTGATAGGCCTGGGCCTGCTGGATGCGCTGGCTCGCAATCTTGAGGCTGATGTTCTGGCGCTGGGCCGCCAAGACCAGGGCGTCGAGCTCGGGATCCTGGAACTGGTGCCACCAGGCGAGGGGGCTCTCCCCGCCGGGCTGGGTGCCCGGGGTGGCCTGATTGAGGTAGAACTGGCTCACCGTATGGGTCGGCGGCTGGTAGTCGGGAGCCAGGCTGCAGCCCCCCAGCAACAGCAGGCCGATGAGGGCACTGAGGCGACGCTTATTCATGGGAAGGCTCCTGGTGGCTGGGTTGGGCGGCCTGGGACGACTGCGCTCGTCCCTCGCGGGCGAAGAAGATCATGTAGAGGGCGGGCATGACGAACAGGGAGAGCACAGAGGCCGCCATCAGGCCTCCTATGATGGTGGCGGCCATCTGATCGAACAGCCGATCGGTGAGCAGGGGCACCATGCCGAGCACTGTGGTGAGGGCCGCCATGGAGATGGCCATGGTGCGATTGAGGGTCGCCTCCTTCACCGCGTCGCCCAAGGATCGGCCGCTGCGCCGCTCCAGCTCGACCTGATCGAGCAGGACTATGCCGTTTTTGATGATCATGCCGGAGAGGCAGATCATGCCGACGATGGCCATGAAGCCGAAGGGTTTGTCCGCGAGCAGCAGGCTCCAGATAATGCCGATGGCGGCCAGCGGCAGTGTGATGAAGATGATCAGCGGCTGACGATAGGCGTTGAACAGGGCCATCAGCACGATGAACATCATCACCGCCGCCTTGGGGGTCTGCAGCATGAGATCGTCGATGGCGCGCTTCTCGTCGTAATACTCGCCCCCCCAGTGCATCTGGTAGCCCGCCGGCAGCGCTATGGCTTCCAGCGCCGGGGCCAGCTGCTTGCGCACGGTGGCGGCCGTGGTATCGCCGCTCACATCGGCCTGCACCGTGATGGCCGGCAGCCGGTTGCGGCGCCAGATCATGCTCTCCTCACCGCCGATTTTGATCTCGTCCAGCACCTGGCCGAGGGGTACGCTGTGCTGGCCGAGCACGGAGCGCACCGGCAGATCGGCCAGGGTCTCCAGGCTGCTGTTGGCGCTGCGCAGCTTGATGGGGATGAGATCGTCCTGCTGGCGCAAGGTGCCTATCTGCAGCCCTTCGGTGGCGCTGTGGATGGCCATGGCGATGTCGGTGTTGCTGACCCCCGCCAGGCGCGCCGCCGTCTGGTTGATCACAGGGGTGACCAGCTTGCTCTGCTGGCGCCAGTCATCGCGCACGTACTTGGTGTGGGGGTTGGCGCTGATGATGGCCTGGGCCTGCTGGGATAGGTGGTGCAGCACGGCGGGATCCGGCCCCTCGAAGCGGGCTTCTATGCTGAATTTGTCCTTGGTGGCGAGCTTGAGGGCACGGAATCTCGGCTCGGCATAGGGGAAGCGGCTGGCGAGCCAGGCATCGCCCCTGGCCACCAGGGCGGGGATCTCGTCAAAGGCGCGGGCGTTGATCAGGATCTGGCCATAGCTCTGATCCTGGGGCTCGGGCTCGACGGTGACCGAGAAGCGCGGTGCGCTCTCGCCGACGAAGCTGGAGATGCTGGCCACCTCGGGCTGGGCCAGCAGCCACTGCTCAATCTGTTTCATGTCCGCCGAGGTGCGCTCGATGCGGCCGCCGTTGGGCAGCCAGTAGTCGAGAAAGACGATGCTGCGATCCGAGCTCGGCATGAAGTTCACCGAGAGCAGGGGCGCGGCGAGGCCGGTCAGCAGCAGCAGGGGCAAGACGATGAGCATGGCCCGCTTGGGGTTGTCCACTGTCCAGTGCACGGCGCGGCGATAGAGGCGGGCGGCCTTGCCCTCGGGCTTGGCGTCCTCATCTCCGCTTGGCGCCTTGATGAAGGCCCAGCACATCAGGGGGGTGATCACCATGGCCACTACCCAGGAGAGCAGCAATGAGCTGCACAGCACCTGCACGATGGAGATGGAGAACTCCGCCGAGTCGGTCTGGGAGAGCAGCACAGGGGTGGCGCCGAGGCAGGCAACCACGGTGGCACCGAGCAGGGGCAGGGCCATCTCGGCGATCGCCTGCTTGACCGCCTCGCTGCGCTCTATCCCCTTGCGCACCTTGGCGACGAACAGATCGACGATGACGATGGCGTTGTCGACCAACATGCCGAGGGCCAGGATGAAGGAGCCGAGGGATACCCGCTGCAGATCGACCCCGGTGAGGTTCATGTAGACCAGGGTGAACAGGATGTTCAGCAGCAGGCTGACCCCGACTATGGTGGCGCTGCGCCAGCCCATGAAGATGAGCAGCACCACCACGACGATGACGATGCTTTCGATGAGGTTGATGACGAAGTTGTTGATGGACTTGGTCACTTCCCCCGGCTGGTAGGCGATGGTGCCGACGGAGGCGCCGAGGGGCAGCTCGGACTCGAACTGCTGCAGCACGGCGCTCAGCTCATCGCCGATACTGACCACGTTGATGCCGCTCTCCGGGCTCACCGCGAGTGTGATGGCCTGCTGGCCATTGAAGCGGCTCTCGGTCAGGGTCGGGGTCTGGTAATCGAGATAGACGTCGGCCACATCGCCGAGGCGCAGGGTGCCGCGTTGCCCGCCGGCGCCCGTGGTGAGCATCAGGTTGCGCACGTCCTCGACGTTTCGGTAAGCCCCGCTCTGGGCCACCCTCAGGTTTTCCATCCCGACATCGTAATCACCGGCGGCGACCGGCATGTTCTGGCTGTTGAGCTGGGCGATGAGCTCGGCCATGGAGATCTGGCTCTTGGCGAGGCGCTCGCTCGACACGTCGATGTTGACCACCTGCTCCTTGACGCCGTGCAGCTGCACCTTCTTCACCCCGGGCACCGCCTTGAGGCGGCGCTGCAGTTCGCGGGCCTGATCTTTGAGCTGATGCATGGGAATGTCGTCGCCGTGGACGGCGAAGAGCATGCCGTACACCTCCGAGAATTCGTCCTGCACTATGCTGATCTGGGCCTGGGGCGGGAGCGTGAGTTTGACGTCCTGCACCTTGCGCCTTAGCAGATCCCACTGCTGTGGCAGCACATCAGTGCCATATTTCTCCTGCAAATCGACGAAAATCATGGAGCTGCCAGGGCGGGAGAGGGATCTCAGCTTCCACAGGGATCCCATCTCCTGCAGCTTGGTCTCGACGGGATCTGTGACCAGAGCCTCGACCTCCTGGGCGGTGGCGCCCGGGTAGAGGGTGACGATGACGGCGCTCTTCACCGTGAAGGAGGGGTCCTCGAGTTTGCCGAGATCGAAATAGGAGTAGATCCCGACCAGGGTGCAGAGCACCGAGAAGAAGACCACGAAGGTGCGCTGACGGATGGCAAAGGTGGAGAGTGTCATGACTGGGCCACCTGCTTGATGAGGCGCACGGGCTGGCGCTCCTTGAGCAGGGCGCTGCCAGCGGTGACCACCTTGTCCCCGGCGAAGAGCTGGCCCTTGACGCACAGGCTGTCGTGGCGCTGGCTGACGACTTCCACCGTCACGCCGATGACCTGGCCGGCCCGCACCGTCATGACCCGGTTTTCGCTGCCCTGGCTCTTGACCGCGCTGGCGGGCAGGCAATGAAGCTGCGCGCTCCCTGGCAGGGAGAGTTCGATGCTGACCGACTTGCCGGGCACCAGCTCGGCTGAGCTATCCAGCAGGCGGAAGGTCACCTCATGGGTGCGCTTCAGCGGATCCGGCAGGCTCGCCAGCTCGCGGCTGACCGCCCTGACGGCTGCATCCTGCCGATACCAGCTGAGGTTCGCCCCCATGCCGGTCTTGAGCAGGCCTATCTGCTGCTCCGGCACGTCCACCACGGCCTCCAGGATCCTGGGCTGATGTAGGGAGAGCACGGGCACACCGGGAGCCGTCTGTTCGTGTTCGTCGATGAAGCGCTGGCCAATCACGCCGTCGAAGGGGGCGCGCAGCTCGCTGTACCCCAGCGCATCCTCGGCCTTGGCGAGGGATTGTTGCAGCGTCTGGACCCGCGCCCTGGCCTGGGCGTTGGCGCTGGCGGCCCTGTCCAGGTTGATGCTGGCCATGGCCTTGTCGTTGACCGCCTGGCGGGTGCGCTTGAGCTCCACCTCGGCCAGTCGGCTCGCCGCCTTCGCCTCCTTGAGCATGGCGGCTATCTCGCCTCGCTGGACCCGAAAATCGTGAGGGTCGAGGCGCGCCAGCACCTCTCCCTTGCTGACCTTGTCTCCTTCTTTCACCAGGATGGTGTCCACAGTACCGGCCACCCGAAAGGCGAGTTGGGCTCTCTGGTGGGAGCGGATTTCGCCGCTAAAGCGCAGGGTCTGGCTGGCCGAGTGCTCGGGCAGGGTGATGACGTTGACCGGGCGCGGGGCCTCGGCCTTGTCCGAAACGGGATCCTGGCCACAGCCGCTGAGCAGGGTGCCCAGGATGACGACACAAATAGATGAAAGGGGGAATTGCCGGTGTTTCATAGGTTAAAAGTCCAATAATTCAGAGACTAAAGGACTATTTTATCCGGTCTGATATGGCCGATAATCAGCCTGTGATTGCCTACACTGTCTCGATTTCCAGGACAATTGATGGGGCTTGGCCTGTTACCATAGGGATGAAGGTGAGCAAACATGGGCTGCAGGAGGAAGGGTGAAGATAGACGATCTCAAGTTGTTTCTGTCGGTGGTGGAGCTGGGGGGCTTTACCAGCGCGGCCGATGCGCTGAACATTCCGCGCTCCAACGTGAGCCGCCGGATCAAGGATCTGGAAACCGAGCTCAACGCCAAGCTACTCACCAGAACGACCCGCCGCCTGACCATGACTCCTGTGGGTCTTGAGTACTACAACAGCCTACAGCACATCATCAGCCAGCTGGATCAGACCCACGAGCAGATCCGCACCCAGAGCCATCAGCCTGTCGGCAACATCAAGATAGGGCTGCTCAATGATTCAGATATCTTCATCCACGATATCCTCGAGCGGTTCTTGAAAAAATACCCGAAGATAAACATAGAGTTGCACCTGAGTAGCGTCGGTTATCGGGACATTCTGAACTATGGGCTGGATGCCAGCATCCATATCGGGGATGTCATCGACAACAGCTTCGTCGCCCGCACCATATTGCCCTTCACGCGCAAACTCTACGCCAGCCGGGAGTATGTGGAGCGCCACGGCAGACCGGCCTCCCTCGAGGATCTGCATGGGCACAACGTGCTGGTGACACGCCTGCCGGACGGTCAGCTCGACAACAAGCTGATCTTCAATCACGGGGAGATCCTGATCAACAGCCGGGTGATTTCCAACAGCTCTTACTACATTCGCCACGCCGTCTCCCAGGGGGATGGCATCGCCGTGTTGCCGGAGATCACCATGCGGCCCCAGGTGGAGAGTGGCGCCATCATCGACTTGCTGCCGGAGTACGAGACCACCATGGACAACATCTGGCTGGTTTATCCGAGTCGCAAGGGACTCTCTTACGCGGCGCGTCTCTTCATCGACTATGTGCTGGAGCAGGTATCCCTGCTGCTGACGGAGAAAGGTGCCTGAGGGCTCACAG
Organism: Aeromonas lusitana; assembly: GCF_002812985.1. Taxonomy (GTDB): domain Bacteria; phylum Pseudomonadota; class Gammaproteobacteria; order Enterobacterales; family Aeromonadaceae; genus Aeromonas; species Aeromonas lusitana. The sequence goes on from NZ_PGCP01000031.1 coordinate 70,235, forward strand.
CGCGGGAAAAGGGGGCTTGCCTATGGGGTGTGATGCTGGCAACATTTCATTCACACCCACTCATCGGATCAGTTTGCACATGGACTTGCAACGCTTCAAAGCCAACCTCGCCCTGCGCCTCTTCGCCTGGCGCTACATTCCCGTCATCGGTTTTTGTGCCCCCGTCATCGAGCGGATGGATGCCAAAGCCTTGCGCATCCGCATTCCGCTCGGCTGGCGCACCCGCAATCATCTGGGCAGCATGTATTTTGGCGCCCTGGCGACCGGTGCCGATCTGGTGGGGGGCCTGTTGGTGATGGAGAAGGGGCGCACAAGGCGCAAGAAGGTGCATTTCGCCTTCAAGGATGTGCAGGGGGAGTTCTTGAAGCGGCCCGAGGCGGACGTGCGCTTCGATTGCGAGGCGGGGGAGGCGATTGATGCCATGATCGACGAGTCGCTGGCGACCGGGCAGCGGATCAACCGCCCCATCCAGGTGGTGGCCACCTGTCCGTCATTGAACGGCGATGAGGCGATGGCGCGCTTCGTGCTGACCCTGTCGATCAAGGCCAGCTGAGAGACTCACATTCTGCAGAGGGCTCGACCCATGGCCGGGCTCTCCTGCCAACAAGACGGTGATACTCACTCGATCTCGGGGCTGATCCCTTCTTTGACCACCACCTTCATGCCGTTGAAGTTGACCACCTGACCGGCCACTATCTTGCAACGCTTGCGGGTCTCGACCTGGCCATTCACCTCGACCAGACCGTCGGCGACCAGCGCCTTGGCCGCGCCACCGCAATCGGCCCACCCCTGATGCTTGATGAGATCGCACAGGGCGACGAAGGGGTGACCCTCGAGCAGAAACGTTTCCATGGTAAATCCTCTCGCTAACAATGAGTGCCGGACACGGCAGGGCGGCTATTTTAGGCAGTTAGGGCCAGCAGGGAAAGGGTCAGGGCCGGATTGGGCCAGAAAAAATGTCGGCGTGGGCGGATAGCATTCAGCCCGGCGGACCGGGCTGAATGGATTATGACGATATATGTCTGGTCTAGCCGTATTTCACCACGGCTTCCCCGGTCACGGCCAGCGCACCGCCTTGGGTGAAGATGCGGGTGGCCAGGGTAACGATGGGTTTGTCTTCACGCAGGGCAATCACCTCCACCTCGGCTGTCACCTCATCTCCCACAAACACGGGTTGCTTGAAGCTGAGGCTTTGGCCGAGGTAAACACTGCCCTCGCCGGGCAGATGCTGGCCCAGCAGCCCGGAAAACAGGCTGGCCAGCAACATGCCGTGAACGATGGGGCGCTCGAATACCGTGGTGGCGGCAAAGGCCGGGTCCAGGTGCAGGGGGTTGAAGTCCTCCGACAGGCCGGCAAAGGCGCTCACCTCTGCCGGGCCGAAGCGCTTGCTCAGGCTGGCCTTCTGACCGATGGCGAGGGTGCTCATGCAGTTGCCTCCTCTGTAGCCGTGCTGAAGATGGGGTTGAGCCGTACCTTGACGTAGTCGCCGGGAGCTGCCGCGAGCCCCTCAGTGGGTACGCGGGCGGGCACGGGTTCCAGCTCCTCATCCCGGCTGCCGATAAAGCCCATCATCTGGGGCCACCAGGAGCCGGCCTGATGGGTCGCCCCCTCGAGCCAGGCCTCCGGAGTCTCGGCCTCGCCAGCGTTTTGCCAGAAGCCGTACTTGTTGGCCGCCGGTGGATTGATGATGCCGGCGATGTGACCGGATTCGGCCAGAATGAAGTTCTGTTCGCCGCCAAACAGCTTCATGCCCTGCCAGGTCCCTTGCCAAAGTGCGATGTGATCGTCAATGGCGGATACCAGCAGCACTGGGGTCTTCACCTTGGATAGATCGATGCGGGTCTGGCGGATCTTGAGCTCCCCCTTCACCAACTGATTCTCCAGATAGAGGCGGCGCAACAGGCTGTTGTGGGTCTTGCCCGCCACGTTGGTACTGTCGCTGTTCCAGTGCAGCAGATCGAAGGCCACCGGGCTCTGGCCCTTGAGGTAGCTGTCGATGTAGTAGTTCCAGTAGAGGCTGTTTTCCCGCAGCAGGCTGAAGGATACCGCCAGCTGGCGCCCGTCCATGATGCCCTTGGCCTCATTTTGGGCCTCGAGCGCCGCTATGATGGGCTCGTGGATGAAGATGCCAAGCTCACCGGGTTGGGAGAAGTCCAGCAAGGTGGTGAACAGGGTGGCGGTGCGCACTCGCTGCTTCTGACGGCGCGCCGCCAGCCAACCCATGGCTAACGACAGGGCAGTGCCACCGATGCAATAGCCGATGCCGTGCACCTCCCGCTCGCCGGTGGCTGCCTCGACGGCGTCCAGGGCGGTGATGACGCCGTCCACCACATAGTCGTCGAGATCGATCTGGGCCTGGGCGGCCCCCGGGTTGCGCCAGGAGATCATGAACACCGTCTGGCCCTGGGCGACCAGCCAGGCCACCAGGGAGTTCTGGGGCCGCATGTCCATGATGTAGTACTTGTTGATGAAGGGGGGCACGATCAGCACAGGCGTCTTGCCCACCGTCTCCGTGGTCGGGCTGTACTGGATCAGCTCATAGAGCTCGGTGCGATGCACCACCCGGCCAGGGGTGGTCGCCAGATCCCGGCCCAGCTCGAAGGCGGATTCGTCGGTCAGCCGGATGTTGAGCTGATCGGCGCTGCGCTCCAGATCTTCGGCAAGCAGCGCGAGGCCGCGTACCAGATTCTGGCCGTCGGATTCCAGGGTCAGCTTGAGCAGCTCGGGGTTGGTGGCCAGGAAGTTGCTGGGGGCCATGGCGTTGATGTATTGGCGAGTGAAGAACCGCAGCCGCTCCCGACTCTTCTGGGGCACGCCTTCCAGCGCATCCACCGAGGCCAGCAAGTGCTTGGCGGTGAGCAGGTAGGATTGCTTGAGGTAGTCGTAGATAGGCTGCTCGCTCCAGGCCTCGGCCTTGAAGCGGCGATCGCTGCGCTCCGGCGTGATCACAGGCTCGCTCGCCTGGCCCGCGCTTTTCAGCAGGGTGTGCTGCATCAGCTTGAGCTGATCCTGCCACCAGTTCATCTGGGCCTGGATCAGCTGCCAGGGCTGCTGGCTGCCTTGCTCCAGTACCTGGCCGAGATCGTCCAGGTTGGTCTGCAGCAGGGCCTGTGCGGTGCGCTCGGTCTGAGCCTTGGCCATGCCGAGCAGCTTCTCGTTATAGTGGGACAGGGCCTCGAACAGCGGGCCGTACGATGATTGGCTCATGTTCTCTCCTTCACCCACGCTCGTGGCGGGAACTAGCCCGTGGTCTCGAGTCGTGGGGAGATGTGGCTGCCCGAGCGGGCAGCCAGGGGTTATCAGGCCTTGCCCGTGCTCTTTTTGATGCCATCCGCGGTCAGGACATCCAGCTCTTCCTTGAACTGCAGACCGAGGGCATTGAGTTTTTGGATGTCATCCAGCATCTGGCGGGAGATCTGGCTGGCGGTTTCCAGCTGTACTGTGCCAAGGGCCGCCAGGCTCTGGGCATCCTGCACCTTGCCCACCGCCTGCAGCTGGTTCAGTCCCAGCTCGGCATAGGCGTTGGCAGAAGCCAGCTGCAACCGGGTCAGCTGTTCGATGTTGCTGGCCAGTAGTTGGTTGTAGCGGGTGAGGGGGGAGGCGAAGCCTTGCATCTGCTCAGTAAAGCTCTTGAGGATATCCATATTCATCATGCGTCTCCATTTCGGCAGAACAATGTTGTTATGAGCCAACAGGCCCTGTTGTTGGGTACAGCTTGTCATCCCTGTTACGTATCGTTTGCTCTGTTCAAACGCACGTTTAACCATTCTGCAACCAAAGGGGTTTGGTGTAAATGACATAAATGTTAATTTCTGTTTGGATTTTTATGATGGTGAAGAGGGCAGAGGGAGGGAGCCAGACGGGAGGTGACGCAGGGGGACCGGCCCGGCCTCGTGCTGCGGGATGGGCACTGGTACGCTGGTGGCCCGCTCAGATCCTGAAGGAACCCCCAATGAAGTCTCTTGCCCTGCTGCTCGGTTGCAGCGCGCTGGCCGGCGCGGCCCACGCCAGCACCCCGGTCCAGGTTTCGCTACTCGGCGTCAATCTGCCGGCCTCTCACCAGGTCGAAGGGGCCCGCGCCTCCTTCCTGTATGGCCGCACCGGTCAGGTCAAGGGCATAGACTTGCCGGTGTTCGCCCTCTCCGACGTGGATCAGTTCACCGGCTTGCAGCTCGGCATCTTCTTTGGCGCAGCCCGGGTGCGTCATCAGTTTGGCGGGGTCGCCATCAACGCCGTCAACTGGCACGAAGGGCAGGACACCGGGGTGAACCTCGGCTTCGTCAACCTGACCAACAACGTGAAGGGCCTCAACTGGGGGGCGGTCAACATCGCCAAGGGCAACGCCCTGGCCAACCTCGGCTTCGTCAACTATGCCGAGCGCACCACCTTCCAGCTCGGTTTCATCAATGCCACCAAGCACCTGGATGGCTTGCAGATCGGCCTTGCCAACTACGCCGAGAACGGCGTCTTCTCCATCTTGCCCCTCATCAACTTCAAGAAATCCTTCTAAGAGGGCGCTCCGGCCTTGCATTGACGAGGCCAGGCATTACCCTGTGCTGCATCCATGGTGCAGAGAAGTGATGTGAGATGACGACGAGCCATATGGATGCCATTGGCATCGGTTGGGATGTGAGAGGCTGGCAGGGCAATGCCCAGGCGGTGGCCGTGGTGGGCTGGCAAGCCCGTGAGCAGCGGCTGCATTGGCTGGGGGTTTCCCCTCTGTTTCGGCTGAGCTCCCGGGTGGCTCCGGACTTGGACGCCTTGCTGCGCCCGGCTCTGCAAGACGAGATTAGCTTGATGCAGGTGCTGGCCTGCCCACAGTTGGCCCTTGGCATAGACGCGCCGCTCGCCTTTCCAAGGGCGCTGGCCGAGCTGCTAGGGGGGAGGGGAGCCGAGTGCGCCGTGCCCCAGCGGGAGATAGACAACCCGTACGCCTATCGGGACTGCGAGCGCTGGCTCTATCGCCAGTATGGCAAGAAGCCGCTGTCCGCTACCTTCGACAGGCTCGGCAACAACGCCACCCTGGCGCTCTCCATGCTGCCGCGGTTGGCGGATTTGCAACTGGTGCCGACGCGGGTGCCAGAGACCGATCGCGCCGTGCTGGAGGTCTATCCGGCTCTGGCCAAGGTGGCCGGCAAGGCCTCGGTGGCCAGAAGCGAGATAGCCGCCCATCTGCCGGCGGATCTCGTGGCGGGGACAGACCCTTACGATGCCGCCCTCTGCGCCCTGATGGCGCTGCAATATGCCGCCAAGGGGACAGTCTCCCTGTTGCCGCCTTTGGTGTCGGCCCCCGCCGATTTCCCCCTGGACGAAGGCTGGGTCTATCACTTTGCCCGGGACTGACCCGGCTCTTGGCGGCGATGCTCTCTTTGACGGACTCTCTCCTGACTGAGTCGCCGCCCTTGTTTCTCTTTCCCTTCCTCCAGGTTTCTCGCTGCTGTCTTGGCGTCGAGATGCACAAGCATTGCTTTAAAAATGCCCACATATGCCATCAAACAAGAATATTTGACCCCTGTATCGAGCCGACGAAGCTGTCGCTGACAGTCACACGAGTCGCCAGGCAGAAGATGATCGGACTCGGGTGTGTGCGAGTCACACCATCGCGGTATCCGGGTTTTTGGGCGTTAAATGCCGGTTTGTACCGGGAATCGCTGGAACCGCCGTCTCTTCATCCGATATATTGCCTGCTTTCCTCATGCTTCTTCTGCGGTGGTCTCCATGAAACGCATTCTCTCTATCCAGTCCCACGTGGTCTTTGGCTGTGCCGGCAACAGCGCCGCCGTGTTCCCCATGCGTCGTCTCGGCATGGAAGTCTGGCCCATCAACACGGTGCAGTTTTCCAACCACACCCAGTACGCGGCGGGCTGGCAGGGGATGGCGATGCCTGCCGGCCACATCAGCGCCCTGTGCAAAGGTCTGGGAGATATCGAGGTGCTGGGACAGTGCGACGCCGTGCTGAGCGGCTATCTCGGCTCGGCGGAGCAGGGGGACGAGATCCTGGCGGTGGTGGCCGCAGTCAAGGCGGCCAACCCGGCGGCCATCTATTTTTGTGACCCCGTCATGGGCCACCCGGAGAAGGGCTGCATAGTCGCCCCCGGGGTGACGCGTTTCCTGACCGAGCAGGCCTTGCCGGTGGCGGATATCATGGCGCCGAACCTGCTGGAGCTGGAAACCCTGTGTGACACTCATCTGGCGGATCTGGCCCAGACGCGTGCCGCGGCGCACCGGCTATTGGCCAAGGGCGTGCAGATGGTGCTGGTCAAGCACCTTGGCCGCGCCGCAAGCCAAACTGGTCGTTTCGAGATGCTGCTGGCCACCCAGGAGGGGGATTATCTGGTCTCCCGCCCGCTCTACGAGTTTGCCCGCCAGCCGGTGGGGGTGGGGGATCTCATCAGTGCCCTGATGCTGGCGAACCTGCAGGCGGGCTTCGAGGCGGTGGCCGCCTTCGAGCGCACCAATGCGGCGGTAGACGCCGTGCTGCTGCGCACCTGGCAGGCGGATGCCTACGAGCTGCAGCTCATCGATGCGCAATCGGCGTTCGCTGAGCCGATCGTCGAGCATAGGGCCGAGCGACTGGCCTGAGGAAGATGATCAGCCCGCGCTATGTTGGGCTGATCAGCGTTAGACTTTCTTGGCAGTCTCGCCCAGGGTCACGGCCTGGAAATGCTCGACCGTGGGGAAGGGGTCGTAGAAGTGGTGCAGCAGCGCCTTCCACTGCTGGTATTGGGGGGAGCCCCGAAAGCCCTGGGTGTGATCCTCGATCCGTTGCCAGTTGACCAGCAGCAGATAGCGGTGAGGATCGATCAATGAGCGTTGCAACTGATGCCCTGCGTAGCCCGGCATGGCGCTGATGATGCGCTGGGCCTTGGCGAAGGCCTGCTCGAAGGCGGTGTTCTGGCCCGGGATGACCTGCAATGGGGCGACTTCCAATATCATATGGACTCCTTGTCCGGTAGGGGTTTCGTTGCGAAGAAGTGTCATCTCAGCAACTTATGCCCCAATAAACAAGGCCAGCCTCGCGGCTGGCCTTGTTGTTTTGACCGGACGGCAGGAGCGCCCGGCTCAGAGCTGCTTGTAGAAGAACTGGGTCGCCGCCAGGGTGCCGTCGGCGCTCTTGGCGAAAGCCGGGATCTGCCCCGCCTCCACATAGCCGAGCTGGCGGTAGAGGTTGGAGGCCACATCCCCCACCCGGGAGTCCAGCACCAGCAGGGTGCGCTGGGCGTCGCGAGCCCCTTGCTCCATGGCGAGCATCAGGGCGCGGCCCACCCCCTTGCCACGGGCCTCGCTGTGCACCATGAGTTTTTCCACCTCGGCCCGATGGCCGCCGTTGGCCTTGGTGCTGAGGGAGAGCTGCAGGGCGCCGACCAGATGGTGCTGATCGAAGGCGACCCAGAGCTTGCGCACACCGTCCGCCAGATCGGCCTCGATGCCTTGCCAGTATTCCAGTCCCTGCTCTTCTTGCAGGGGAGGCAGGAAGCCCACCGAGGCGCCGCTGGCCACGCTGTCTTGCAGCAGGGTGATCAGCGCCGGTTTGATGCCTCTGGTGCTATCGACCTCAAGGATCTCCATTCAAACTCCTTATCGCTTCTTTATCATTACCAATAAAATCAATCGCTAAGAATTAAGTTCTCGCCTAGCGGATCAGACCTTGTTCGGCCAACCACTGAAACAGCAGGCGAGATCCCATCCCTGTCCTGCGCTTAGCGGATCAGGCCTCGTTCGACCAACCAGTGAAACAGCAGGCGGGAGGGACAGGCGAGATCTCATCCCAGTCCTGTGTTTAACGGATCAGACCTTGTTCGACCAACCACTGAAACAGCAGGCGCGAGACGGGGGAGATCTGATCCAGATGGCGGCTGTCCAGCCAGCGCAGCTCGGCGATCTCCGCCGAGGCGGTGGGGGGGCCGTCAGCCTCCCCTGTGTAGCAGCGCAGCCGCACATTTACACCTTCCGGCTTGCCGTCGGCCTGAGCGCTGAACTCGCAGGCAAAGCGCAGGGTATCGGGAGTCAGGCTGACCGCGAGCTCCTCGTCGATTTCCCGGACAAGGGCCGCCTCGTCACTCTCACCCGGCTCCCGCTTGCCGCCCGGGATATAGTAGATATCCTTGCCGTGGGAGCGCGCACACAGCAGTTGTTTGTCCTGAAAAGTGAGCCATGCCAGCTTGTCTATCATGTTAAATCCTGCCTTTTAAGTGAGTCATGCTGCTCGCACAGGGTGCGATAGGAGCGGGTCTCCAATTGTCCATCCTGCAGACCGAGCCGGGCGGCCAGCGCCAGCAACTGCTGACGATAAGCGGGCAAGGCGGCTTCGTCGTCTGTCATGATGGCCAGCTCGGCGAAATCGCCTATGCCAGTCAGGTGATCCAGGGTGAGGTGGAAGGGGCCGACAAAATAGATGCTGCGGCGTTTTTCCAGATGCAGCACCTCTTCATAGCCAAGGGTGTGCAGCATGCTGATGGCCTTGTCCGCGTCGCTGATATTGACCGCCTCGCAGCGATCCGGCTCGGGCCCCTTGAGGATCCAGAGGCGAATGCCGGAGGGCATCATGGTGCGGATCACCAGGCTCTTGCCTTCCCGCGCCAGGGTTCGCTCGGGCGTGTCGAAGTAGCAGTCCCGCTCCTGGTTATGCTCCAGCATCACCTCCGGGGTGAGGGCGGCGAGGGCGCGCTGGAAGGCGGCGCGATCGGTCAGGCGATACTTGAATTCCACCTCGAAGCGACCCTCAAAATGTGTGCTCATGGCAGTGCGCTCGTGCTCAATTCGGCAAATCAATAGCGCAGCCTAGCAAAAGTGCGGATCTTACCCAAGCACCTGGATCACAGCCTGGTGCTAATTGTCGCCTTTATGAGCGCCCGGCCCGGCAAAACTGGGGCTGGCGCACAGCTTGGCTGCCACCGACTGGGCGCCATGGCGGGGCTGTGCTCTAATAAGCTCCCTCTTTGGCGGTAGCACCGCTCATGAACAACGACAGCGGCCCGGGGCCGACGAGTGTGGAGTCACAGATGCAGATCACGCAGTTGAGCAACTTTATCGGATTGGGGGTGGCGGGCAACTTCGCCGGTCATCTGGAGCAGGCGGGGGAGGCGGCGGACTTCGTGGCCGTGCAGGTCACCGACAATATAGCCCCCAAGGCGCTGTTCCCCTTCTATGTGCCCTCCCACCCGGGCCAGCTCGGGGTCTTCCCCTTGAGCGGCAACGCCATCTTCCTGCCAGAGGCGGCGGTGAGCGGCGATGAGAAGGTGCAGATAGAGCCGGAAGTGGCGCTCTGGTGCGAGCTCATCTACGCAGGAGATCAAGTGGTGGCCATCCACCCGCGCGCCTTTGGCGCCTATAACGACTGCTCCATCCGTCGCCCCAACGCCAAGAAGATCAGCGAGAAGAAAAACTGGGGCCCAGAGAGCAAGGGGCTGGCCGGGAACCTGTTGCCGCTCTCTCACTTTGCCAAGGGCTGCGAGCTCGACGATTACCGCATCGCCTGCTATCTGGAGCGCGGCGGCGAGCTGCACCCTTATGGCGTCGACAGCGCGGCGGTGGATTACAGCTACTTCCACGGCCAGCTGCTGGACTGGGCCATCGACAAGTTCAACCATCAGCAGGACGAGGGTCCGGCCGAGCACATCCAGGGGCTGCTGGCCCAGGCGGGGCGCCCGAGCCATGCCCTCATCAGCATTGGTGCCACCCGCTATACCCCGTTTGGCGAGACTCACTTCCTGCAACCGGGGGACACAGCCTGCGTGCTGGTCTACCCGGCCAGCCGCTACAGCGAGCAGGATATTCAGGAGGCCATCCGAGCCCGCAGCTTAGGTGCAGACGTCTCGGTGCTGCTGCAGGCGGTCAAGACCCGCTAAGCCTGTCATCAGGCCCGCTTCGGCGGGTCTGATTGTTCTTAAGCACAACGCGGCCCGTGCCCTGTCTGTTCTCCACCCTATATCTGCCGTGCCTTGCACATCCGTTGCCCATCGCACGCAGTGCCAAGCGGATGATCCCCCCGATCCTGTTCGCGCTCCGCCATCAGCCTCCCGCGCCCTGAACGTGCACCTCGAAAGCCGATTGCAGTGGCCGGATATAACAGTATGATTTGCCGAAAGAAGTCCATTCTGCCTGCAAGGATCCCGAGTAATCATGGTTGAACTCAAGACCCTGGCCCTGTTTCTGGTGACCGCGGTTGCCGAGATTGTGGGCTGTTATCTCCCGTATCTCTGGCTGACCCAGGGCAAGAGCATCTGGCTGCTGCTGCCCGCGGCCCTGAGCCTGGCCCTGTTTGCCTGGCTGCTCTCCCTGCACCCGACCGCCGCCGGGCGCGTCTATGCGGCCTATGGCGGCGTCTATATCTTCGTGGCCATCCTCTGGCTCTGGGCCGTGGATGGCATCAAACCCACGCTGTGGGATCTGGTGGGGGCCGGGGTGGCCCTGATCGGCATGGCCATCATTATGTTTGCCCCAAGACCCGCCTGATATCGATGCCAAGGGAGATCAGCAAGATGACGACAGTGGTGATCAGGGAGTGTGAGTTGCAAGACCTGGCCGGGCTGCTGGCCCTCTATGGGGAGCTCAGACCCCAAGACCCCGTGCTCGGTGAGCACGCCGCCCGCGAAGGGCTGGCGGCCCTGCTTGACCAACCCCATACCCGCATCATGGTGGCCCTGGTCGATGGCCAGCTGGCATCCAGTTGCCAGCTTGGGATCATTCCGACCCTCACCAACGGCGGCCGACCCTTCGGCATCATAGAGCATGTGATCACAGGCGCGGCGTTTCGCCGCCAGGGGCTCAGCCACCGGCTGCTCGAGCGCACCCTGGTGCTCGCCTGGGAGCTGGGTTGCTACAAGGTGATGCTGCTCTCCGGGGAGGGGCGAGAGGCTGCTCATCGCCTCTACGAGGGGCTTGGTTTCAAGGCTGGCATCGAGAAAGGGTTTGTTATCAAGGCGCCGCAATAAGCCCATGGACTGCGTACATCGCTAGGACCATGGGACATTCCCCAGTGATGGAGATATCGATGAAGATTGATGCCGCACTAAAGTGCGATCACCCGACCCTGATCGGGATCTGGGAGGCTTCGGTGCGTGCCACTCACCACTTCCTGCAAGAAGCCGACATAGGGGCCCTGAGGCCCATGATCCTCGAGCACTATTTCGATGCCGTGCGCCTCTATTGCGCCAGGCAGAATGGCGTCATCGCCGGTTTTATCGGGGTGGCTGACGGCAATATCGAGATGCTGTTTGTGGCCCCCGAGGCGATGGGGCAAGGGGTTGGCCGTCGGCTGGTAGCCCATGCCATCGCCGAGCTTGGGGCGAGCCGGGTGGATGTGAACGAGCAAAACGAAGGAGCCTGCGGATTTTACCGACGGATGGGCTTCGTGGTGGTGGGGCGTTCGCCCCTGGATGGGGAGGGCAGGCCCTATCCGCTGCTGCATATGGCGCTTGGCGAGGAGGAGCTACCCGCTCAGCCCCTGGCGGCTGATCGGGGTGAGGATCCGTCATGACCCCGCACCAGCAGGCCTTTATGGAGGCCTATCTCGACACACTGAGCGAGGCGGAGCGCGGCGCCATCCCCCAGATGGTGGCGGAGCATTTCTGCGCCGATGAATGTAACGCCAACGAGTGCGCCCGCCTGATCGCCGCCGGTATCAAGCGTGCCTCCTGCAGCCTGAAGGCGGGTTATGAGCAGGCCAACGAGCCGCTGCCCACAGTAGGCAGGCTCAGCCTGGTGCTGAACTGGGCCCAGCAGCCGGTCTGCATCGTTCGGCTGACCGAGGTATCCATCTGCCCGTTCGAGGCGGTGGAGGCAGCATTTGCTGCTGCCGAAGGGGAGGGTGATGGCACGCTTGCGTGGTGGCGTGATGCTCATATGGCGTTTTTCACTGCCTTCGCCCGGGAGGTCGGCGTGCCTTTCAACCCGCAATCCGAGTTGGTGCTGGAGCGCTTCGAGAAGGTCTATCCCGGCTAGCCAATAGTTGCTAGCCGTTGCTAGCAGAGGGTTACGAGACGTAAAAAACCGCCAGATGGCGGTTTTTTTACGGTGTGGACGGGGCGGCATTACTCCTCGTTGGAGTTGTCCTGATAGTCGTCACGCTGGGTCTTGGGCAGGCGGCGCATGGGGGTGAAGCCGATGTCTTCCCCCACGATCTCGCGCTTGCGGGCAGGGGCTGGCTTCTTGGGCGCATCCCCTTTGGGCTTGCCGGCAGCTGGCTTGCCCTTGGCGCCCGGTTTGCCCTTGGCTGCCTTGTTGTTGTGCTTGGCGTTGGCATGGCCCCGATCCCGCGACGGGTTCTGCACCGACTTGTTGCTTGGCAGGGTCTGGCGCGTCGGCTTGCCGCTCGGCTCGTAGCCTTCCAGGATCTCGCTCGGGATGCTCAGGCCTATCAGTGCCTCGATGGCTTTGAGCTGCTCCTGCTCATCCAGGCTCACCAGGGAGATGGCCTCGCCGCCACGCCCGGCGCGACCGGTGCGGCCGATGCGGTGGATGTAATCCTCGGCCACCTGGGGCAGCTCGAAGTTGATGACGTGGGGCAGGTTGTCGATGTCGAGGCCACGAGCGGCGATGTCGGTGGCGACCAGCACCCGCACCTTGCCTTCACGAAAATCCGCCAGCGCCCGGTTGCGGGCACCCTGGGTCTTGTCACCGTGAATGGCGACGGTATCCAGGCCATCTTTCACCATCTGCTCGGCGAGCCTGTCAGCGATCTGCTTGGTGCGCACGAACACCAGCACCCGCTGCCAGTTGTTGCGACCGATCATGTGGGAGAGCAGCTCGCGCTTGCGCTCGCGATCCACCTTGATGATGCGCTGGTTGACCTGCTCGGCCGTGCTGTTGGTCGGGCTCACCTCGATGAGGGTCGGGGTCTTGAGCAGATCGTCCGCCAGCGCCTTGATGTCATCGGAGAAGGTGGCGGAGAACAGCAGGGTCTGCCGCTGGTCCGGCAGCGCCTTCATGATGCGGCGGATGTCGGTGATAAAACCCATGTCGAGCATGCGATCCGCTTCATCCAGTACCAGCACTTCCAGCGCATTCAGGGTCAGCGCCCCCTGGGTCAGCAGATCCAGCAGACGGCCCGGGGTGGCGACCAGGATGTCGACCCCGAGCTTGATGGCGTCGAGGTTCGGCTTGATGCTGACGCCGCCGTAGGCGATCAGGGTACGGAACGGCAGGTGATGGGCGTACTTGATGATGCTCTCACCCACCTGGGCGGCCAGCTCACGGGTCGGGGTCAGCACCAGGGCGCGGACCTGACGACGGCCACCACGGCCGTGATTGGCCAGCAGCCGGTGCAACATGGGCAGGGTGAAACCGGCCGTCTTGCCGGTGCCGGTCTGGGCGCCACCCAGCACGTCCTGTCCGGCCAGGATGGCAGGAATGGCTTGCTGCTGGATGGGGGTTGGCTGTTCGTAACCCAGCTCCTTGACGGCCCGCAGTATGTGCGGTGACAGACCCAGTTCATTGAATGACATGTTAAAGAGAGACTCCGAGCCTTGGGCTCAACGGGTGAGGGCCGCCTGCGGCCCGTCACGACATGAAAAAGAGGTTGCTAGGGTCATCACGAGTGAAAACGCCCACTTTGGGCCGCCATCAGGCTCGCAACGACCTGGAAAAGAATATTGGGCGCGTAATATAGCAGAAGCGGGGCGCGCACGACAGTCACCCTGTCGCATCTGGCCCGCTCGCGAAGCCGAGTTCCGGCTGGGCAAGCTTCTGGCGGGGAAAGGCCTTGTTGGTTCGCGCCGTATGAGGCCTGCCGTGGTTCAGAGCAGGGCCCGGATCTTGTCGGTCAGCTCCTCCGGCTTGGTCTGGGGGGCAAACCTGTCTACCACCTGACCCTCGCGATTGATCAGAAACTTGGTGAAGTTCCACTTGATGGCCTCGCTGCCGAGCAGCCCGGGTTTTTGTTGCTTGAGCCAGCGGTAGAAGGGGTGGGCCTGCTCGCCGTTCACCTCGCACTTGGCCAGGATGGGGAAGCTCACCGGGTAATCCACCGAGCAAAAACGCGCTATCTCCTCGGCATCTCCCGGCTCCTGGTGGCCGAACTGATCGCAGGGGAAGCCCAGCACCAGCAGCCCCTCTGGGCCAAGCTGCTGATAGAGCGCCTCGAGCCCTGTGTATTGGGGAGTGAAGCCGCAGCGGCTCGCCACATTCACCACCAGGATGACCTTGCCTTGCAGAGCCTGTGGGGGAAAATCGCTGCCATCAAGGCGTTGCAGGGGGAAGGATGATAACGACATGGCAGGCTCCTCAATCAAGGGGAAATCGGGCTCGGCCGTGAGCCCGGTTCGGGACAATATCAGTGGCTTGATGGGCCCGGTCTCAGGTTAGCTCGCGAGTCCGGTGCCCGCTAATATCAACACGTTAGCGGGCCCGGTGCGGCTGGGCAAGGGGGAAATGTGGTATGCCAGGCACGGCACTCAACCACTCATGGGCTCAGCGGCAGGAGCCGCATTGATGGCGGGACTTCTCAAGAGAAGCAAACCGGTTTGTGCCGGCGACATTAAGTCGCTACAAAGCGCACTCTCTCCATTCGCTGTGAGCCCCATCTTGGACTATCAAGCCGTCATGGATGCCATTTACACCCGGGGATGGGTGATAGTGGACGACTTTTTAACCGCCGAAGAGGTGGATGCACTGAAAGCCTGTCTGCCCCATGAATGGCAGCCGGCGGGCATAGGGCGCGAGGGGCTGCATCAGGGCAACCCGGACATTCGCCGTGATCAGATCCACTGGCTGGAGCCGGATCAGGGGGCGCCGGTGGCGGCCTATCTGTCTCGCATGGAATCCCTTCGTCTGGCGGCGAACCGCAACCTGATGCTGGGGCTGTTCGACTACGAGGCCCATTTTGCCCGCTATCGTGAGGGGGATTTCTACGCCACTCACAGAGACGCCTTCGCCGGTCGCTCCAACCGCCGCCTCACCTCGGTGTTCTATCTCAACAACGGCTGGGCGCCCGAGGCGGGCGGGGTGCTGCGAGTCTATGACAACGACGAACAGTTTCTGATGGACGTCTCCCCCAAGGGCGGGCGGCTGGTGCTGTTTTTGTCGGAAGAGTTTCCCCACGAGGTGCTGCCAGCGAGTCTCGAACGCTACAGCATCGCCGGCTGGTTTCGGGTCAATGGCAACGGGGCCGGGCGGGTGGATCCGCCGCGCTAAGGGCCGATAAGACTCTTTTTGACACAGGCCTTGCCCCCATTTGCGTCTTTCTGGCCCCAAGGGGGGAAACAGGGGCGCCATCGGCTGACAAGGCTTTGTCTCCCTTGCTACACTGGCCGCACTTATGTTCGTTTCTGGCTTCGCCCGGTATTCGCGTGAGATCGCGCGATGGGATTATCACCACTCATGACGAAGCCGCTTCTCCCAAGGGATCACATCTAATGAAGAACATGCATGTCTTGCTGCTGTGCGGCGGCGGTGGCGCCGAGCACGAAGTCTCTCTGCGCAGCGCCAATTTCCTCGAGCAACAACTCGGTCTGCTGGCCGGGGTCGAAGTGACCCGGGTCGAGATGTTTGCCGATCGCTGGCTCAGCGCCGATGGCCGCGAGTGCAAGCTGGGGCTGGACAAGCTGCTCTCCTTCGACAGCGTGGCCCGTCCGGTGGATTACGTGGTGCCCTGCATCCACGGCTACCCGGGTGAGACCGGCGATCTGCAATCCTTCCTGGAGCTGGCGGGCCTGCCATATCTGGGCTGTGACGCCGAGGCGAGCAAGATCTGCTTCAACAAGATCAGCACCAAGCTGTGGTTCTCCGCCCTCGACATCCCCAACACCCCGTATCTGTTCCTGACCGAGCAGGACGAGGCGGGAGTTCGCGATGCCAAGGCGGCGCTGGCCAAATGGGGCAAGGTGTTTATCAAGGCAGCCTCCCAGGGCTCCTCCGTCGGCTGCTACTCCGCCAGCAACGAGGCCGAGCTGCTGCAGGGCATCAAGGATGCGTTCGGCTATTCAGAGCAGGTACTGATCGAAAAAGCGGTCAAGCCCCGCGAGCTGGAAGTGGCTGTCTATCAGTACGGTGACGAGCTGGTGGCGACCTATCCGGGGGAGATCTGCGTGCCCACCGACAAGTTCTACACCTATGAAGAGAAATACAGCAGCGCCAGCCACACCGAGACCGCCCTGCGGGCCGAAGGCCTGACCCAGGCCCAGTCCGATGCCATCCAGGCCTATGCCCTCAAGGCATTCCGTCAGCTCAAACTGACCCACCTGTCGCGCATCGACTTCTTCCTGACCGAAGAGGGGGAGATCCTGCTCAACGAGATCAACACCTTCCCGGGCATGACCTCCATCTCCATGTTCCCGAAACTGCTGGAGCATCACGGTCACAGCTTCGCGCACTTCCTCGAGCAAATCCTGCGCAAATCTGCCTGAGTACGGCATGCATAAACGAAGAGGGGCCTGATGGCCCCTCTGTCATATGGGATGCAAATCCGCTCACATGGGGGCCGAGGTAAACAGCCAGATGTGGGCCCCCTGCGGGTCGGCAATCAGCGCCATGCGCCCGACTGTGGGTATGTCCATGGGGGGCACCACCACTGAACCTCCGTGCCGGGTCACCTTGGCGAGCCGCGCATCCACGTCGTCCACCGCTATATAGGTGGCCCAGTGGGGCGGCACCCCTTCCATCTGGGGATTGTCCCTGGTGGACATGACGCCCGCCACAGGCCGGCCGTTGGCGACCAGCATGGGGTAATCAAAACCTTCCAGCGCGGTCTGCTGCACCTGCCAGCCGAGCACCTCTGTGTAGAAGCTCACGCCCGCCTCGCCATCGGGCACATAGAGTTCGTGCCAGGTAAAGGTCGAGCCTTCGGCCAGGGCGTGTTCCCTGGCCATGTCTTGTTCTGCCATCTTCTCCTCCTGTGTCCCATCAGGTCCCGTGGGTGGGATCATGGGCGACGACCAAGTATAGAGGGCGGCGCCATTGATGCCGCTCAATGCCGCCATTCGCGTCGCCATGCCACGCCCTTGCGGCCCGCTGAGTCGCTCGTTACAATCTGGCCCCCTTGTATCGCACCTTGTGTACCGCACCGCCGAGCCGCGCCCTCCATGAACAAAGTCCCCGATCACGCCGTCAATCGCCTGCGCATCTGGCGCAAGAGCATCTCGACCCGACCCTTTCTCGCCCGTGGCGGCGCCGTGCCGCGCTGCGAGGCGTGCCAGCTGCGTCATGCCTGGTGTGCCTGCGAGTGGCGCCCCGAGCTCAAGGCAGAGGCGGGTTTCTGCCTGCTGATGTATGACAGCGAACCCATGAAACCCTCCAACACCGGCCGCCTCATCGCAGACGTCTTGCCAGACACCACCTGGGCCTTCCTATGGCAGCGTACAAAACCCCATCCCGAGTTGCTGGCCCTGTTGGCGGATCCCGCCTGGCAGCCCTATGTGGTGTTTCCCGCCTGCGAGAAGGAGCCGACCCGTCTCACCACGGAAGTGACCCTGGCTCCTGGCAAGAAGCCGCTGTTCATCCTGCTGGACGGCACCTGGCCCGAGGCGCGCAAGATGTTCAACATGAGCCCCTACCTCGATGGCTTCCCGGTGCTGGCGGTCAAACCCGAGGCGCTCTCCACCTATGGCATGCGGGTGGCCAATTGCGACGAGCACCTGTGCACCGCCGAGGTGGCGGCCTGCGTGCTGGAGGTGGCCGGTGAGCTCGAAGCAGGTCAGGCGCTGCAGCTCTGGTTTAATCTCTTCAGCAGCCGCTACATGGCCGGGCGGGTGAGCCGGGCGCCGGGAGAGGATGAGACGCCGTTGTTGCAGGCCCTCGAAGCCATCAAGGGGGAGGGTGGTGAACTGGCCGAGGTTGGCCTGCGGGGATCCGACGCCGCCTGAGCCAAGGGGCTAAATGATGAAAATCAGGAATCGATTGGCTGCCATCGTTTCGTTAGCCTCATGAGCGAGAGCTCGCTAGGATAGCGACCAGCTTGACTCATTCAGGTTCCCGGCGCCGGTGCGGCGGGCCCTATCATCACACGAGGTCTATGGATGGAATTGGAACTGTATACCCTGGTCGCCCTGTTCGGGGTGGCCCTCATCGCCGGCTTTATCGACGCCATCGCCGGGGGCGGCGGCCTGTTGACGGTGCCGGCCCTGCTCGCCACCGGCATGCCACCGGCACTGGTGCTCGGCACCAACAAGTTGCAGAGCAGTTTCGGCTCCTTCTCCGCCACTTGGTTCTATGCCCGCCGCGGCCTGCTGGAGTGGGGCATCATCTGGCCTGCGGTGATCTGCACCTTCATCGGCGCGGCCCTCGGCACCCTGACGGTGCAGACCATAAACGCCGCCATCCTGGAGCGGCTGCTGCCCTTCCTGCTGGTGGCGTTCGCCTGTTACTTCTACTTCTCCCCCCGGGTGAGCGATGCCGAGAGCCAGCGCCGCCTCACCCCCATGCTGTTTGCGCTGCTGGTGGGGGGCGGGGTCGGCTTCTATGACGGCTTCTTCGGGCCCGGTACCGGGTCATTCTTTGCCATCGGCTTCGTGGCGCTGGCGGGGTTTGGCATGGCGCGGGCCACGGCTCACACCAAGCTGCTGAACTTCACCTCCAACATCGCCTCCCTGCTGTTCTTTGCCCTCGGCGGCAAGGTGGTGTGGAGTGTCGGTTTTTGCATGGCCCTCGGCCAGTTTATCGGCGCCCGCTTTGGCTCCAAGCTGGTATTGAAGAAGGGGGTCAAGCTGATTAAACCGCTGCTGGTCACCGTTTCCTTGCTGATGTCTGCCAAATTGGTGTGGAGCCAGTATCCAGAACTGTTTAGCTGGCTAGTGTAAGCGGTTTATTCTGACGAGGTATCAGCGATTGCCACCCGGGCGAAGTGTCCCCTGATAGCCTCGACCAGTCGCTGGATGCGCGCCCGCTTCAGGCTGTTCGGCCGATAGACCAGGTGCAGCGGGCGCCCGAGCCCCGGCAGGGGACGGGCCTTGCGGCCCTGATCCCCCACCAGGGCCAGTAGCCCGGCCGGCAGCAGCACAGGGCCTATGCCCGCCTTGGCGAGTTCAATCAGCGCCAGATAGGAGTCGAGCTCCATGGCGGGGGCGAACCCCAAGGCCGCCAGCGGCTCGCGCAGATAGCGGTTGGAGGGATTCTCCAGGTCCATGGTCAGGATCTTGCGCGCCTTGTCCTGCACCAGGACTCCTTCACTTATCCCTCCCTCAGATGGTTGCATGTCAGCCAAGGCGCCTTGCTGATCGGGCCTGGCCGCCTCGTCCTGATCGTCCCCCACCAGATAGAAGGGCTCCTCCAGCAACAGCTCGGCGCACAGGCCGTGGCCTGGGGGCAAGCGGCCGGCACAGATGCCGAGCAGGACGTCGCCGCCGCGCACCCGCGCCAGGATCACAGGGGTATGGTGGGTAGAGAGGGCAATGTGGGGATCCCGCGCCAGGTAGTCGTGCATGAAGCGGGCGAGGTAGCCCGCCAGCAGGGTCTCGGAGCAGGCGACGGGGAGGGGGCTGCCATCGGTCAGCGTCTGGCTGTCTGCCAGTACGCCCTTCATCTCGGCGAGGCTAGGGGCGACCCGGGCCAGCAGCTCGCGGGCCTGGGGGGTGAGCCGGATCTGGCGCCCGTCCGGCTCGATGAGCTTCTTGCCAAGGCGCAGCTCCAGCTGATTGATGCGCTTGCTCACCGCCGACTGGCTGATGTAGAGGCGGCTGGCCACCTTGGCCATGGTGCCCTCGCTTGCCAGCAGGCAGAGTGTCTCCAGCCCTTCCAGTAACATATCGCCTCCCGTCTGTTTCGTTGGAAGGCGTTACCTTAGGGGCTGCCAGCATCAGGGGCAAGTACCGTTTGTAGCCCTCGATAACGGCCAGCGCCACGCCTTGACGGGGGGCGCGAAGATCACCAGGTTGCCGATGAGGCTCACCACCACGCCGACGATGGAGATGGTCTGCCAGACGAAGCCCTCATACAGGGTGGAGAGGCTGAGCGCCACCAGGGGGAACAGCACTGTGGCATAGGCCGCCTTGCTGGCGCCGATGCGTCCCACCAGGGTGAGGTAGGCGGTGAAGGCGATGACGGAGCCGAAGATGGCCAGGTAGACCATGGCGGCGAGGTAGCGAGGCTCGGTGGGGACGGTCAGGGACTGACCGAGCAGGGCGACCCAGCCCAGCAGCAAGACGACGCCGTAGACCATGCCCCAGGGCACCATCTGCAGCACATGGTAACCCTGACGTTGGCCCCGGGCCGATACCAGGTTGCCGAGCGAGAAGCAGAGGGTGCCCGCACAGGCAAACAACAACCCCTTCCAGGCGTTGGCACCGAGTTGGGCATCCGCCAGCACGGGCCAGAACAAGAGCAGGGTGCCGACGAGCCCCAGCACAGAGCCCTGCAGCCAACGCAAGTTGGGGCGCTTGCCCTCGAACAGCCAGAGGTTGAGGCCGTTGAAGATGCTGGCGCTGGCGAAGATCACCGCCGACAGGCCGCTCGGGATATAGAGTGTGGCGTGGTAGAAGCAGAGAAAGTTGGTGGAAAAAAGTAGGGCACCGAGCAGAGCGGCGTAGCGCTGGCCTTGCCAGGGCAGGCGCGGGAACTTGCCGCTCACCGTGAGCAGGGCAAACAGGGCCAGGGCCGCCAGGGCGAAGCGGTAGAGCACTGAGACTTCGATGGGGATGGGGCCGAGCTGCCAGGCGATGGCAATCCAGGTGCTGCCCCAGATGAGGACGGTGGCGAGGTAGAGCATGAGGTTCATAACAGATCCGGCGAGTGAGAAGGAGATGGGATCAGCATGGGCCGGATGCCCCTGGCTGGCTTACACCATCTTGCGGTTTTTTTGGCGCAGGCGCTGTGCGAGGCGAGCGGGACGGGTAAGATGAAGCAGGACAAGGGCACAGAGACACAAACAGGGTGCGGCAGATGAGACAGGCGGGGGTATTCGATGCACTGGTCAGCACGGGGGCGCGGCTGGAGGACTCCTGCTGGTTGGAGCCCGGCCTCGGCCTTGCCAGCTGGCGCAACCGCTACGATCAGACCCGCTACCACAAGCCGGGCCATCACACCGTCAGCGTTTACCTGCAGGGGGGCGAGCAGACCGAGCGGCTCGATGGGCCTGGCGGTCACGGCGGAGCCGGCAAGGTGTGCATCATGCCGGATCACCACAGATCCGAATGGCTGGTGCGCGAGGAGTTTCGCTTCTTCCACCTCTATTTCAGCCCGGAGCACCTTGGCCGCATCGCCGAGCAGGCTTGCGACAAGGAGGGGCGCCACCTGCTGCTGGAAGACAAGACCTTCATCGAGGACGCGCAGGTCGCGGCCCTGGTGCAATCCCAACTGATGAAGCTGGACTGGCAGCAGGGGGGCGATCGCATGGCGCTCTCCCACGGCGCCTGGATGCTGATGCTGCACGCCTATCGCCACCACACCCGGGAGGCGCCCAGCCTGCCCGAGGTGCGCGGCGGGCTGGCCCCAGTCGTGATCCGGCGGGTGCAGGAGTACCTGCTGGCCCATCTGGCCGAGCCCGTCACCTTGAGCGAGCTTGCCCGGGAGGCGGGCCTTAGCGAATATCACTTCGCCCGCATGTTTGGCCAGAGCCTGGGCTGTCCGCCCCATCGCTACCTGCTGGGGCTGCGGCTCAAGCATGCCAAGCAACTGCTGCTGGGCCCGGCTCCCCTGGCCAGCATCGCCGCCCAGTGCGGTTTCTCCTCCCAGGCTCACCTTGGCAACCGCTTTCGGGAGGCGTTTGGCCTGAGCCCGGGCCAGTGGCGCAGTCAGCTGTCATCCTAATGTCACGGATGAGCCGCACACTCCTCGCCTGATGACTGCAAAGCGGCAGTCATGGGGTCGCCACCGGCGGCCATCCCTCGTCAAAGGAGTGCCCATTGAATCATCGCAAGCGTCAGGTCCGTACCCGCCATCTCTGGTTCAGCCACTGGAATGGCCCGAAAATCCGCCTCTGTGTTCCCGCCGCCCCCGAACCCCTCGTGCCTCACAGTTCCCGCTGAAAATCGTCGCGACCCGGTAGGATTTTGTTGGCAACTTTGCCACTATGGCTCCATCGAGATGGACCGGGTATGGCTGTATGTTTCTGGAACGCATTGAAGTTAAAGGTTTTCGTGGCATAAATCGGCTCTCCCTTGGGCTCGATCACACCACAGTCCTCATCGGCGAGAACGCCTGGGGCAAGTCCAGCCTGCTGCGTGCCCTCTGGTGCCTGCTGGGGGATGCCGGCCCCTATCAATTCAGCCGCGATGATTTTCACCAACCGGAAGATCCCGAGCTGGCTCCCTCGCGCACCCTGCAACTGGTGCTGACCTTCAGCGAATACCGCCCCCAGATGTGCCAGCATTCCCGCCGCCTGGCCCGCCTCGGCGCGGCCTGGATCCCCCACAGAGACAAGTTCCACCGCATTCACTACCGCGCCAGCGCCGAGCTGCAAGATGACGGCAGCGTGCTGACCACCCATGATTTTCTCGATGGCATCGGCAAAAACCTGACCATCGACAACAACGACGAGCTGGTGCGCCTGCTCATCACCATGAACCCGGTATTTCGGCTGCGGGATGCGCGCTCGGCGCGCGACGGGGTCGAGGTGCTGCCCTGGGGGGACCTGTCCGAGCAGCGGCTCGCCTACCTGGCCGGCCAGCTCACCGACGAGCCCCAGCGCATCGGTGAGCCCGAACTCAAGGAGGCGCTGCAGGCGGTGCAACAGCTGATGGAGCACTACTTCAGCGCCCTGGCCCCCATCAAGCACAAGCCCCGCAGCCAGCGGGAAATCGTCAACCGCCCCATGACCTTGCGCAACCCAGGCAATTTGCAGACCCTGCTGCGGGGCGCCGACAACCGGGCGCTGCAGCTGGCCATGGCGGGCATGGCGGCCATGCTGCTCAACGCCCGCGGCAACCGCGAGCTGGAGGACGGGGCCAGACCCATCCTGATACTGGAAGATCCCGAGAGCCGGCTGCACCCGACCATGCTGGCCCTGGCCTGGGGCCTGCTCGAGCAGTTGCCCGGCCAGAAGCTGCTCACCACCAATTCCGGGGACTTGCTCTCCTCCTTGCCGCTCAACCAGATCCGCCGACTGGTGCGGCGCCAGCAGGACATCCTCTGCCATCAGCTCGGCGGCGAGCGCTACAGCAGCGACGATCTGCGCAAGATCGCCTTCCATGTGCGCATCAACCGGCCCATGTCGATGTTTGCCCGCTGCTGGTTGCTGGTGGAGGGGGAGACCGAGATCTGGCTGCTCTCTGAGCTGGCCCAGATCTGCGGCTACAGCCTGCGGGCGGAAGGGGTGCGCATCATCGAGTTCGCCCAGTGTGGCCAGGCGCCGCTCATCAAGGTGGCCCGCGACTTTGGCATCGAGTGGCACCTGCTCACCGATGGCGACGAGGCGGGCGCCAAGTACGCGAGCTCCGCCCGCTCCCTGCTCAAGGGGGAGCGCGAGCGGGATCGGTTGACCCAGCTGCCGGCGGCAGACATAGAGCACTACCTCTATCAGAACGGGTTCGAGGCCGTGTTCCGGCGCGAGGCCGGAGTAGGGGGACGTTCGACCCTCAATGCCGGACGCATCATCTCCAAGGCCATCCATCATCGCAGCAAGCCCGGCATGGCGCTGGCGGTGGTGGAAGAGGCGGAGCGGCTCGGCGGCGAGCGCATTCCCCCCGTGCTCAAGCAGATGTTTGCCAAGGTGGTCGCCCTGGCCCGCGGGCAGGGTTAACGGCCACCGCAGGCGTTGGGGATAGGGGCGAGTTTGGCTATACTCGCCCCTTTGTTTTATCAAGGGGCACAATGCTCCGCTCTTTTTTGTCTGCTGCTGGAGACCCTATGTTCGTCCAACTTCCTTTTTGGCTCTTCCCCCTGACCGGCCTGATGGCGCTGGGGGCCTTGATAGCCCTCGGTCTGGTGCTGTGGCGCGGCGATCTCTGCCCGGGCCAGCGCTCGCGCATCACCACCCAACTCTTCTCCATCTGGGTGATCACCGGGCTCTCCCTGATGCTGGCCATCGAGGCCGGGATGAAGGGCTGGCTCGTCTGGTGCGGGGGCGCGGCCCTGATCCTGGGGATCGCCCTGTCCCTGGTCCAGTCTCGCCTCGAGGGCAAGCGCGCCATCCCGGGCACCCTGCTGTGGCTACCCGCCATGCCGCTGGCCCTGTACGGGCTGGGGCTGATGCAGATCCAGGGTTGGCTCGGTGGCCTGTTGCAGATGGTGCTGCTGGGGGCGGCGTTTGCTCACCTCATGCTGCTGCGGGCTCGTCACCGGTTGCAGGCATTCAATACCCTGCTGCCCATGACGGGGCTGGCGGCGGCGGTCGGCAGCCTGCTCTGGCTGGTGGCCCTGCTGTTGATGGCGCAGCCGAGCGAGGCGCTGCTGGATACCTTGCTGCCCTGGATCCTGACCCAGAGCGGCCTGCTGATCGCCGCCTTGCTGCTCTGGTTCACCCCCCTCTATCGCCAGCAGGAGACGGCCCCCGTGGTGTTGTCGGTGACCCTGTGTGGCCTGCTGATCGCCGAGGTGGCCGCCACCGGCGCCCTGCAACTGCTCGCGTTGTCTTGAGCAATGAAGTAGGAGATAGTGACATCCGCGCCATCGCCAGATGACAACCACTCAGGGATGAGACCAATGCAGGATGGATGGAGAGAGGTTATCGGGCTGGCACTCTTGTTGTGGGCGAGCGGGGCCGCGGCCAGCGGCTCTGCTCGCGACATCAAGGAGAGTGACAAGCTGGCGGACGATCCCACCAAGGTGGTGACCCAGCTGGGGGCCAGCTACACGGATGAGTTCAAGGTCTCGGGTTCGATAGGTATGGGACCGGTCAGCAAGCTCAACGCATCGATCAACAAGGATGCCAGCGAGTGGCGACTGGGGGGCTCCTGGCTGTTTGATTTTGGCATCGTCAACTTCAACTTCAGCAAGAAGCAGTTTGAGCATGATGCGAACCAGACCAGCTACAACATAGGCACCTTCATCCCCCTGAGCGCGTTTGGCTTCGCCCCCGCCGGCTGGCAGATCTTTCCCATGGGGGGGCTGAGCTATAACGAGGGCGACATCGCCTGCGAGGTGGGCAGCCAGGGCTGTGGCGACGTGGACCTCAACACCGACTCTGCCTTCGTGCTGATGCCCAACACCAGCAAGGGGGGCTATCTGGGGGTCTTCACCCTCAAA
The DNA here is from genome assembly GCF_002812985.1 of Aeromonas lusitana. Lineage (GTDB taxonomy): Bacteria > Pseudomonadota > Gammaproteobacteria > Enterobacterales > Aeromonadaceae > Aeromonas > Aeromonas lusitana. The sequence continues at coordinate 95,285 of NZ_PGCP01000031.1, forward strand.
CCTCTCTCACCCAAGTGGACCCTGATCGCCTTTGGCACAGGCTCGGCGGGCTCGGATGATTACCACGGCTACTCTGCCGGTCTCGGCATGGGCTACAAGTTCACCAAGCGCCAATCCATCAGCACCTATGCCCATCTCTCAGACAACAGCTATGGCGAGGATCAGCAACTGGGCATCGCCTATCGCTATCAGTTCAACTGAGCGGGGGCCGGATCTGCCTCTTATCGCGGGTGAACCTGCGGACCCGTCGTCGTATTCAGGGGGACGAGGGATGATTTTTTCCCAAGGCATGATCTTAACTGCATAAAAACAAAGCGGTTTGTCCGGCAAAGCACCAGATTGCGGCGATATAGTACACACGCTCAACTTTTTCAAGATTTTTGCTTGCAATATTTGGGATGGAGCCTATTATTGGCGACCTCAGACGCGGGGTGGAGCAGCTCGGTAGCTCGTCGGGCTCATAACCCGAAGGTCGTCGGTTCAAATCCGGCCCCCGCAACCAACTATTTGTGCGCATGGCACGATCTTGGTCGCTGCGGTGCTGCAAAGACACAAACTGCTACTGCTCGGCACGTTTGTAGTGAGTAGTGCGGTGAGACGCTTGGAAACAGGCAAACAATTCGGACG